>JAFANA010000118.1 GCA_019232905.1 Vulcanimicrobiota bacterium
ACGTCGTTCATCATCTCGTCGGTGCCGCGAAATGCGATGCGATGATATTCGCCGTTTTCCACCGTCATGTAGACGACGTACGGCGGTGTGCCGTACGAATGCAGACGCGCGAGCGCCCGAAACACGACTTCGTTTGCGCTGGGGGAAGCGGACGGCACCGGCGCTTGCGCGAGCAGCGCGACAGCGCAGAACAGCGCGATCATCGCACTTAGGTCAGCCCCTTGACGATGGCGCGCGGACGCGCGGGCGGCTCGTCGGCATCCGCCGTATCTTCCGACGCGCTGAACCGCGTCAACAACGCGTCGGCTGCCGCGTAGGGATCGATGTCGATCCGCACGTCGTGCAGTTCGTGTTGCAATCGCTTCTGCAATCGGCCCATCGCCAGTTGACGCACCTGGTGTGTAAACGCTTCGCGCCGTTTCTCTTCGATTTCACCGGTTTCGTTCAAATAGACGACATGCGCTTCGATTGCTTTCCAGAGATCGTCGATGCCCTCGCCCGACAATGCTTGCGTCGTCACGAGTTCGGGTACCCAGCCGGTAAACTGCAGCATTTCCATCATCCCGCGAATCTCGCGGCGCATTTGATTGGCCATCGGGTGATCCGCCTTGTTGACGACGAAAATGTCGGCGATTTCCATGATGCCGGCCTTGATTACTTGGATCGAATCGCCGCTGCCGGGCTGCAGCGCGACGAGCGTCGTTTGCGCGAGTTCGGCAATCTCGATTTCGCTTTGGCCGACACCGACGGTCTCGATCAAGACGACGTCGAGGCCGAAGGCATCCATGAGCAGCACGGCATCGGCGGTTGCACCGGCAAGACCGCCGAGGTGTCCGCGACTCGCCATCGAGCGAATGAACACGTCAGGATCGACGAAATGCTCGGTGAGACGAATGCGATCCCCGAGCAATGCACCGTGCGAAAACGGCGAGCTGGGATCGACGGAGATGACACCGACGGTCTTTCCGAGCGAGCGAGCCTTCCTCACCAGTGCGGACGAAAGCGTCGATTTTCCGACTCCAGGCGGCCCGGTCAGTCCGATCGTCATCGCGCGGCCGGTGCGCGGATAGAGCCGCCGCACCAGCTCGGCGCCGCGTCCGCTTTCCGACCACGAAATCGCTCGCGCAAGCCCGCGCGGCCGTCCGTCATTGAAGTCGCGCAACAGCGCGTCGATACCGAGAGTCGCCAAAGTATCCCTTGGATTGTGGCCTCCGGCGAAACGCCCCTTTTAGGAGCCGACCGTGATCTCGATGCTTCCGTTCGACGTGCGCGCGCTTGCCGAGCCGGGCCCGCCTCCGTCGCTGAGCGGATTATCGATGTGCCCGTTTGATGTGCTCGCATCGACACGCGTCCGAAAAGCGGACGGCACGTGAAGTGCGATGCGTCCGTTGCTGGAACGAAGTTTCACGCTCGGCGGGCCGCCCGCGAGCGTTCCGATCGCTGCATCGATTTCACCGTTCGCGGTGCGCGCTTCGAGGATAGGACCTGCGCCGTCAATTCTGATGCGCCCGTTACTTGTCGTCGCAACGAGCGGCGCCGTGACGTTGGTTATCGAAACGCGTCCATTGCTGACATCGACCGTTAGCGGACGCGTCGCCGGCACATGGACGGTCCAGTGGAACGACTCGTTCCACGACCCCTTCACAAGTCCGAAGAAGTACGTCTTTTTCGCTCCGGTGTAAACCGCAGTTACGGTAAGCGACTTCCCGTTGCGCGAGACTTCGGCACTCACGTCGCCTGGATTGCCGTTATTCACTTCCTGCTCGACGCTGATCTCGGGGCGATCCCACGCCTCGACGTCGACGGTGGACCCGGCCCACTGGTTTGCTTGCGTCGTCGTAATCGTGATGGTGGAATCGGCACCGGCCGGTGCGCCGGCGATTGCTGCGGCAAAGATCAGTCCGATGATACTCATATCGCATCTACGTTCGCCGGGCGCCGCGGGTTTCAGCCGCGCGCGTGGAAGTGGGTCGCATGCTGGCCGGTGCTTTGCTGGCCGCATCGCTCGCGCTTACGGCCGCACAGTCCCAGAAGATCGATGCCGTCGTCGAGCAAGTGATGGCGGCGGATCATATTTCAGGTCTCTCGATCGGCATCGCACGCAGAGGCCGGATCTTGCTCTCACGCGGTTACGGCAACGCCACCGGGAACACCGTCTATCGCATCGGCTCGCTGACAAAGCAATTCACGGCCGCGCTGGTGCTGCAACAGATCGAACGCGGAACGGTGTCGATGGAGACGTCGACGCACGGCGCAACCGTACAACAGCTGCTCGCGCAAACGAGCGGACTTCCCACCTACGACGGTTCCGCGCGTAGCGTCGAGACGGCGTTACAGTCACGCCCAGTCTTCCAGCCGGGCACGCAGTTCGAATACAGCAACACGAACTACTATCTTCTCGGAACGCTCCTCGAATCGACGACACACGTTCCTTTTGCGACGCTTTTGCAAACGAATATTACGGTTCCGCTCGGACTCCACGAAACGTCGCTTCCCGTGCCCGATGCATCGGCGGGCATGGCGTCGAGCGCGCGCGATCTCCTTACTTGGCTCGAAGCGCTGCGCAGCGGCCGCGTCGTTTCCGCTGCGAACGTTCAAGCAATGACTGCCTCGCAAGGATTAAGCAGCGGCGAACGGACGCATTACGGCTACGGCTTTTACATTCGCAACTGGTACGGTTGGAAAACGGCGGAACATCCCGGCTACGTCGAGGGATTTAGCGCCGATGATGCGCTCGTGATCGACGACGGACTCGAAATCGCGGTGCTCGCAGACGCAGGGGACGCGTTTCTTCTTCCACTTACCAAAACCGTCGTTCAGGTGCTCGAACCGCCGCGTGACAGCGCGCTGGTCGCGGACTTTCAGCATCCCGCCGAAAACGAAAATCCGTCGGTCACGCACGATGTTACAGAACTGATTCGCGAGTTCCAGAGTGGCGAAATCGACCGCAACCGGTTGACCCCCTCGCTGAATAAAGCGCTCTCGCCGCAACAAGTATTCCAAGGAGAGCAGACGTTCTCGCCGCTCGGCGCGCTGACGCTCGTAGAGTTCATCGATCGCACGGCCGTCAACGGAACCTCATTCGAGAAGTATCGACTGACCTTCGGGTACAAGCAGTTCTGGATGACACTCAGCTACGCGCCGGACGGAAAGATCGACACGCTTGCCGTTGCGCCGGACGACGACTAAGGATACCGGTGCTGCGAATCACGCTCGCGATGCTATTGATCGCGCAGAGTTTGATCGTGCCGCTCACCGGTCAGCGCACGCGCGCGATTGAGGCCGAGTCGCTCTTTCATACGCTCTTTCGCGATTTTTTTCCGGAAGACGACGACACGACGTACGTGCAAACGGGCGATATCCCCGCGATGTGGCTGCGCGATTCCGCGGCGCAGACGATCCCGTACGTCCGCTTCCAGACCGACTATCCGGTTTTGCAACGGCGTTTTACGGGCGTCATCGAACGCGACGCGCGGGCAATCAATCTCGATCCGTTTGCGAATGCTTTTAATGCCGACTACACGCCGTGGGAACGGAAGTGGGAGGTTGATTCGATCGCCTGGCCCGTGATGCTGGCGTTCGTCTATTTTCAACAGACCGGCGACCGCTCGATCTTTACGCAGGAATTCCATGTCGCGCTGAGCCGCATCGTGTACACGTATGGCTGCGAGCAGCACCATTCACGGTGCAGCACGTACATATACCCATACCGCACGTATAGCGACGACCGCTACAACGAGAGCACCGGGTTGATCTGGGGTGCGTTCCGCCCGTCCGACGATCCCGTGCAATATCGCTTCAACATTCCGCAGAATATGATCGCGGTCGTCGCCTTGCGCGAGATCCGTCAATTAGCGCTGAATGGATACGGCGATAGTGAGCTTGCAACGAAGGCGCTAACGCTCGAACAATCGCTCTTCATGGCGATCCAGCAATACGGAATGCTCTTCGATGAAAAGACGCGCACGTGGATGTACGCGTATGAGACGGACGGATACGGTCGCTACAACCTGATGGACGACGCCAACATTCCGAATCTCACGACGTTGCCGTACCTCGATTGGTCGTCCGCGAACTATCCGGTGTACCGCGCCACGCGCGCGTTTGCATTGAGCCGTCGCAATCCGTGGTACTTCCGCGGACGGTACGCCGAAGGATTGGGCAGTCCGCACACGCCGTACGGCAACGTCTGGCCGCTCGGAATGATCGGCGAGGCCCTGACGGAAACAAACCCCGCGTCGATCGACGAGCTGATCACGTCGCTTGCCGAAACGGACAGCGAAGCCGGCCTTCTGCACGAGAGTTTTTACGCAGACGGCTATTGGCGATTCACGCGTCAGGAATTCGGTTGGGCAAACGCCCTCTACGGAGAGTTGATTTTTCGAACGCTCGCGGGATTTCAGACGACGCCGTTCATTCGCGAAGGCGTTATCATCCCATACGAGCGCCGCACGCCGACGCCGGCACTCGTCCCGCTCGAAGACCAGCTATTCAACAGCGCCACACTCGTCGGAACGCTGGGCCGCCTGCTGTACGAAGGACGCGAAGCCGCAATCAACCAGTAGGCCGCGCTGTGCTACGTCATGCGCCGAAGCGGCGTTGGCGGTCGCTGTATTCGCGAACGGCTGCGTCGAATTGAACGTCGTCGAAATCAGGCCACATGACCGGGAGCGTCAGCAGCTCCGTGTACGCGAGCTGATAGAGAAGGAAGTTCGAGACGCGGAACTCGGCGCCGGTGCGAATCAACAGATCGGGATCCGCGGCATGCGGCGCATACATCCGCGCGCGCAACGTCGATTCATCGATCGATTCCGGTGTGATGCGATGCGCCGCGACGTCGCGCGCGATTGATTGCACCGCGCGCACGATCTCATTGCGGCCGCTATAATTCAGGGCAAGGGCCAGCGTGATGCGCGTGCCGCCCTTCGTCGATTCAACCAGGTCCCGCAGTGCAGCGCGCGCCGGAAACGCGAAGGCGTCCAGCTCGCCGATGATCTCGACGCGGACGCCTTGCCGGATGAGATCCGGCTTTTCCGACTGCGCGCACGCGGCGTATAACTGCATGAGGAGACCGACCTCGCCGGCCTCGCGCCGCCAGTTCTCGGTTGAAAATCCGTAGACGGTCAGCCGGCCGACCCCGGCCGCCGCGGCCGCCCGAACCGACCCGCGCAATGCATTGACGCCGCGCCGGTACCCCTCGGCGATCGGCAAGCCGCGCTCCCTCGCCCATCGCCGGTTGCCGTCCATAATGATGGCAACGTGCTGAGGAACGGCGGCGAGCGCACGGGCATTGATCATGCCTTACTTTGTAACACAAAGTAATCGCCACGTGCAAGAGACGCATCGAGCAAGACGTAAACCCCTGCTCGTCATGACGCAAGGCTACTACCGCTATCCCACGCTCGCGGGGGACCGCATCGTTTTCGTTTGCGAGGACGACCTTTGGTCGGTTCCGGCATCCGGGGGCACCGCATCCCGGCTTACGGTGAGCTTCGGCACATGCGCAACGCCGCGTCTCTCGCCGGACGGCCAATGGATCGCGTTCGTTTCGAACGACGACGGCAATCCGGAAGTCTATGTCATGCCGTCAATAGGCGGGCAACCGCGGCGTTTGACGTTCCTCGGTTCGACCGTCGCGCAGGTCATTGGATGGAGCGCCGATGCGTCGGACATCTATTTTGCGGCGAATGCGCGCGCATGGTTCGAAGGCGAGACGCGGCCGTTCGCGGTTCCGCGCGACGGCGGAGAGCCGCGCGAACTCAACGTCGGTCACGCGCGGACGTATTCGTTCGGTCCTACCGGCGCAATGGTGCTCGGACGCAACGCGGTCGATCCCGCGCGGTGGAAGCGTTATCGTGGCGGAACGGCCGGTGAGATCTGGGTTGAGACGCACGGCGTGCTCGAGTTCGAACGTCTCGCGCTGCCCGGCAATCCGGCGTGGCCGATGTGGATCGGCGAACGGATCTTCTTTCTCGACGATCACGAAGGCATCGGCAACATTTATTCGTGCGCAACGGATGGCACCGATGTCACTCGTCATTCGCACGAAGCCGAATACTACGCGCGCTTCCCCTCGACCGACGGCACGCGCATCGTCTACGGTGCGGGCGGCGTCATTCATCTGCTCGATATCGCAAACGACACCGTTCGCGAAGTGGCGATCGATACGCCCTCGGCTGAGCCGCAAACGGTTCGCCGTTTCGAAGCTGCGTCCGAGTCGCTCGAGCATTTTGCGCCTCACCCCGACGGCACGCGGGTCGCTTTCGTCTCGCGCGGACAAGCGTTCACAATGCCCCTCTTTGAAGGCGCCGTCATTCAACATGCCGGCGGCAGTCGCGTGCGCGAGCGCCTCGCGGAGTGGCTGAAAGACGGAAAACGCTTCGTCTGCGTGACCGACCGCAACGGATACGAGCAACTCGCGTTGCATCGCGCGGACGTTGCCGACGAACCGAAGCTTCTGACCAACGGCGATATCGGCCGCACCACGGAACTGGCCGTGTCGCCGGTGAACGACACGATTGCATTTGCGAATCACCGGCACGAATTGTGCCTGCTCGATATCGAGGACGGAAACGTACGCGTCATTGACACGAGCCCCGCGCGGCGAGTCACCGGATTGACGTTTTCACCGGACGGACGCTACGTCGCATATTCGTGGTGGCCCGTCTACGGCACGTCGATCATTCGCGTCGCAAAAGTGAAGTCGGGGAAGGTCAACGACGTCACCTCGCCGCTACGCGTGGATCATTCCCCGGCGTGGGATCCCGAAGGAAAGTATCTCTATTTTATCTCGACGCGCGATTTTAATCCCGTGTACGATGCGTTGCAGTTCGACCTGAGTTTTCCGCAGGCACAGCGTCCGTTCGTCGTTACGCTACGAAGCGACGTCCCCTCGCCATTCGTTCCGCAGCCGCGTCCAGTGCATCGCAATCACGACCACGAGCACGACGAACACGAGAAAAAGAACGGGAAGGCGGAAGATCTTCGCATCGAGATCGACTTCGACGGCATCCAGGGGCGCGTGCTCGGGTTTCCCGTCGAGGAAGGCGAGTACGAACAAATCGTCGCGATCAAAGGCCGCGTTTTTTACACGCGCTTTCCGGTGCAGGGCATCAAACCGGCCGGGCGCGAGGACGAGGACGATGAAACGCTCGGCACGTTGTACGCCTACGATTTCGAACAGCTGCGCCAAGCCGCGATTGCAAATGACGTCCACGAGTTCCGCATCGGCGCCGACGGGCATACGCTGATCTATCGTTCGCACGAGCGATTGCGCGCGATCGACGCGACGAACGATCTTCCCGAGGAAGAGCCGGAAAAACCCGCGAGCGAGGCCGGGCGTAAGAGCGGATGGCTCGATCTCGATCGCGCAAGCGTCGAGATCGCGCCGCGCGACGAGTGGGCGCAGATGTATCGCGAAGCGTGGCGCTTGCAGACCGAACAGTTTTGGGTCGAAGACATGAGCGACATCGATTGGGATCGCGTCTACGATCGCTACAAAGCCGTGCTTCCGCGCGTTCGCACGCGCACCGAACTTTCCGATCTCATCTGGGAGATGCAAGGCGAACTCGGGACGTCCCACGCGTACGAATACGGCGGCGATTACCGTCTACCGCCGCAATACCAGCGCGGTTTTCTCGGCGCCGAGCTCGCATGGGACGACGAACGCAAAGGCTACCGGATCGCGAGGATCTATCGCGGAGATTCATGGAATCGCGATTCCGATTCACCGCTCGCGGAGCCGGGACTCGACATTCACGAAGGCGATGTGCTGGTGGCAATCGGCGGCCGCCGCTTGACGCGTGACATGACGCCGGACCGCTTGCTCGTCAATTCCGCGGGCAAAGACGTGTCGATTACGATTCGCACCCGCAAAGACGAAGAACGCACGGTGCTCGTCAAAGCGCTTGCATCAGAAGGATCGTTACGCTACCGCGCGTGGGTCGAAGCAAATCGTAAGTACGTGCACGAAAAAACCGGCGGCCGCGTCGGCTACGTTCACATTCCCGACATGGGACCGTGGGGTTTCGCGGAATTCCATCGCGGATACTTGAGCGAATTCAACCGTCGCGGATTGGTCGTCGACGTGCGTTACAATCGCGGCGGACACGTCTCGCCGCTCTTGCTCGAAAAGCTTGCGCGCAAACGCGTCGGTTACGACGTTCCGCGATACGGCGCAGCCGTTCCCTATCCGCCGGAGTCGGTTGGCGGCCCGATGATCGCGATTACGAATCAATTTGCCGGTTCGGACGGCGACATCTTCAGTCACAGCTTCAAACTCTACAAACTCGGACCGCTCGTCGGTAAACGCACGTGGGGCGGCGTGATCGGCATCGAACCGTATCACCATCTCGTCGACGGGACGCTGACGACGCAACCGGAGTACTCGTTTTGGTTCTCCGATGTCGGCTGGGGCGTCGAAAACTACGGCACCGATCCCGACTACGACGTCGATTTCGCGCCGCAAGATTATCGCGAGGGGCGCGATCCGCAACTTGACTTCGCTTTGCGGTTGATGGATCGCGCATTCGAGCACACAACCGAATTGCGCCCCGATCTCACGACACGACCGTCCCTACCGTTGCCGACACTGACGTAACATGCTGATAACCGAGCGGCTCCGTCTGGAGGCGCTCAAAACAGCCCACACGGACGCGCTGCTCGCGTATCATCTACGCAACCGCGAGCACCTGAAGCCGTACGAGCCGGCTCGAAGTGACGACGCATTTACGCGGCGCGCGGTCCGCGAAGAAATCGAGCACGCCGAAGGCTTCGCAGCCGACCAAAGGGCGTTTATATTCGCCGTATTCGAGCGCAAGGGTGACGACATCGTAGCGCTCGTGCATCTCTTGCACATTATGCGTGGGCCGCGCCAAGACGGGATAATTGCCTATTCGGTCGACTGCGAGCGTCAAGGGCGCGGTATTGCGACGGAAGCGGCGCAGGCCGTCGTTCGTTTCGCCTTCGATGAGTTACATCTTCACCGGCTCTCAACGGGCTATTTTCCGGAGAATGTCGCGAGCGGCCGCGTGCTGCGAAAGCTCGGCTTCACCTTCGAGGGCTACGCGCGCGACTATCTCTTCATCGACGGCGCATGGCACGACTCGATTCTGGTAAGTCTGATCAATAAGGACTGGCAACCGCCCCACATCTCCTAAGAAGCCCGCATCGTGCGATGCGGGCTTCCGTTCACGGAGTTGTTACTGTTTCGTGCAGCTCCCGTGACCGCTCAGCTGTTTGCCTTTTTGGGTCCAGCTGCTATGGGTCGTTACGGTGTTGCCGTTAAGCGTGATGAGGTTCCGTCCGTGCGAAGGATCGGCCGGAAACGCGCCGACAAACGTTATCGACGTCGCCGACGGGGAAGCGTCGGCGCTCGAGACGCCGTAGTCATTGGCGAGCGTGGTGCCGCCCATGTCGATGTACTGATGTTTCTTCGTGTCGTACGTAATGTAGCCGAATCCCTCATGCGCGGGATCCTTGCCGTATGCGCCGTCTTTTTCGGTCTCTTTGAGCCACGTGTCGTTCATGGCGCTAAACGTCAGCGTCGAGCTCTGGTGTCCTTTGGGTCCGTCGTACGTGCAGTTCCACGTTCCGACGAGTGCCGTCATGAATGCCGGCTTCGAAGACGCAGCATGACTGAATGATACCGTCGCAGCGAGTGCACATCCGAAAATGGCGCCGATGCGTAGTGTGCGTGAGAACATGCGTATGAAGCTCCTTGTAGTAGACCAGGAGAGTGCAACCCGCCGTTCGCGTGTTTTGGAACCGGCTCCGGCGCCGCCTTGAGCACAATGGCTCATATTCGCAGGAGCTGAGCCTCGCGTTCGACCCGCATACCCGCTCGGCGTTCGCGATCCCGGGGAAGCGTCCGTGTCCATTCCATCGTATCGTGAATCGTTTCGCCGGCTGCTCGCAGCGTGAGGCCGGCGCCGAATGCGTGCGCCGCACGGACGAGTGTGTCGATAAACGCATCCATATGCATGCGCTCGCGCGCCGCGGCGTCGGCGTCTTCGGAAACGTGCTCGATGACCAGGCGTCTTCGCGGATGCCGCGCTTCGACAGATCGGCGTAGACACTGCATGTCGAGACGAATATGTACCGCTTCGTTTGCAAGGCCATAGCGCGTTCGACTTGCTGCAGTTCGTCGTTGCGATCGCCGAACCGGTCAGTGATGTTCGGCGGTGCGGGACACGTCGTATGCCCGCGGCGGAATCGGACGACGTCATCTGAGACTATTCATTTTATCAATAGTCGTTATTGACATATGTTTGCTGATTTTTGTATAAGGGTATAGCAGTCCAACATTCCGATGCAAGCCATCCAATTGCACCGGTCCAATCAACGGATTGTTCAGTCCAATTCTTTGCTGGCACCTTCGGAGGGAAATTCGGTGAGTACGAACGAGCGCGCAACGTCCCTGACCATACAGTGGAGCAGCGATTCACGCTGGAACGGCATCGAACGCCGCTACACCGCGGAAGATGTGGTGAAGCTGCAGGGCAGCGTCGTCGTCGAACAGACATTGGCGCGTCTTGGCGCCGAGAAGCTGTGGCAACTGCTGCAAGAGCCGGACGCGACGGCAGCGCTCGGGACAATGACCGGCGGTCAAGCGGTCCAAGCCGTGAAGGCGGGATTGAAAGCGATTTATTGCAGCGGCTGGCAGGTCGCCGCCGACGCGAATGTTTCCGGTCAGGTTTACCCCGATCAAAGCCTCTATCCAGTCAACAGCGTTCCGCAACTCGTCAAACGCATCAATAATGCGTTCCAGCGCCTCGATCAAGTAGAGACGGTCGAAGGACGCGGCGGCGCCGACAACTATCTTCCGATCGTCGCCGACGCCGAAGCGGGATTCGGCGGTCCGCTCAACGTGTTCGAATTGACGAAGGCGATGATCGAAGCCGGCGCAGCCGGCGTGCATTTGGAAGATCAACTGAGCTCGGAGAAAAAGTGCGGCCACCTCGGCGGCAAAGTGCTGATTCCGACGCAGCAAGCCGTACGGCATCTCGTCTCAGCGCGACTCGCTGCCGACGTATTGAACGTTCCCACGATCATCATCGCGCGTACCGACGCAAACGCCGCAACGCTGGTAACGAGCGACGTCGATCCGGTCGACCGTCAATTTATCACCGGCGAGCGGACGGCGGAAGGCTTCTTCCGCACGAAACAAGGCCTCGACGCATGCATTGCGCGCGGACTTGCGTACGCACCGTATGCCGACTTGATCTGGGTCGAAACGTCGGAGCCCAATATCGAAGAAGCGCGCAAATTCGCCGAGGCGATTCATGCGAAGTATCCGGGCAAGCTGCTTGCGTACAATTGTTCGCCGTCGTTCAATTGGAAGAAGAAACTCGACGATCAATCGATCGCGACGTTCCGCGAGCAACTCAACGCCATGGGCTACAAGTTCCAGTTCATTACGCTTGCCGGCTTCCACGCGCTCAACTACAGCTTCTTCGAACTCGCTCGCGATTTCAAAGCGCGCGGCATGTCCGCCTACGCTGAGTTCCAGCAGGCGGAGTTCGCTGCCGAACCGTTCGGCTACACGGCTACGCGCCATCAGCGTGAGGTCGGCACGGGATACTTCGATGAAGTCGCTCAAGTCATCAGCGAAGGGCAGTCGTCGACGACCGCATTGCACGGATCGACGGAAGCCGAACAATTCTACGAAAGTAAGAACGGTAAGGCGAAAGAGGTAGCAGCCGTCTAACATGAACGTCACTCCGGCAAACTTCACTCTCCAGCGCGACCTGCCGAAGGGATTTGCGGAGTTTTACCTCCCGCTGCACCAACGGTACACACCGTGGCAGCAACGACTGGCACACGCGCGAGCCGAACAGCTCGCGCGTGCGCATGCAGGCGATTTGCCGTCATACTTGCCGCCGTCGGAAGCAACGACGACTGCATGGAATATCGAGTTACCCGCGTGGTGTAGCGACCAGCGCAATCAAATGACTGGGCCCGCCGACGACGCGGAACTCGTCGTCAAGATGCTCAATTCCGGCGCTCCCGGCGTCATGCTCGATCTCGAAGATTCGATGGTGAACACGTGGGAGCACTCGATCCTCGGGCACAACAATCTCGTCGAAGCCCTGTACGGCGAACTCGTCTATAAAGATTCCAAACGCGGCGGAACCGTCGGTATCAAACCGAGCGACACGGTCGTCTGGAACCGCGTTCGCGGATTGCATCTGTCGCAAGCAGGCATCTTCAACGAAGAATTCACGAGCGCGTCGCTGTTCGACGTCGCGCTGCTGGCCTATCGTCTCGATTACGACCGGCTCAAACACCCGCTCTGCATCTACATTCCGAAATCAGAATCCGCCGAAGAGGCGTTGTGGTGGAAGGCGCTCTTCGACGACCTCCTCGCGGCAAAAGGATGGGCGGCGGGCTCGATCAAGGCAATGGCCCTAATCGAATCGCATCCGATCGCGTTTCAGATGGAAGAGTTTCTGTTCAATCTGCGCGACTATATTCTCGGCTTGAATCTCGGGCGCTGGGATTATATGGCGAGCTTGATCCATTTCAACCTACACGATCCCAATTGGCTATTGCCCGATCGCAACACGATTCCGATCGATGTGCCGTTCTTTCAAAATCTGCGCTCGCTGATGCCGGAGATTACGCATAAGCACGGGACGCTTGCCATCGGCGGCATGACCGCGCTCTATCCGAGCCGTGAAGACCCCGTGCTGAACGAACGCGCGCTGGCCGTGCTGGAACGCGATAAAAAGAACGAAGCGAGCTGCTTCATGGACGGAGCGTGGACGGGCCACCCCGATCAAAACACGATCGCGGTCGCGCAGTTCCCATATCCGAATCAGCTCGATAAGCGCCCGCAACTGCCGACGCAACATCCCGATCTTCGCCCGTCACCCAAAGGGGTGGGCACGACGACCATCGAGGGAACGCGCGCCGCAGTGCGCACGGTGATTCGCTATCGCCAAGGCGTGCTCGCGGGCAAAGGCGCGAGCCTGCTCGACGGTTACATGGAAGATCTCGCCACGGACCGCATCTATCGCCTTATGATCGCGCAGCGCATGCGCTATCCGGGCCCGTACACGCCCCCATCGCTTTCGGCGATCTTCGATGAAGAACTGGAGAAACTCGGCTGCGAGTATGCGAAGGCGCGTGAACTCTCCGAGCAGATGATCCTAACCGGAGCCTTCGACCCGAAATAAGAAGCCGTCCGGCCTCGTCTCCATCCCGCTCGTCACGGGCCGGTTGCCTGCAAGCGGCTCGCCGCAGTACAACCTGGATATGAAGCTCAACGCCCGGACCACCTGGCTGCTGATCTTTGCGGGATTCACGCTTCTCGCGTGCCTGAACACGGCACACTACTACCTCGATGATTTGACGCGCAACCACCCCGGTACGTTCATGCAGCGCGTCGTCGAGGAGTTCACCGGCGCATACGGGGCGTTTGTGCTTCTCCCCATGATCATTTGGTTCGAGCGGCGCTTTTGCTTCGGATCGAATTGGGTTGAGGCAGTCGGCGGAAATGCCGTCGGCGCGTTGCTCTACAGCGGCCTGCACACCACCATCATGTGGGGTAGCCGCATCGCCGTCTATTGGGTGCTCGGTCTCGGCTGGTACGACTACGGCAACATGTATTGGCGCTATCCGATGGAGCTTGCCGGGGACGTCTTCGATTATTCGTTGCTGCTTGGATTGATTGCGCTCTTTGACTACATCGCTGCCAGACGAAAGATGGAAGTGAAGGAAGCGGAACTCGAGGCCAAGCTTTCGGAAGCGAAACTGGAGAATCTGCGCCTGCAGCTGCAGCCGCACTTTCTCTTCAATACGCTCAACGCGATATCGTCGGTCATGTATGAAGACGTCCGGAAGGCCGATCAGATGTTGTCGCAAGTCAGCGAATTTATGCGGTTAGTGCTCGCATCCGGCGGTGTACAGTCGGTGACCGTCGACGAAGAACTGCGCATAGAACGCATGTATGTCGACATCATGAAAACCCGGCTCGAACGCAATTTAATGCTCGACATTCGAGTGGACGACTCGGCGCACAAGGCACTCGTTCCATTTATGGTGTTGCAGCCGCTGCTCGAAAACAGCATTCGTCACGGAATGGGAACGACCCGAACGTCGATCGATCTCGAGATCGACGTATCGCGCAACAACGGCTCAACCGTCATTCACGTGTCTGACGACGGCGTCGGTTACGGCGGCGGCCCTGCGGGAATCGGTCTGTCCAATATCATCTCGCGCCTCGACTATATGTACGGCAACCGCGCGACATTTGCCATTGATGCAAGAAACGACGGAGGCACGCTCGCGACGCTGACGCTTCCGTACATTGAAGGGGACTCCGCATGACGATCCCTGTGATGATCGCCGATGACGAAGGACCGGCGCGCAGAAAACTCGCGCGCTTTCTCGGAGAACATGAGGATATAACGATCGTTGCGGAAGCCTCCAACGGCATCGATGCGCTCGATCTTATCGCAATGACGAAACCGCGCCTCGTCTTTCTCGACATTCACATGCCGGATCTCGACGGCTTGGGTGTCGCGCAGGCGCTCGTGCGCGCCGAAGAACCGCCGTCGATCGTCTTCGTAACGGCATTCGACCAGTACGCGGTAAAAGCGTTCGAAGTCTCGGCGCTCGATTATCTGCTTAAACCCTACGATAAGAGCCGCTTCGAACAAGCACTGGACCGCGCGCGCCGTTCCGTCGACTCACGTCCCGACACAGAGACGCTTGCCGCAACGCTTGCGCGAATTCGAAACGAAGAACAATACGTTCGGCGCCTCCTGATCCCCAATGAGGGACGCTCGTTCTTCGTGGCGACGCGCGAGATCACGCGGCTCGAATCGGACGGCAACAACGTCGCCGTTCACACCGGCCGCGGCACGCATTCGCTTCGCGCGACGCTCGAATCGCTCGAGACACGTCTCGATCCCGCGCAATTCGCGCGCGTGCACCGCTCGCATCTCGTCAACATCGACGAGATCGCAGAGATTCATCCCTGGTTCCACGGCGACTATAAGATCAGCATGCGTGACGGCAGCGAGATTGCCTGGAGCCGCCGTTACGCCGCAAAGCGCCCCGATCTGCTGAAGTAAGGAGCGTCGATGAACGTCCGCACGACGCCGTGGATTGCCGCGGCGGTGGTTTTCCTCGTCCACGCGCTGGGGAACGCGCACTACGGGTTCTTTCGCGATGAGCTCTACTTCATTATGTGCGGCTTCCATCCGCAGTGGGGCTACGTGGATCAGCCGCCGCTCGTGCCGCTTATGGCGGCCGCGACCCAACTCTTCGGCCATTCGCTCTGGCTCTTACGCGCGGTACCGGCGGTCTTTGCTGCGGCAGCTGCCTATACGACGTGTTTGCTCGTTGCGGAATTCGGCGGCGGCATGTTCGCGCAAGCGCTCGCTACGCTCGTGTTTCTCTTCACGGGCGTATTGATGTCGTTCGGGGCAAAAGTCTCGACGGACGAAGTCAATCTTTTCACATGGCCGTTGCTTGCGTATCTGCTGGTTCGGATTGTGAAGGGCGCCGATGCGCGACTGTGGATCGTCGCCGGCGCCGTTGCCGGCATCACGCTCGAAAGTAAATACAGCGTCATGTTTCTGCTGGTCGCACTTGTAGCCGGATTGCTCCTGACGCCCGAGCGGCGCATTATGCGCAGCCGATGGTTCGCCTTCGGTGTCGCCACCATGGCCATCATTGCGTTACCGAACTTCCTGTGGCAAGCGCACTATGGTTTTCCGATGCTCGAACTGCTGCGCAACGGTGCAAACGGGAAAAACATCTCCGTTAGTCCGGTCGTCTACCTCGTGCAAGAGATCGTCATCACCAATCTCTTCCTCTTCCCCGTGTGGATTGCCGGACTCGTTTGGCTGCTGAGCTCGAATGCGTACCGTTTTCTCGGTTATGCCTACATCATCTTGATCGCCGAGATGATCGTTACGCACGGCAAACATTACTATCCGGGTGCGGTCTACTCGATCTTGATTGCGGCCGGTGCGGTCGCCATCGAATCGTTAACGTCTCGCATGGCCCTTTCGCGCTACGCGGTGCTTGCCTACGCGTTGGTGCTCGGTCCGCTCTTTGTTCCGTTTGCGCTTCCGATTCTTCCGGAGAACGCGTTTCTGGCGTACCAGGATCGTTTGGGAACCGCGCTTCATCTGTCGCGCAACATCACCGCGACAGAACATCATCGCGAGGACTCGGCGATGCCCGGTGATTGGGCCGACATGCACGGCTGGCCCGAGATGGCAGCCACCGTGAAACGAATTTACCACGATCTGCCGCCGGCAGAGCGTGTGCAGGCCGTCGTCGTCGCGTCGAATTACGGCGAAGCGGCGGCGGTGCAATTTTTCGCTCCGGGTATTCCGGTCATCAGCGGACACAACCAATACTGGCTTTGGGGACCCGGCGGATATTCAGGAAATGTCGTCATCGACGTCAATGGCGACTGCGGCGCAAAAGATCATCTTTTCACGGACGCTCGGCGCGCGGCCGTCTTCAGTTCGCCATTTGCGATCGGGTACGAAACGAATATGCCGATCATGATCTGCCGCGGAATCAAAGTTCCGTTAGCGGAGCTTTGGCCCCAAAAAAAGGAGTATATCTGATGAATCGGCGCGCCTTACTCGGCGGCGGCGCTTCGACGGCGTTGATCGCACTTTTACCGAAAAGCGCATCGAGCGCGCCGACGGCGATCCCGTGGGATAAGCTGCGCCGGGCGACCGACGGCCGCCTCTTGGAACTCCACTCGCCGTTCCATTCGTGCGCAAACAACGGCGCGGCGTGCAACGCGCTTTTTGAGAATATCAAGAATCCGTACTTCATCGGTGACAATCCGGCGCTGACGCAAACCGTCGGCTGGGCGGATGCGTGGACGAGCGCAACAAGTGCGCGCGCGGTAGCGGCGATGCACGCGGGCGACGTTGCAGCCGCCGTCAACTTTGCGCGCGACTACGACCTTCGGCCGGCAATCAAGGGCGGCGGACATAGCTACCAAGGAACGTCGAACGCCCCGGATTCCCTCTTGATTTGGACGCGGAACATGCACGATATCAGCGTCACCGGCGATTCTGTGACGCTCGGGTCCGGAACCATTTGGGCGCAAGCGTACGATGCAGTAACCACCCAACGCGCCAAATACGTTCAAGGCGGCGGCTGCACGACGGTCGGGGTTGCCGGCCTGATTCAAAGCGGCGGTTTCGGCAGTTTCTCGAAGCGCTTCGGCACGGCCGCGTCGAGTTTGAGAGAAGCTGAAATCGTGACGGCCGACGGGCGCATTCGCACGGTCAACGCGGCGAACGATCCCGATCTCTTTTGGGCGTTAAAGGGCGGTGGCGGCGGAACGTTCGGCGTCGTGACACGGCTGATGCTCGCACTGCACGATCTGCCGGAGTATCTCGGAGGTGTCAACGCGCAGATCAAAGCGTCGTCAAACGACGATTACCGTGAACTCGTAGCCCGCTTCATCACCTTTTACAGCGACTCGCTTTTCAACGAGCATTGGGGCGAAAGCGTGCAATTCCGCGGCGATAACGTGCTCGCGATCAATATGGTCGGTCAAGGGCTCACGTCCGATGAGATGAAGGCGGTATGGAAGCCGTTCTTCGATGCGGTGAAAGCGTCGCCGTCCAAGTTCACCATCGTCGACGGTCCGGATATCGGCGCAATGGCCGGACGCCACTGGTGGGATCGTTCTTGGCGCGTCGACCATCATAGCTCCTCGGTGCGACTCGACCCGCGCCCAAATCATGCAACGAATTGGTGGTGGCGCGGTGACAGCGATCAGGTCGGCGTCTTTCTGTATGCTTACGAATCACTGTGGCTTCCAGCATCGCTCCTCGACGGTGCGCACCGATCATCGCTGAACGACGCGTTGTACGAAGCCTCGCGTCCATTCGGATTCGAACTGCACTTCAACAAAGGGCTGGCGGGTGCGCCTCAGGCGGCGATCGATGCCGCAATCAATTCCGCCACGAACCCAAGCGTGACAACCGCCTTTGCGCTTGCAATTAGTGCCGACGGCGCGCAAGGAGTGTATCCGGGAATCTCCGGACGCGAACCCGACATGCAAAAGGCGCATGCGAGCGCGCAAGCCGTGCATGCGTCCATGGAACGTCTGCGCGTCGTCGCGCCGAATGGCGGTTCGTACGTATCGGAAAGCAACTACTTCGAGCCGTCATACGGAACGTCGTACTGGGGCACGAACTATCCGCGGCTTCAATCGATCAAACGCACCTACGATCCGCACAATCTGTTCGCGGTTCACAACGGCGTCCGGGCGTAACGTCAGAGCCCTAACGCTGCGATGAGTTTCGGATAAACCAGATCCGTCGCAGCGTCCGGGTTGTCAGGATCGATAATGTCGTGGTTTTCGGGCAGGTTCCGCAACTCGATATACGCGATTCCATCTTTTCGCATCCCTTGCCACTCGCTGACGACCGCTTCGGCCGCTTCATTGTTAACCGCGGGGTCAGCGCGATTCACAACGGTCGTGATCTGCTGCGCGAGCGGCTTCGTCCGTCGCGCTGCGCCGGACACCGCGTCGCCGATACGTAACGTTTGCGCGAGCGCATGCGTCGGAAAGCGCGGGTAGGCCGTCTTCGGGCGCTGAGCCTCTCGAATACGCGGATCCCACCACAAGAAGAGATTCGGAACGTGAAGCATCAGCCACCCAAGTGTTTTGCTTAGGCCGTAAGGCAATTGCAAAATTGCGAAATCCGGTGCAACGGGAACGCTCACGGCCACATCATCGCGGTACTGTGCGAGATACGCGCACTGCAGTCCGCCCGCGGAAATGCCGAGGACGGCGACGCGTTCTCCCAAGCCGCGCGCGATGTCGACGGCGTCATACGATGCGGCAATGAGTTCTTCGGCGGTCAGCGCGGCGAGCGCATTGGTCATCCGGTCCTTGTAGCCCTGATAGGGCATACGCGGCACGTACACGTTTGCGCCGCGCGCGTGCAACTCGGGCGCGAGAGCGACGTATTGTCCGGGATGGTTCGTCAAGCCGTGAAACAGCGCGACCGCAAGCGGCCGCCGTTCGCCATGTTCGAGCAATCGCGTGTGCGCGACGGGCGCGATTGTATCGTCATCGCGTGCCATCACGGCTCGTGCACGAAGTACGGCCTCGTCGAACGACGAAGCCGGGCGCGTTTGCGGCGGCTCGATCATTGCGAGCCCCATTCGATCAGTAGTTAATTGTAACTTCTAATTGATCGGAATAGCGGCCGGCGCTCACGTCCTGCCGCGGATACACGACGCCGAAAATGTGAATGGATCCGGTCTCGGTGCGCGGATCGAGATCGTAATCGTCGGAATCGTCGAAGCCGTCGCCGAACGGCCGGCCGCAGTCCGGACTCAAGCTCAATTGGTACCGCAGCCGTTGCTTCGGATCGGCGGTATTGGTCATGTATCGGTTGATGTAGGTGTTGGATTGCCCGGCGGATATGGAGATGTGAACGTCATCTTCCATGTGGGCGCACACGTACGTCAAAGATCCGGCAATCGGCGTCGCATTCGGATTAAACACGTCGTATTGGCCGAACGAGAGCGTGAGCGGGTTGAAGCGGCACCCGTAATAGGGGCGTGTCGCACTTGCTTTGAGCGGGTGGATCGCAAACGGACACGCGAGAGCCACGACCGCCGCGATAGTTAACGCGAACCGTCGCATCTAACCGTTCCCATGCGCACGTAAGGCTGCGCCACGTTTGGAATCGTCATCTTCATCGAGCATAGGCCGTCCTTATACTCGATCTTCGCCGGATACGTTCCCGGGGCGACGTTCTCGAGGTAGAATTCGCCGTTCTCGCCGATATCCGAACGCGCAGTTTTGCCGTTAGCGAGCTCGAGCGTGAGCTGCCCGTAAGCCGGTGCAACGGCTTTGCTTGCTGTATGGACGATCAACGTTCCCAGGAACGATTGCGTCCGATGGAGCGCGAAGTGCGCAACGGCTCCTCCTCGATAGCTTGGCGTCACGCGGTCGAGCGTCTTGTCAAAGCTGTAGTTCATCGGTGCGTTCGACGAGTTGAGACGCACTTCGTTTTGGTAGTAAGAGACTGCGTCGGGGAGAAACAACTTGCCGTTGCGATCGGTCTTGCCCATCGGCTGATTGTTTTCGTCGACGACCACGCCCGGTAAGGACGCATCTACCAAGACGTAGGCGTCTTGCACGGGTCGCGAAAAATACATCCCGCGATCGATGTAGACGACCGAACCCGATGCCGAAAGCTCAGTCGACGTTTCTCCTCCGGCGGTGATGCGCTGCGCCGAGTACAGACCGTGCGCGCCGTAGTATTCGAGGTCGTAGCCGAGTTGTGACTGGTCGGACTGCCGCGAGTACATGACGTCGTAGCCCAGCGGTTGATCGGCACGAGCACTTCTTCCGGCACTTACTGAAGTACCCGTCGCGTTTCCGGTCGTCGACGTGAGCTCACCGTCGCCGCCGAACGGCATGCTCAACGTCGTGACGAACCCCGATCCGCCCCCGCCGTACCCGTTTTGCAAGCGATATGCGAGCGCAAGTGAAAGCCGCCGCGCTATCCGTACGCTCGTGCCGGTGTCGAATTCGGTTGAAGTCCCGTGGTCGCGATCGCGCCCCTTGGAAAAGCGAAACTCGATCATTCGCTGCTTTCCAAGCGGGACCGACACTCCGCCGCTCGCGCGGAAGAGCATACGATCCTCGCCGGGCAACAAAGAAACCGACGAGTATTGCGGCGTTTCCATCATGAGTTCGCCGTTGAACCCGAGCGAGCGTCCCGAATAATCGTACGCTACGAGCCCCGCGAAACCACCGGCCCCGGCGGCGTGACTTACTTGTGCTTCGCTTGTAAACTGTCCGAGCCGCGTCGCAAAAACGAATGATGGACCGGCATTGACCGCGCCTTGCGCGAACGACATGTCCGCGCCGCCCGTAAACGTGCCGGTCAACCCGCGGACATAATGACCTACGAACGCGAGTGGGCCGTTTCCCGATCCGTTCGTACCGCTCAATCCATTGCGCTCGAAACCCAGCGCAAAGGAGTAGTCGCTCAGACCGGGATTCAGGGATTCTAATGAGTGATAGAACGTTCGGCGAATGACTTGCTCGTGACCGAATGCATCGCGAATCACGACTTGAACGTCGTTAGATCCGCTGATAAGCGGAATATTCGAAAGGTTGAATGCGCCGGGAGGAAGTTCTTGCGTTCCGACCAGCAACCCGTTGACGTAGATGCTCGCGGTCGACGGCGACTCAACGATACCGTTGAGTGAGGTCGAGACTTGACGATTGAATCGTGAGTTCAATTGCCAGTCGCGCTGAACGGTCACGCCGCGAATCAGCGTGGATCCCCCTAAATCGCCGGCCGTCGTGCTGCCGTCGCCGATGATGATACGCCGTAACTTTGTTTGCGAATCCGTCGTCCAATTAATGAGTCCCGGCACGAATCCGCTGCTGCTCTTGGAGAACGACGCATAGAGCAATCCCTGAGCAACCGTGCTGCCGAATTCACCGCTCAAGGTAACCGGTGACTGCGTTCCTTTCGAGACCGCGTAGTTCACGAAGGCACTACTGGTCCGTTCGGCCGCAATCGCCGAGCTATCGGTCAGACTTACGGTAGTATCGCCAAGATACTGCGCAGCGACCGTCATTGCCACCGTCAGCGTCTTTTCGTCCACGGTAAACTTGAGCGCCGGGGCGAGCGATGCGAGCGAGATGAATGCGCTCGTTCCGCGATCGGTTCCGGGAACCTTACTGAGCCCGAGATCTGCTACGTCGTTGCGCGAAACGAGAACGTCATCGCCGTCCACTTGAACGATGTGCATGCCCTTGTCGACGGAATTCACCGTCATGGTCAGCATCGCGCGCTGCGGTGCGGCCGACGCAGGGCTCGCGTACCGGCCTAGGATCAACGAGGTGATCAGCACCGCAGCTATACGACGCACGATGTTATCCTCGCACGATTACCGGCATGCGCCTTGGTCGCCGCTTACATGCGTCGTCAGCAGGCCGACGTCGGAATCGGCGGTCACGTCGTACGAATCGGCCTTCGAGCAGGCTGCCTTTGGAATCGCGATTGCGAAATCGCGTTCCTCACTCGGCATCACGTACCAGCCGCGAATGGACTTGTTGAAGACTTCGTGGCCCGCGGAATCTTTCGCAACAACCTTGACGCTGTCGATCATGACGTGAAGCGAACCTTGGTTCGTCACCGCAACGTCGAGTTTTCCACTCTCGATTTTCGCTTGTCCAATCGCCGCCTTCATCGTTCCGTTTGCCGGTTCGAGAAAGATCGGTATACCGACTTTCGTGCGGACGGTGAGGTGCGCGCCTTTCGCCGGTGCGAGCTGGCTCTCCAAAGTCGGCAACTCTTCGATAAAGACACGGTATGATTTTTCAACCGGCGTGACCGGTGACGTCGCGAGACCCACGCGCACACTGCGCACTTCGTGTGGCCCCATGGTGATCAACGTCGGGAAGTAAACCAGATCATCCGTCGGCGTCAGATCCATTTTTCCGCCGGCCGATTCGGTCCACATGAATCCGGTGATCTGGGCGCGTAAGGGCGAGTCCGACTCGTTTTCAACAGAAAGTAAGACGCTTGTCGTATCTTTCGAGAGAAATACTTTGATCGGCTGTACGCCGAATTGCCCGGCGGCAGCCGGCAATGCTGTAACGGCGACTGCGAATGCTGATGCGAATGCCAGAACCTTCAGCAACGTTTTCATACGAATTCCTTTCAAAATTGAATTGTCACGACACCGATCGAATCGTCGCGATCGATGCGGTAGACGCGGCGATTGTCCTGACCGCCGGTCGATTGAGCGTGAGGCGCCATCTCATCGTTACGCTCGTCGCGGTCGTCCCGATCGTCGCGGTCGTCGCAGTCCCCATGGAACTCGACGTCGCGATCGCCGGAAAACTCAGCCGAGCACGAACGAGTGACTTGAACCGAAGCCGTCACACGAACGCGTTGAGAATGGCTGCCGGCCGCGGGCGCTAAAGGCACCGCGGCCGGTATTAATGAGGCGAGAAACATCGCCAGCATCGTTAGAAGTTCAGCGTCACCGTCAGCGAGTCGCTGTAGCTGCCGACTTCAACGTCTTGTCCGTTCGGAATCACGCCGCTGACCGTCACGGTCGTCGTCTCGGTCGAAGCGCTGCCGTTGGCAGGAACGTTGACGGCCGTGCCAAGCGGCCATGCGGCGGTGTTGCCGCTGTCTTCGAACAGGTTGTACTGGAGAAGGCCGGCGGCATTGCCGCTGTTGTCCGACATGAAGCGATTACCACCGCTAGCGTGTTGTCCGCCGTCGATCGTAATGCTCGGCGTTGAACCCTTCGTGCAGTTGATCGCGTACGAGGTCGACGCGTTGTCCGTCGAGGTCGCGAAGACGTCGTACGGATTGAACGTGATCTGGTTCGTCGATGCGAAACCGACGCAATTCGGAATGACGGATCCCGTCACGGTAATCGTTGAGCTCTGCGAGCCGGTGGCGAGTGCCGCAGCCGGGAGAGCGAACAGTGCCGCGGCAACGGCGACCATAGCTTTTGCGCGAATTGTCACGATGAAACGACTCCCTTATAGAATCGGTGAGGTAGTGAACTCGACCGGCTGGGGACGGCCTACGAAATGTATATCAACGTCGAAGTCCGGGAAGCTATCCCGAGAAACGGGGGATTCAAAACGGAAAAAACGACGCGATGGACGATCGCGTCGTTTTGTTCCCGTTGCTGAAACGTCTTTAATAATTCAGCGTCATCGTAAAGGTATCGGAATACGATCCTACCGGAACGTCCTGACCCGCCGGTGCCCACAAACCGTAATAAAAGTGGGTCTGTTCCGACGTAGCGTTTCCAGCTGCGCCGGGTTCAATCGAACCGTTGTACCAGCTCACGCCGGTCGTCGGTAAGCAGTATTCGCTTTCCGTCGGCGCACCGCCGTTTACGCTCGTCGGAACAAAGCAGACTTCGACGAGGTAGTGAAGGTTGTTGCCTTTTCCGTCGGTCATGCTGCGGCAGTAGTTATTGCCGCCGCCCCAGCCGTTGCAGTCATTGAAACCGCCGTTGCCGCCGCTAAAAGACAGTTGCGGGAACGAACCCTTGGTGCAATTGATCGAATTCAGCCCCATAAAATCGTAAGCCCAGTACGGACTAAACACGTCGTACGACAAGGAACCGGTGATGCTCGTCGGCATTTGGGTGCAGTTCGAAATGACGCTGGTGCCGACGGAGAGTGCGGACGTTGCTGTTCCGGCACTTGCGATCGTCACGCTTCCGAACGTGAGGACCGACGCAAGCGCCGCAATCAAAAGAGCGGTTCGCTTCATGAGATGTACATAGCCTTTCAAAATGCTGAAAGTGATCTGTCGTCGCTCCCCAGCGCGCAACTTCACGATAGAAACAGTAGCGGGACAGGAGCGATGCTTCCTATCCCGCTTTTGTGGGGTTTTGCTAAACGCGTTTAATAATTCAGCGTCATCGTGAAGCTGTCGCTATACGATCCGACCGGAATATCTTGTCCTGATGGTGCAAACAAATAGAACCAGAAGTGCGTCTGTTCGGACGAAGCGTTGCCTGCAGCCCCGGGCTCATACGACGTGCTGCCGTTCCAGCTGAACCCGGTCATTGGCGTGCATGCCGCTCCTTGTTCCGGTGCGGTGTGGTTAACACTCACCGGGTAGAAGCAGACTTCGGTAAGATAGTTGAGACTGTGACCGTTCCCATCAGTCATGGCGCGGCAATACTTGCCGCCGCCATAAATACCGCCGCAATCATTGATGCCGTTACCACCGCTAAACGAGAGCTGCGGAAACGATCCCTTCGTACAGTTGATGTTGTCATTGCCCATGTACGCGGACGTCCAATACGGATTGAAAACGTCGTACGAGATCGAGCCCGTAATGCTCGTCGGCAGTTGGGTGCAGTTCGAGATGACGCTCGTACCGACAGAAAGCGTCGAGGTTGCCGTGCCGGCACTTGCGATCGTCACGCTTCCGAGCGTGAGAACCGACGCAAGTGCAGCAATGAAAAGAGCGCTAGGCTTCATGGAGTTTGATGGCCTTTCAAAGTTGAAAGTGATCTGTCGTCGCTCCCCAGCGCGCAACTTCACATTAAAAACAGTAGCGGGATGGTAACTCTCGTTACCATCCCGCTTTCGTGGGGGTTATGGGACGAACTCGATTAATAGTTGAGCGTCATCGTGAAGCTGTCGCTGTATGTCCCGACCGGAACATCCTGACCGGACAACGTCCACGCGTAGTAATAGAAGTAGAGCTTTTCGGTCGAGGAGTTGCCGGTAGCGCCGGGCGCCACACCGCTGTTCCAGTTGGCGCCGGTCATCGATCTACACGCCTCGCTCTGCGTCGGAGATTGACCGTTGAAACTCGTCGGATAAAAACACAGCTCGGGGAGATAGGCTAGCGTGTGGCCATTCCCGTCGCTCATGCTGCGGCAATAGCCGGCGCCGTAATAATAGCCGTTGCAGTCATTGACGCCGTTGCCTCCGCTGAACGAGACCTGCGGAAACGACCCTTTCGTGCAATTGATCGAATTGCTTCCGATATTCGTGAGCGCCCAGCCTTGCTGGAAGACGTCGTATGTTAGAGAGCCCGAGATGCTCGTCGGCATCTGCGTGCAGTTCGAGATAACGCTCGTGCCGATAGACAGCGTCGAGGTTGCCGAGCCGGCATTCGCGATCGCTACGCTTCCAAGCGTAAGGACCGCCGCAAGCGCCGCGGTGAAAAGAGCGGTGAGCTTCATGAGATGAGCAGCCTTTCAAGGTTGAAAGTGATCTGTCGTCGCTCCCCAGCGTGCAACTTCACGAGAAAAGCGTAGCGGGATAGGAGCGTCCCTTCCTATCCCGCATTCGTGGGGGAATTCCGGATGACGTTGCTTTTAGTAGTTCAGCGTCATTACGAAACTATCGCTGTAACTGCCGATCGGAACGTCTTGCTTCGGCGGTAGAAACGCATAGAAGAAAAGGTTCACGGTCTCTTGCGTTCCGTTGCCGTTTGCCGCGGGCACGGGGACGCTGGTTGCGTCCGCCTGATCCATGCCCGTGCAATATTGCGCGAGGTCTGCGAGCGATGTGCCGTTGATCTGCGCGGGCGAATAGCACGCAACCGCGACATATTCGATCCGCGCGCCGCCGGCGTTACCCATGTACCGGCAATGGAACGTGCCGCACTTCTGACTCGCAACTCCGTACGTACCGTTATCGAACGCCCACGTGGGCTGGGCACCTTTGGTGCAGTTGATCGTGCTGCTTCCACCGCTCGCGAATTGGCCGTTCGAGGCGAATACGTCATACGGTGAGAACGAAAAGTTAACCACGGTAGGCAGATTCGAGCACGACGGTACGACCGGTGCGTGCGCTGCCATCGTCGACGTATGATTGCCGGCAGTGACGGCAACGGCCGGTATCGACGGCGAAAAAGCGAGCACCGCGATAAGTGCGATGCCAAAAACGCGATAAGCTTTCATCTATTTCTTCCTCTGGCCCCACTGTAGAGAGAACAACACGCAGCGCGCTATCCTCATTTCACGGGATATGGGTCGCGGGGTGATTCAAAAAGACCATCGGTGGGATTAGGAATTCATAACGGTCGCGCGATATTATACAGACCTGCCGAGCCGGGCGTCGGCAGCTTCCGAAGCGGGAACTTCTCTTTATAGAAGGCGCTCTATGACCGTTTGCGACGACCTACGCCAAATCGATAATGCTACCGGACGCGACGTGATTGCGCAGCGTGCGAGACCGCAAATACTGTTGCTCGACTTCGAGTATCGCGTCGCATTGGCGGAGTGGGACACCGGTTTTGAAATTTTTCGTAAGCTCGGACTAGAAACGCGCTACGCGACGCATCTTCTCCCGGAACTGGAATCAGCCGTTCGAATCATCGTCGATGCGCTGCGGCGAAATCCTTTGGCAGACAGCTCCATTACCTTTAATGAATCGCTCGTTATTCGCGTCAATCTGCTCGGTGGAGATACGCACTACGTCGCGCTTTATGTGGAGCCGAGCCGCCGTCGCGAAGATTTGACGTCCGCGGCAAAGCGGTTTCGGTTGACGCAACGGCAGATCGAAGTGCTCGGATTCGTACTCCGGGGCGCAAGCGCGAAACAGATCGCGGAAACGCTCTGTATTTCGGAGACGACCGTCGGCGACTACTTCAAGCAATTGATCTCGCGCACGAACGCGCGAAACCGCGCCGACATGGTCGCGCGCGTATTGAACTGGAACGACGGGGGAGACCGTCGGCGAAATCCCTCGAAATAGGGGTCGCCGATGGTATATAACTGCTGCTAACCTTTTTTGATATGGACGATGCCGGCATTTCTGTCGGCGGCCGTCGCCGCAATTTAGGATGGCTCTACGTGTTCGATGAAGATCTACATCTCATCGCACGTCCGTCTGCAGCGGAAACGGACCTGCCGGAAAACGTGGACTCTCTCGTGCAGACAGCGGCGATGCGCTGGGCGAGACAGGCATGGCGCGGAGAGATGCTTACGATGCTTTCTCCGACGATTTCCGCGCATGTCTTTTCGCTTCAAGGTCCGTCCGGGACATGCGTAGTCGTCTATCTCGAGCGGTTTTACACGAGGGCGAAGCGTTGAACGACCCCGAGATGTCCGTGGACGTCCTGGCAATGCGCTCGAACCCAAAGCTCATCGTGCTCGATGATTCATTGAGAATCATTTTTGCGGACTGGACCGCTATGCTGACCCTGCTTCCGCTTGCGCAGAATGCCG
This sequence comes from Vulcanimicrobiota bacterium, assembly GCA_019232905.1. GTDB lineage: Bacteria > Vulcanimicrobiota > Vulcanimicrobiia > Vulcanimicrobiales > Vulcanimicrobiaceae > JAMXLG01. Next base: position 27,715 of record JAFANA010000118.1, read on the forward strand.
AAGAGCCGATGCAAGTCCTGCCTTCGCCGCTCCACGAAGCCGTGCTCGAAGCCGTCGCGGGATGGGGGACGAAGCGAGCAGCGGAGTGCGTCGTCGAACCGCTGCCGGACGTCGTTTTGCGCATCAGCCGATTAAGCGGCGTGAGCAACTCGTATGTCGCCGTGTTCTGCGAAAGCCGCATTCGTCGCGACGATGTGAAACACGCCGTCGCCGCCTATTCACTCACGCGCCGCGAGCGTGACGTTTTGACGCTGGTGTTGCGTGGCTTTAGCTCTTCAGAGATCGCCGAAGAGCTGGTCATTTCCGAGGCGACTGTCGGCGATTATTTCAAACAATTGTTGCGTAAAACGCGCAGTAAGAACCGAACCGAGATGATTGCGCGCGTTCTAGGGTGGACCGTTTCGCCAAGCACACGTCGCCAAATGATCGTTGACTAATCCGGTCGCCTGCATGAAGGCGTACATAATGGTCGGTCCGACAAACCGAAACCCGCGCTTGCGCAAGTCCTTGCTCAACGCTTCGGATTGCGGCGTTTCCGCCGGGATATCCGCACTCGTTCGCGGCCGGTTCAGTACCGGCTTGCCGTCGACGAAGCGCCACACGTAGGCATCGAAAGATCCGAATTCATCCTGCGCCTTGAGAAACGCGCGCGCATTTGAAACCGTCGATTCGATCTTGCTCCGGTTGCGAATGATTCCCTCATCGCCCATCAGGCGTTCGACGCGCGCCGGCGTCATCCGCGCAACGCGTCGCGGATCGAAGTCCAGAAAGACCGTGCGATAGCGCTCGCGTTTGCGCAGAATCGTTTCCCAGCTCAATCCCGCTTGCGCGCCTTCGAGCGTCAAGAACTCGAAGAACACGCGATCGTCGTGCACGGGGCGGCCCCATTCGTTGTCGTGATAGGGAATGATGAGTGGCGTCGTCGCCCACGTGCACCGCTTTTTCATCGTTCACCTTCGATCAAGTTCATAATGGTAGGAAAAACGCGATCCGCAATCTGCGGATGGCGCAACGGCTCGATGATGTCGTGCGAGAACGGCACGTCGGTGAGCACGGCATGGTCCAGCCGTTCGGGATGAATGGTGCGCAAGCGGCGCTCCAAGTGTCGCACGGCGCGGTTGTTGACGGCAGCTTCGCGCGAGTTCGTCACGAAAACCAGGCGATTCGCAGCCACGCCGCGTTCGGCATCCGCCATGACTTCGCGCGCGAGCAAATAGGATTGCGCGATCGCGTGCGTCGCGTAGCGCGGATATCCATGCTCGGGCTGTTGACGTTCGCGCGCGATTGGATCCCACCACTGGAATCGATTCGGAAGGGCGAGGATGAGCCGTGCAAACGATCCCATCAAGCGATTGGGAACCCACGAAATCCCGAAAAACGGCGCGATCGCGACGGCGCGTTCGACGGGATACCGTTCGGCAATCCACGCGGTCAACAAGCCGCCGAGTGAGAACCCGCCGACCACGACCTTTTCACCAAGTCCCGACGCAAGATCGACGCTTTCGTCGGCAAACCTGCGCAAGTCGTCCGCCGTGAGATGGGCAAGGCCCGTCGAAAGCCGGTCTTGATGACCGTGACGAGGGAGACGCGGAACGATCACGTTGTGGCCGTGCGCGTGCAACTCGTGCGCAAAGCGTACGAATTGAGTCGGACTCGCGGAAAGGCCGTGAAAGAGCACGACGGACAGCGGGCGGACTTCGCCGTGCAGCAGCAGTTTCGTTCGTCCGGCCTCGCTGACGCGGTCATGATCGCGCGAGATCAAGCGGTCAAGCGTCGCCCGGGTACGGTCAGGGAAGCGACTCATCGCGAGAAGGTAGGCTTTCGGGGCGTCCTTAAGTGAGCGAGCAAGTGTTCCTTGAACATGGGCGTTCGCGCCCCCATGTTCCTTTGCGGGCCTCCGGCTCGGAGTAAACACACTCGGCGCCTTTAAGAGGATCATGCATGTAGAGAACAGTCTTTCCCGCACGTACATCGAGCTCGACGAGCGTTACGGTGCACGCAACTATAAACCGCTCGATCTCGTCGTGGACCACGCCAAAGGCGTGTGGCTCTGGGACGCCGACGGGAAACGCTATCTCGACTGCATCAGCGCGTATTCGGCAGTCAATCAAGGACATTGCCATCCGCGCATTGAGGCGGCCCTGGTCGAGCAGGCATCAAAAGTCACGCTCACGTCGCGAGCGATGCGCAACACGCAGATGGGACCGTTTCTCGAGAAATTGACCGGGCTCTGTGGCTTCGACCTGGCGCTGCCGATGAACACCGGAGTCGAAGCGGTCGAAACGGCAATCAAACTTGCGCGGCGTTGGGGATACGAAGTCAAAGGCATCCCCGATAACGCGGCCGAGATCATCGTCTTCACGAACAACTTTCACGGCCGCACCACGTCGATCATCAGCGCAAGCAGTGAACCCGCGTACCGCAAGCAGTTCGGTCCGTTTACTCCGGGCTTTGTGATTGTTCCCTACGGTGATGCCGACGCGCTGGAACGCGCGATCTCTCCGAATACGTGCGCGATCCTCATCGAGCCGATTCAAGGCGAAGGCGGTGTGATCGTTCCGCCCGAGGGTTATCTCAAGCGCGCGTGGGCGATGTGCAAAGAACACAACGTCCTCTTCATCGCCGACGAAATTCAGACGGGTTTCGGCCGCACCGGCGATCTCTTCGCGTGCGATTACGATAGCATCAAGCCGGACATTCTCGTCGTCGGCAAAGCGCTCGCCGGCGGATATTACCCGGTCTCCGCCGCGCTTGCGAACGAGCCGTTGATGCGCTTGTTCACGCCCGGGGACCACGGCAGCACGTTCGGCGGAAATCCCCTCGGTTCGGCCGTTGCGATCGCGGCGCTTGACGTGCTCGTCGAAGAAAATCTCACCGCGCGAGCTCGGTACGCAGGTGCGAAACTCATGCAAGGCTTGCGCGCCGTTTCATCGCCGCTCGTACGCGATATTCGCGGCCGCGGGTTGCTGATCGGTATCCAGCTTACCGTCCCCGCGAAAAAGCTCAGCCAGGCGCTGCTCGATCGCGGCGTCGCGGCGAAAGACACGCACGATCATGTGCTGCGCATCGCGCCGCCGCTCGTTATCGACGACGACGCGATCGACTTTCTCCTCGAGAAGTATCGCGAGGCACTGACGGCACTTTGAGAGGTGTAGCGCTGGCCGCAGCGGCGCTGTTTGCAACGAGCGCCGCTGCCGGCTACGCTGCAAGCACGCCGCAGGCACAAATACGGCGCGTCGTCGACGGCACGATACAGCCGTTGATGACGAAAGACGGTATTGCGGGCATGGCCGTCGGAATCGTCGACGGCGGCAACACGTATCTCTTCAACTACGGCGTCGCGTCGAAACAGCCACGCGCGCCGGTGACCGACGAGACGCTCTTCGAAATCGGATCGGTAAGCAAGACGTTCACGGCGACGCTCGCGTCGTACGCGCAACTCAACGGTGAGCTCTCGCTCTCGGATCCGGTGAGCGAGTATCTTCCGCAATTACACGGCACGAGTTTCGGTCGAGTTCCTCTGCTCGACTTGGGAACACACACGGCGGGCGGACTTCCGCTGCAAGTTCCCGATGACGTGACCAATGACGCTCAACTCATGCAGTACTTCGCGCACTGGCGTCCCGCCGGGCCACCCGGAACGATTCGCACGTACTCGAACGTCAGCATCGGCACGCTCGGATTGATCGTTGCGAAAAGCGCGCAACAGCCGTTTGCGACCTTGATGGAAGCGCGCCTCTTGCCGTCACTCGGCCTGCACCACACCTACATCGACGTTCCGCCCGCACAGATGCGCGACTACGCAGAGGGATATACAAAAGCAGGTGCGCCGATACGCATGGCGCCCGCCGAGCTCTGGCAAGAAGCGTACGGTATCCGAACGACGGCCGGTGACTTGGCCCGTTTTCTTGAAGCAAACATGAGCCTCGTTACGCTCGACCCGGTGCTGCAACGGGCAATCACGGATACGCACCGGGGTTACTACCGCGCAGGCGTGCTCACGCAAGATCTCATCTGGGAGCAATATCGCTATCCCGTCGCGTTGAACACACTTGAAGAAGGCAATGGTCCGGCGATGCTCCTCGATGCAACGCCGGCGCATAAAATCCAACCCTCGGAACATCCGCGCACAGACGTTTGGATCAATAAAACGGGCACGACCAACGGTTTCGGCGCCTACGTTGCATTCATCCCGGAGAAGCGGATCGGGATCGTCATCCTTGCCAATAAGAATTATCCGATTCACGACCGCGTGAAGGCAGCGTTTGCAATTCTCACCGCGCTTGCAGCACACGGCACGTGATATAGTAGAGAGTCAGATGGACCCGCGAGCGACGTTCCGGTTCGACGTTCCGGCGCAATTCAATTTTGCGCGCGACGTTGTGGACCGGCTTGCGCTCGAACGACGCCTCGGCCTGCTCTTCGTCGCACAAGACGGCACGCACCGCGCGTATAGCTTCGATGAGATCTCCGAAACGTCACAACGATATGCAGCCGCGCTTCTGGAGTGCGGCATCGAGCGCGGATCGCGCGTTCTCGTCACGTTACCGAAGATTCCCGGCTGGATCTTCACGATGCTCGCGCTCGACCGCCTCGGCGCGGTCGCCATTCCCGGTCCCGAGCAACTCCGCGCCAACGATCTGCTCTTTCGTGCAAACCACGCTGAGGCGTTTGCGCTTATCGGCGACGCCAACAATGTCGCCGAACTCGATACGGTCCGCGCGCAGGCCCGAACACTGCAAACATACTTTGTAACGCGTGGCGAAGCGAACGGGTGGAATTCGCTTGAGGCGCACGCTCACGCGAAACAACCGTTTGCCGGCGTTGAAACGGCCAGCAACGAATGGGCGTACATTGTCTACACGAGCGGCACGACGAAAGAGCCGAAAGGCGTCGTTCACGATCGCGCGTACACGTTTGCGAAGCGCATGCAGGCGCGCTTCTGGCTCGATTGCCGGCCGGATGATTTGGTGTGGTGCAGTGCGTCGACGGGGTGGGCGAAGTCGTTATGGAATGTCTTACTCGGCCCGTGGTCGCAAGGCAGCGCGATCGTGCTGCATGAAGCGGCATTCGATCCCGTCGCGCGTCTCGATTTACTTGCCGATTTGAAGGTGACGGTGTTGTGCCAAGCACCGACGGAATATCGCCTCGAAGCAAAGCTCCCCGATCTCGGGACGCGTTGGAAACTGCCGCATCTTCGGCATTGCGTCAGCGCGGGGGAGCCGCTCAATCCGGAAGTGATCGCGCGCTGGCACGATGCGTTCGGCTTGACGATCTACGACGGATACGGACAAACCGAAAACACGCTGCTCGTTGCGAATCTTCCCGGGGATGATGTGCGTCCTGGTTCGATGGGCCGGCCCACGCCCGGACATGACATCGCGGTCATCGACGAAGACGGCCGCGACTGTAAAACGGGAGAGACGGGCGACATAGCACTGCGCGGCGATCCGCCCTCACTCTTCAAAGGGTACCTGAAGAATCCTGAAGAGACCGCTGCGTCCTATCGCAACGGCCAATATCTGACCGGCGATCGCGCGTATGTCGACGAGGACGGGTACTTTTGGTTTGTCGGACGCGCCGACGACGTCATCAGCTCGGGCGCATATCGCATCGGTCCGTTCGAAGTGGAAAGCGCACTGCTCGAACATCCAGCCGTCGCGGAATCGGCCGTCGTCGGCAGCCCCGATCCGGACCGCGGCAACATCGTCAAAGCGTTCGTCGTCTTACGCCCGGGATTCAACGGCAGCGACGCGCTCGTGCGCGAGTTACAAGACCACTGCAAACGCGTCACTGCGCCGTATAAGTATCCGCGTGAGATCGAATTCGTCGCGGAACTTCCGAAGACGCGCTCGGGAAAAATCCGCCGCGTCGAACTACGCCAGCTCGAACTTCAGCGGAAAGGCGCAACCCGCGCCAGCGGCTACACGTAAATCACTAGAGCGCCAACACCATTTCGTCGCCGTTGACGAAGCCGAGTTGTTCGTAGAGCGGGCGTCCCTGCGCAGAGGCTCGCAATCGGATCGCACGACAGCCGCGGGTGCGTGAGATCTCGATCAGCCGTCCGACGATCGAACGCGCGACCCCGCGCCTCCGGTAAGGCGGGAATGTATAGACGCCGGCGATGATCGCCGTCAAACCGGTAAGCGCCATCGTAGACCGGCCGCCACGAATGAAGGCGGCCCCGGTTGCGACGATTCGGCCCTGCTCTTCGGCGACGACCCAGACCTGGCTTCCCGCGGAAATGCCCGCCCGGAAATCCGCCGTTATATAGGAACGCCAATGCGGGTCGACGTTGGAAGCAAGCAGGCCGTCTTCTTCCAGCATCGCATACCAGGCATCGGCGAGCGTTTCGACGTCGTCGGGCGTCGCTAGGCGCAGTGCGGGGGCGCTCATCATGGCGGGATGAAGTACGGCGTGGCGCGTTGACACCCTGGAGGCCGCCGTGCTATTCTTCGCAAGCCGAAGAAGCGGTGGCAACCCGCCAGCGCTCACCGGATGCCTACGGGCGATCCGGTCACTGCATGAGGAGCCGACGGTAGGTTTCCGCTTGTGGGGTTGCTTCGGCAACGCCATTTTTTATTTGTGTAGGAGTTCACGCCATAGCTCGACCGCTCAGAGTAAACGAGCAGATCCGCATTCGCACGGTTCGTGTGATTGATGAAAACGGAGCACAGCTCGGAATCTTGCCGACCGAGGACGCACTTTCGCGTGCCCGGGGTGCCGGCCTGGATCTCATCGAGATCTCGCCGAACGCCCAGCCGCCGGTTGTAAAAATCGGTGACTACGGCCGGCTCAAGTACGAGCAGTCAAAGAAAGACAAAGACGCCCGCAAGAAGCAGCGCAACTTCGAACTACGCGAAGTGAAGCTGCGTCCGAAAATCGAGACGCACGACTACGAGACCAAAGCTCGTATGGCCGAACGCCTCTTGATGGACGGGAGCAAGATCAAAGTTACGATCATGTTCCGCGGACGTGAGATCACCTACACATCGTTCGGTAAGCGGTTGTTAGATCGTATGGCCGAAGATATGGCACCGATTGCGACGGTCGAGCGCGAAGCGCGTCTCGAAGGAAAAAATATGTTCATGATCCTGGCGCCACGCACGACGCCGACGGGTCCGCCCAAGTTCTCTTCGCAGAAAGAACATGCGAAGGATCATAAGGACGGTGCCCACGCAGAGCACGCCGAGCATGCGGATGACGCCGAGCATCATGAAGAAGAAATTAAGGAGCCAACCAGTGCCTAAGATTCGTACCCACCGTGGGACCGCAAAGCGGGTCAAAGTGACGGCGACCGGCAAGGTCATGCATCGCCATCAATTCGACGGTTGCGGCCACATTCTCAGCAAAAAGTCGAAGAAGCGTAAACGCAACTTCCGTAAGGATCAGCCGACGTTCAAGGGCGATTTGAAGCGCTTGGCGCCGACGATTCCGTATTTGGTGTAGGGAGGGAGCGAACTAAATGGCACGTATCAAGCGCGGCTCTCACGGAATCAAGCACCGCCGCAAAGTCATGAAGCTCGTCAAGGGCTTCCGCGCAGCTCGCCGCCGCAATTACCGCGTCGCGAACGAAGCGCTGCTCAAATCGCTCGCCTATGCATTCCGCGATCGCCGCGTGCGCAAGCGCGACTTCCGCTCGCTCTGGATCAGCCGCATCAACGCCGCCGTCCGCCGCGAAGGCATGACGTACTCGGTGTTCATGAGCGGACTCAAGAAGTCGGGCGTGACGCTCAACCGCAAAGCGCTCAGCGAACTCGCGATCAACGACGCAACGGCGTTCAACTCGCTCGTCAAAATGGCGAAGGGCGCAGTCGGAAAGTAACCCGACTGAATCATCGAACACAAGAGGCTCGGACATCGTCCGAGCCTCTTCGCTTTTTCGTTTCAAGGGAGCTCATATGAACTGGGAAGCTCTCACCGCGATCGGAACGCTCCTGTCTGCCGTCGTTATCGCCGCATCGGCGATCCTCGCGCTCCGTCAGGTTACGCAGCTTCGGCGAGCGGCGCAGTTGGACGGCACGATGCGAATCTTCGCGCAGTTCAGCGATCCTGATTTCATCGCGGCGCGAAACTTTGTCCTGAGCGATCTTCAACATAAACTCAAAGACCCGCCTTTTGTTGAAGAGCTTCGCTCGTACACGAATGTGGATTTTACACGGCATCCTGAGTATCGCGTCATGATGTTTTTGCAGATCGTCGGCTGCCTGGTGAAAAACCGCCTTGTAGATGGTCCGGGAATCTACGAGTTCGCACAGTACTCGATCGTAAAATCATGGGAGCGGCTCGAGCCCATCGTCAGCCTTCAACGTGAGACAATGAATAATCCCTTCATGTGGGGCACCGCCGACTATCTTTATGAAAGCACCAAACGCTGGGTGGACGATGAATCACGCAAACGCGGTTTGATCGACAAAAAGACGGGCGAGCCGTATCACGCGGAGAGGTTCACGTAGCCGGCAAGAGCGAGCATTGCGCATAGCCAACCGCAGCCGAAGAGCCATCCGCCCAGTACGTCGGTGACGTAGTGCGCGGATAACGCAAGACGCGACCACATAATGCCCACGCCCCATGAACCGAGAAACACGACGAGGCACACCCGGACGGCTAAAGGCAACGGTAAATGCGCGCACACTACGGCCCATGCGCCGTAAAACGTAACGGCCGTCGCGGCGTGGCCGCTGGGATACGAAAAACCGAACTCGGCACGAACGAGCCAATCACGCGGGCGCGCGCGTTTAAAGGCGCGTTTGACGCCCTCGACGACCGCCTGCGACACGAGCTGCGATGCACTGAGCGCAACGGGGATCCAGAGCGGCCATCGCATCACGGCAAAGATCAGGAATCCAAGCACCCCGAGAATCGTGAGCCAGCGCCACCGTCCTGATTCCGTGAAAATCGCGGCGAGCGGCGTGGCAACGCCGCGAAACCCTGCGCCGCGGATGTCGTAGAGGCTGTGAGGGAACTTCATCACCAGCACGCCGAGCACCGCAAAGGCGGCAAAGCAATCAAACGCGACCAGCAGCATCCGGCACAAACACCGCGAGCGCGTTGCGTTCCACCCAAAATTTCGCCGGCGTTTTGCATAACGCCGATCCATCCACGGACACGAGCGCCTTGCGTGAAGTCTTGACCGTGAGCTTTTTCGCCCGAAAGTAATGCGCTTGCGGTATCGCCGTTTGCGAGTTCGACAGAAATGCAGCATACGTACGCATGACGTCGATCGGATTCGTTCCTTCTGTTGCAAAGAACGTGAGCATCCCGTCCGATAGCGTCGATTCGGGCGTGACCGGCGTGTGACCGAACATGCGGCCGTTGACGACGATGATTTGATGCGTGCACATCTTCAGCCGGTTCTTCTTCCACCTCACCGACGCCACGAAGGGATGATGGCGAAGCAGTGGTTTGGCTGCCGAGAGACCGTACGCAATCGGCCCCATTACGTGCTTCAGCCAGCGCGGCGTGCTCTTCGCAATTACCGAAGCAAGTCCGATCGTCGTGAAGTTCGCAAAGCGCACGCCGTTCACGACACCGACGTCCACCCGTTCGACTCGACCGTATGCGATTGCGTCGTAGGCCTGATCGGCAGATTTAATGCCGAGACTCTCGGCGAAACTGTTTCCGGTACCCGCAGGGACCACGCCGAGAATCGTTTTACTGTGCGCGATTTCGGCGGCACCGATCGTCTGCGTTCCGTCGCCTCCGATCAAAACGACGAGCGGGGTCTCGGATTTTACCGCTTGCTTGATGCGGTTGCGAATCGCTTTGTGTCCTGTTTCCAAATGTGACGCGTCGACGCTTACCCTGCGTTCGCGCAATGCAGCACCTGCTTGCTCGATGAGCTTCTCGCCGCCTCGCGCCCGTGACTCAGCGATAAGGATAGCCCGCCGCATGTTCAAGCTATTCCCAGCGAAAACTGGGAACATAACTTCCTATGAAATTCGCAATAGCTATGATAGCTGCGGTTCTTATCGCGGGCCTCGGAGCCGGCAGCGCTGCCCAAGCGGCAAGCTCAAACGATCAAAGCTTCGTCAACACCGCCCAGTCCGATCTCCTCGGTCAGTACGCGATTGCCGCGCTCGCGCGCAGCAAGGCGTCGAATGCGAACGCGAAAGCATTGGCCAGTGAAATCGCAACCAATGCCGATACGGCAAATACTTGGCTGAAGAAATACGCGGCTTCGCATAACATCACGCTAGAGAACAAGCCGCCGACTCGCGCCGACATGCAATACGGTTCACTGCAGTCCTCGACCGGGTCTTCGTTCGATCAACAGTTCGCGCAAGACGTCAACGTCGATACGCAAATGCAGGTCGGCGATTTCCAAGACGCTGCCTCAAGCGCTTCGGATCCCGAGCTGAAGTCGTTCGCGAAGCAGCAACTTGCCGAACTCCAGAAGTTCACGGCAGCGGCTTCGAAACTCTCGCACTAACCGAAGGCCGTGGTGACGGCCGGCACGATTCATCCAGAACGCCCGCTTGGGCGTTCTTTTTTTATTATGACCGCCGCGCTCCGGTGGACGCTTCCAGGCCACGAGGATGCCCCTCGTCGAACGCACGCCCGCATGCGGGCCGAAGCCTCGGACGAGGCGCTGGCGGCGGCATTTGCCGCCAAAGAACGTTGGGCGTTCGACGAAGCGTACGCGCGCTTCGCCACGTTGCTTTATTCCACGGCGTACAACGTATTGAACAACCGCGAAGACGCGCAAGACTGCGTCCATGACGCCTTAGCGCGCGTGTGGCGCTCGCCCGATTCCTACAGCCGCGCGCGAGGAGCCGTACGAAGCTTTCTCGTCGTCTGCGTGCGAAATGAAGCGATTACGCGCCTGCGTTCAAAGACGCGGCGCCTGCGTTTGGCGGAACGGATCGCCGCGGAACCCGAGGAGCATGACGAACTGCCCTTCGTCGACGTCTTGGAACACGACCGCCTTCGCGCAGCGCTCAAGCAATTGCCGCCCGAACAACGGCGACCACTCGAAATGGCTTATTACGAACAGAAGACGCATACCGAAATTGCACGCGAGCTCGATCAGCCGCTCGGAACGATCAAGAGCCGCATCGCGATGGGATTGCGCAAGCTCGGTAGCGCGCTCGGAGCCGGCCGATGACCGCTCATATCGGCGAAGATGCCGCGCTCTATGCCCTCGGTCTGCTCGACGAACGAGAACAGGCAACCGTCGATGCGCATGTTGCAACGTGCCAAGCATGCGCTCTTCTTCTTGCGCAAGCGTACGACGACGTTGCCGCAATGGCTGCAGCGCAACCGCAGTTCAAACCGCCGCCGCAACGCGTGCACGCAGCACGCCGATGGCAACCGGCATTGGCCGCGCTCGCCGCGGCGTTCGTCCTAGCACTACTACCAAGCGCTTACTTCTACCGGGAAAATGTCGCGATGCATCAAGCAATGGTCGCCGATGCCAGTGCGATGGCACGCGTCGCGTCGACGCCGCATCGCGTCGCCGAATTTCGTGGAACTAGCGCCAACGTGATGTACGGAGCGGATGGTTCGTGGTATTGTGTGGTCGTCCGCGGTGCTAAAAAGCCCATGGACGTTGCGTGGATGCACGACGGTCGACAAACGATGCTTGGAACCGCCGTGCCTCATGGTGACGTCGCTATTCTCTATTTGCCGCAGAGCCATCGCATGGACCAGCTTGCGCTCCTCGCGGACGATCGCATGGTTGGCCAGGCTCGTCTCCTCTTTTGACGAAAAACTACCAACGTTATGCTATTCTGCCTTGCTCTCGGGCTGGCGGTCCTCAGCGCTGCATCTCCCACTCCTAATGCAGCGCCGCCTTCGCACACATTTACGGATAAGATGGCGAAGCGCATCGACGACCTCGGCACAGAACTCCGGCACGACAGACGCTCGCCCGGTTTATCGATCGCGGTCGTCGAGGACGGACGCATCGTTTATGCGCGCGGCTTCGGCTTCGGCGATCTCGAAGCGAAACGCGCCGTCGATCCCGGCACGCAATTCTACGTAGGCGGCATCAGCCAGCAATTTACTGCAGCAGCCATTCTGCTCTTGCAACAAGACGGAAAGCTCAAGCTCGATGACAAGGTCACGAAATACGTTCCGGAACTGACCGTTGCACCGGCTCTTACGATTCAGCAGCTGCTTCAGCAGGCGTCGGGATTGCCGGATTACACGACGGCGCCCGGCGTCAAAGTCGATATGACGCGCACCGTCAAGCTTTCGGACATTATCGCCGCCGTCGACAAGATGACACCGACCGCACCGCCCGGCACGAAGTTCGAATACAACAATTTGAACTACATGATCGCGGGTTTGATCGTCGAGCGCGTAAGCGGCATTCCGCTTTCCGACTATTTACAGCAGAACATTTTTCTACCGCTCGTGATGAACGCGTCGTTCTACGCGGGCGATCGCGGCATTTCGCCGTCGCACGCGACCGGTTACACCGGTTCGCCGGGACATTTCCGCCGCGCGGACACGTGGGATCCCGCGTGGCTCTTCGGTAACGGCGGTCTCGTTACCAATGTCTACGATCTCGCAAAATGGGATATCGGTCTGCCGCTGCTCTTGCGCGTCGATGCGGAGCGCGCGATGCTCACGCCGAGCGGCGTACCCGGAGAAGCGCAGTACGGACTCGGCTGGGTCATTGATGAACGCGGCGGAAAGCGCTACATCTGGCACAATGGAGAAATCGCGGGCTATCTCGCGATGAACGCGATTCTTCCCGATGACAATATCGCCGTCGTGGTGTTGGAAAATACCGATCGTTTTGCAAGCCGGCGCGTTGCATCGCCGGAGGCAATTGCCGCGGACGTGCTCGACATTCTCGTGCCGCCTGCAGCGATGCACATTGACAACGCGGTGTTGGAGAAAGCGCGCGAGTGGCTTGCGCGGATCGCGGACAAACGAATCGACCGGACGCAATTAACGCCGGCGTTTTCCGCTTATCTTACGGATGCGCTCGTTGCGCGCTCGGATTTTGCGGCACTTGGAAAACCGCAAGCGCTCATACCTATTGCGAGCAGCACGGGCGACAACGGTGACGTAGTCTACGAATTTTTCGTGCGCTTTCCGCACGATCACTACCACTACAAACTGACGTTAGCCAAAGACGGAAAAATCGACGGCTTGGTTCTAACGCCCTAGAAAAAACCTTCGAGTTTTCGTTCAGATTGAGGAGCCGAACGAAAAGTCGAAGGTTTTTAGTCGTTGTCGCCGTCGGAGATGCGCCGTCCGGTTGCTTCGACGACTTTGCCCAGCATCGTGACGGCTTCTGCGCGCGTCGCATTGCTGAACATATAGCGAAGCCGTTCGTCCGCGTCTTCAACGATCAATACTGCTCGACGTCCCGAACGAACCGCGGCCACGAGCGACGAAAGGTAAGCTTCGTCCTCGGGCGCGAGCATCGACTGATCAACCGTGTCGACCGGGGCTTCCAGCAAACGCCGCAACACGGCATCGATGTCGCGAGGTACTTCCACAACTTCCTCCATGGTGAATCGCCACCGTGCAAAACCGTGCACCGCAGTCCCTCACCCGTACCTCAATTATCGGCACGAGTTCCCACAAGTTCAGCCCTGTTTCCAGCAAACCACTGGAGCGCGATAATCGTCTTGGCGTCGGCTATTTGACCTGTTTCCACGAGGCGTTGCGCTCGTTCGAGTGAGTAGGATTCGACCGTAATCCGCTCGTCATCGTCGAGCGACTGCTCGCCCGCCGAGAGCTCGGTTGCATAGAAAAAATAGATGATTTCGTCGCAAAAGCCCGGCGTCATCGCCACACCACCAAGCGGGCGCAGAGATGCAGCAATATAGCCTGTTTCTTCGGTTAACTCGCGCGCGGCAGACTGTGCCACATCTTCGCCGGCTTCAGCGCGACCCGCGGGAACTTCCCAGAGTTCGCGGCCGATCGCGTGACGATATTGACGAACGAGAACGATCTCGTTTTCTTTGGTTGCCGCAATAATTGCGGCGGAAGCGCCATGTTCGACCACGTCGACGGCGTGCGTCGCGCCGTCGGAATATCGCACTTCATCGGTGCGCACGCGGAACACGCGGCCGCTGAAGCGCGGCGTGCTGGAAATGACTTGAGGCTTCGAATCCATAATGCGTTCCTTCGTGCAACAACGCTCGTCGCTTCTCGCGGAGTTCGGCTGGCTCGCGTTCTTTTTCGCGATGTTCGTCGTGCTCGTCTACGCGTTCAATTTGTTCGTCGTTCCCCATCATTTCAACGACAAGATCGCGATCGTACTTTCCGCGCTCATCGCCGGCATCGTCATGATCGCCGTCCGCGCACGATGGCGACGCTAGCCGGCGCGCACGGCGAACGCGTGCGTCTGGCACGCGCGTTGCTCAGCTCGAAGGGAAGAAAAGAACAACAGCGGTTCGCTTTTGAAGGGCCGACGCTTCTTGCCGAAGCGGCTCGCACGGGCGCGCAGCTTTTCGAAATCTTTGCGACGCGAGACGCCTACGATCGCGAGCCGGCCGTCCGCGAATTGGAAGCGAGCGGCGTACCCGTCTATATCGTCGACGAGCGCACGGCGGAGAAGCTCTCGGATGTCGACACACCGAGCGGAATTGTCACCGTGGCCCCCGCCCGCTACGCCAGGCTCGAAGTCGCCTTGTCGTCGCGATTATCGCTCGTGCTTGCCGGGATCAGCGACCCCGGAAACGCCGGTACCCTCCTGCGCTCGGCCGAAGCATTCGGGGCTCAGGGCGTCGTCTTCGGATCCGCCGGCGTCGAGCCGTATCACCCGAAGGTCGTTCGCGCCGCGATGGGCGCGGTTTTTCGTCTCGCGCTTGTCGTTGCCGAACCGCAGGCGGTCGAGGCAGCGGCGCGTGACTTGGGCGTCGAGGTGCTGGGTCTTGACGCACGGGGCGAAGATATCCGCGACGTGCGCCGCGCTGAACGTACCACGCTTATTGTCGGGCACGAGCGACGCGGGTTGGGCCCGTGGGCGGGCGTCTGTACGCGCCGGGTCGCCATCCCCATGAACGGTCCCACGGAGTCACTAAACGCCGCGGTCGCAGGTTCCATTGCACTCTATGCGCTTACGCCCGGCGCATGATTGCCTACCCTCCAAAGCGCATGGGTCGTTCGTCTCATGACGCGAAGCCCGAGCCTTGTCAAGTCAGTAATTTTTCGAGAAAAAGTCAAGACTACCGGCGCTAAAAGTCGCATGGTAAAATGCCTTCAGTCCAACGGCGCAGGCCGGAATCCGACGGCTAGAAGGAGACCTCAGCAAGCATGGCAAGCAGCGATCTTTTCTGGAAACTTTTCGCCCAAACGGGCTCGATCAGTGCCTATCTTGCATACCGCCGCATTCACGCGGCTCCGAGTCCCGGTTGAGGCTGTAGTCGGAAGAAGTCAACGTCAAATGAACGAAGCGCCCGGTATAATCACCGGGCGCTTTGCTTTTGTGAGTAGTACTGTCGTTGAGTGAATTAGCCGGAAAACTGGAAGATCTGGAACGCCGCTTCGTGGATGCCGCCGCGCAGGCGGTTGACGAACGCGCCCTCGATGCCGTTCGCGTGGCATACCTGGGCCGCAGCGGCGAGGTCACGACGCTGCGCCGCAGCATCGGACAACTTCCCGCGTCCGAGCGCCCGGATGCGGGCAAGGTGATCAATGCCGCCGTCGAGCGGATGGAGCAACAGCTCGACCGCGCCGGTTCGCAGATCGAAAATCGCGTTTTTGAAGAAGAACTCGCGCAAGAGATCGATGTCACGTTCCCGTCGATCGAACCCGCAACCGGAAGCATACATCCCGTGAGGCGCGTATTGCGCGACGCATCCGCATATTTCGAGCGCCATGGGTTTGCCGTCGTTCTCGGCCCGGAAGTCGAGCCGGACTACTACAATTTCGACGCGCTCAATATTCCGCCGACGCATCCGGCGCGCGAAGGCTTCGACTCATTCTTTATTACCAACACGCTCTTGTTGCGTCCGCACACGTCGCCGATGCAGATTCGCACGATGCAGCAGCACCAGCCGCCGATTGCGGTCGTCGCGCCCGGCCGCTGCTATCGCCGCGACGCCGTCGACGCGCGTCATCTCTTCCAGTTCCACCAAGTCGAGGGACTCCTCGTCGCCGAAGGCATTCACTTCGGTCATTTGAAGGGCATGTTGACCGGCCTCTGCCGCGAGCTCTTCGGATCGAGCCAGACGGTGCGTTTTCGTCCGTCGTATTTTCCGTTTACCGAGCCGAGTGCCGAAGTCGACACGACCTGTCCCAAGTGCGGCGGTTCGTCAGCTTCATGCAATATGTGCGGCGGGTCGGGCTGGATCGAGCTCGGCGGATCCGGCATGGTCCATCCCAACGTGCTGCACGAGGTTGGCTACGAGCCCGAACGCTACTCGGGATGGGCCTTCGGTTTCGGCGTCGAGCGTCTCGGTCTGGCGCGTTACGAAGTGGATGACATTCGCCGCTTCGTCAATAGTGACGCGGACTTTCTCGCACAATTGAGTTGACGGCGGCGTCGTGCGAGTTCCGTTAAGCTGGCTGCGCGAGTTCGTCGCGTTGCCCGACGACACCGAAGCGATCGCGCAGCGTTTGGCGATGCTCGGCTTTCCGGTTGCGTCGATCGAGAAACGGCCGAAAATCGGCGGCGTAGTCACCGGCAAGATCGCCA
>JAFANA010000038.1 GCA_019232905.1 Vulcanimicrobiota bacterium
GCCGTTGCTCATCCGGCCGTCGAAGTCCATGGGCGGCCCGGGCGCGGCGTTTTTATTCGCAGGCGGCAGCGAATAATTCCACGTGCCGTCTTTGTGACGAATCAGCGTCAACTCCGGCGAGACGATATTGAATTCGCGTAAGCCGAAAAGCCGCTTTCCACCGGGCAGTAAGTCGCGCAGACTGTACTGCGCATCGACATGCGCGACGTGCAACAGCGGTTCGCCGCTGCCGGCCTGAACCGTAACGTCATCGAGCGACGCGCGCGAGAAGCCGAGGTGCTCGCTGCCGATCGTCACGTGCGTTCCGGTTGCGGAACCCGCGAGCGACTCGATGCCCGGCTTCGTGAACGCGAACGCGCATCCAACCACTAGCACGGCTAGGATGCAAGCAAGCACAGCCCATAATTCACCCCGATGAAGACCCCGGCGAGCGGTGAATCGTATCTGTGCCATCGGTTGATGGTCTTACCCGCCGCTCGCGAAAGCATAGCCTCCCCCCGGGTGTCATCCTGAACGGAGCGCAGCGCAGTTGAAGGATCGCGACGAGCGATTGAATCGAGGCGATCCTTCAACTCCGGTGCTTTGCACGTGCGTTCAGGATGACACGGGGGCGGCTGCCAATTTATAGACGGCGAGCATGTCGCGCGCGCTTTTCGGCCAGGCAAAGCGGGCGATCGCGCGGGGGCGCGCTTCCCTGGCGCGTTCGTCGGCGTTTCCGGCGAGAGCGGAACGCAATGCGGCGATCCATGGTGCGACGTTGTCGACCGGCAGTATCGCGGCGTCGCCGTCGACGATTTCCGGAAGCGAGGCTTGATCGGAGACGAGCACCGGCGTTCCGGCGCACAGCGCTTGCGCGGCGCCGTAGCCGAAGCCTTCGTACCGTGACGGCATCGCGACGACAGCGCACGTGGCGTACAACTCCAGCAACTCTTCGCGCGCAACGTACCCGCGAAATTCGACGCGACTCTGCACGCCGAGTTCGGCTGCGCGCGCCGCGCATTCTTCTTGATACGGCGTCGGTGGTCCGACGGAAACGATGCGTGCATCGGGAAGCGCCGGCAGCGCTTCGATCAGAAACTGCAGATTTTTCCGCCGTTCGACCGTGCCGACAACGAGAACCGTACGGCCGTCGCCGGGCTGCCGTTCGAGTGCACAGTAATCTTCCGCGACCCCGGGATAGACGACGCGCACGCGGTCGGGATCGATCTCCGGCACGACCTCGAGCAGTTCACGGCGCGAAAACTCGGAGTCCACAGCGATCCCTTGCGCGCGGCGATACCGGTCGACGGAGAACTTGCCGAAATAGTAGCGCGCGTACGGACGTGTGTGTGTTTGCACGCGCAGCCACGCAACGTCGTGCACGGTCGCGACGACCGGCATCGCGGCCGTGAGCGGAATCGTGCCGGAGGCGCAATGCAACACGTCGACGTCTTCGGCGCGCGCGCGTTGCGGCAGCAAGACTTGATCCCACATGACGCGCCGGTCGAAGCGCCACGGATCGAGCCGCGGCTCCGACAATTCGACGACGTTTACGCCTTCGTTCCGCAACGCACCGAGCAGGCCGCGAACGTACTCGCCGATGCCCGTCGCCGTCCCGACCATCAGCTGCGCATCAATCCCGATTTTCACGGCGCCCCCGTGTCATCCTGAGCGGAACGCAGTGGAGTCGAAGGATCGTGACGCGCGTTTATCTTGAGGCGATCCTTCAACGGAGCCTGTCCTGAGCGAAGTCGAAGGGGTGCGTTGCACCTGCGTTCAGGATGACACTGCGATAACTCCCGTTCGAGCGCGCCAAGCATGGCCGCGTGCGGGTCAACGGCGCGCGCGCGTGCCGCGTACTGCAATGCTAGCGCGCGATGCCCGTCGCGCAGCGCCACAATGCCGAGACCCGCCAAACAGTCGCCGCTCACTGGATTCACGTTGAGGCCACGCGCAAAATAGCGGCGAGCCGTGTCGTACTCGCCGAGCGTCACTGCTTCGTTTGCCGCGTTCAGCAGATACTTCATATCCAGCGGCGCAAGCGCAAGCGCACGTTCGTAGTTTTGCAGCGACAGTGCACGGCGCGACATCGCATCCGCTAACTGACCCGCAATAAAATACGACTCCGCCAACGCATCCGGATGCGTCTGCAGCACCGAAAGCCGCGCGCCGAAGCGCATCTCGAGGTCGTACGCACTCGCCGGATCGGTTTTCGCAAGGTCGGCAATCGCGGCTTGCATGCGATCGAAATCCGGCGCAACGAAGTAATACTCGCGCGACAGCTCGGCTTCGCCGCGCGCCGCGGCGATGCGGCCCAACAAGTCGTCGCGTCGCGCTCCGGCCGGCAGCCGGACCGCGTAATGCTCCGCAGCGCCGAGATCGCCGCGAGAGAGCGCATCTTCGCCGAGCGTCTCTTCCACGTACGGCGCCGGTGCAACGCGATCGATCGCGCGGTACACCGCGAGCCCGAACGAACGTGGGATCAACGCCGAGAACGTGCCCGGCTGCGCTACGAATGATGCCGACGCGCATTGAATCACGCCGAGCGCCGCCAGCACGAGAACGACCACCGCGAGGACGATGCCGCGGGGCAGATGTTGCGAAGCGCTCAAGGCGGCCTTAGAACTTGACCGTGAAGTTGAGATTCGCGCTCGTCTGATTGAACGTATTGAGCGGAATCAAATTGTCCTGATAGTGGAACTGATTGGCCGAGAGCGAGATCGCGCTCGTGCCTTTGAGTTGATACGTTAAGCGTGCGCCGTAGATCATATTGTTGGCGTCGAGATTCGTCAGACCTTGGACACCATACCCGCCGACTAAGTGCTGCGCATCCACTTGCACGCTCGCGGTCAAGCGGCGGTTTACCGGAACGGCAAGCCCGGCTGAGAGCGTTTGTTTATTGATGTCGGCGTATGCCGGAACGAACACTGGAAGGTTGTTCGTCAGTTCGAAGTTTGACTGACCGTCGAGGCTCGCACCATCGAACACGGGTTGATTCACCGTGAGGTGCTCGCTATGGCCCGACAGGTCGACGCCGAGTTTTTGTTTGCCGATTCGCGCGTCGAACGTCGCACCGCCGCCGTACGCCGTGTCTTTGAACGCGAGCGCGTCGGAACGCGCTTCGCCTGCATCGGCGTGCGTCTCCAAATGTACGTGGCCGAGACGCATCGGAACGGAAACGTCGGCGTTCGTTTGCGGAACGGACGCTTGCGAACCCGCGCCAATCGGCGGTGCGTTAAAACCGGATGACGACGATAACACGGGGCTGAAACTGAGCGACCTGCTCTGATCGCCGTTCGGCAAATCGAAACGTACCGATTTCGGTGCGACCGTCGGCGCGGGCGCGGCATCCTGGTAATAGCCGATCGCGGGTTGCGGCGACGCCAGTTGCGGCGATGTTAACGTAATCGTGGGCTCGCCGCCGAGATGTACCGCAGGTGCGGGATACGCCGGCGTTGCAATGCCGGGCGCCGTCGGCGCCGGAACGGTTGTAATCAACGATGCGAGGCGCGAGAGCGAAATGCCGGGCATGGTCAGCACGTTCGGCTGCGCGGCGATCACAATCGTCGGCGGGACGTTGAACGCAAACGCACCGAGCGGTGATTCACTGCTCGTGTTTGGTTCGCTAAAACAGCGGTTGAAGAGTTCGGTCGAGAGCGAAACGGTGGGCGCGTCGAGCGACGCATACGCGAACGCGGGCACAACAGCTGAACAGAGTGCCCCTACGAGGGCCCCGATTGACAGCACGCTGACCGCGCGACGCATGACTTCCTCCCGTACTCCGCAGCACCACCCGCCGCAGGTACTTCCTATTATCGACCGCGCCGAGGGGTAGTTTCAGTTATAACACATCCGTTGGCTCGCCTACGTCGGCTAGGTAGCGACGGGCGATGAGGACCGCTGCGTAATCGTCGATTGGTCTGGGCGGCACTTGCATTCCCAGTGGAATGAGTTTCCGCCAGCCCCGGGGCGGATGATCTGCAAAGTACAGCGACCGAGCCCGCAGCGTCGTCTCCCGTTCGTCTACCAGACGGACCGGTACCCCGAGCGAGGCCAGGGCCGCGCCCAGAGCGTGAGCATTAGTACCCTGTCCAAGCGCTATGGTCTCGACTTCGTGACGCTCGACAAGCGTTTTCGCTCTAGCAAGCAGCTCGTCGATTGCTTCAATGCCGCGATCGATGACCGCGCCGTCGTGCCGGCCGACGATCGCAAAGCCGGCTTTACGCGTGCCGGGATCGATCCCAAGGATGAATGTGTTCACTTCGTCTTCGTGAGCGTTACGACAATCGGCACGCCGCCGGTGTGCGGGTAGATGTCTTCAGCCGCAAATGCCGTTAGCGCGTAGTTGCCACTTCCCTTGTTCAACGCCAGTTGCATGGCGCCGACGTCGGGGAATGTTTGGACGACGCGTGTGTTCGTCGCAAAGAACGGCGGTAATCCGCCGTAGCGCGATGCGACGTTCGAGACGATCTGCACGAGTTCACCGACGGCGAGATTGACATCGGCGTTGTGGCCGCCCGGAATCACGAGATACGCGATATTCTGGCCCTTGCCCATCCGCTTCGAATCGGCGATGAGATTGAGCTGGAAGTGGATCTCGTCGTTGCGGTACAGATTTTGATCCGCGGTGACGTAGACGAGTAAATCGTTGTTGAGCCCCGCCACCGTTACACTCGGTTGCCCCGCAATATCGTTGAGTTTCTTTTCGAAATCGGTGGGCGGCGTGAACTTCCGCAAGCCGAGTTGCGTGTAGTTCGCGTTCATCCACTGCACGGACTGATGGTAGAAATCCGTCATCTGTTTCAAGCGCTGGTCTTCCGCCGTGCCTTTAACGATTTTCTTGAAGAACGGCACCATGAGACTATCGACGCGAACCACCAATTGGCCCGTGTTGACCTTGCTCTCGAGATCGTTCTTCTGCGCTTGCAACTGCGTGATCTGAAGGCTGATTTGATTCATGCGGAAGAGCGCGGTCTTCACTTGTTGCGACACGATGATCGCAACCAAAATGGCCAGCAGCGCGATGATCATGCCGGTCCCGACCGCGACGATCGTCGACGTGTAGCGCGGACGAATGCCGAAGAGCGTCAGGCGCTTGCGCCCGACTTGATGTCCGACGCGGTCGCCCACGTAGGCGATGACACCCGACACGATCATAATGATCAGAATCGTGAGCGTACCGCGGACGATATCAGCAACCATAGCCGGTTATACTTCCGCCGCTCGGCGAAGTCGCAGCAGCCCGACCGCGGTGAAAATAACGTTCGGCATCCACGCCCACAGGCCGGCGAGCGAGAGAAACGCCTCGGAGACGTACGAAAAGACGACGAGCACGATGTAGTAGACGAACACGATCGCGACCGCGACGCCGAACCCGACGCTCGTGCCGCCGCCGCTGCGCGCCGCCCGCATCCCGTACGGAATCGCGATCAACACGAAGACGAAACAGGCAAACGGCTGCGCGAGCTTTTCCTGATAGGTCGTGACGTATTTGCGCAGCTCCAATTGCGTGAGCTGGCCGGATTGCACGATCGTGCGGATCTGTTTGCGGCTCATCTGTTCGGGATCGCTCAGCGTGATGCGATTGACGATCTGCGCCGGGTTTTCGCCGAGTTCGACCGACTGTTCGGGAACCTTCGGCTCCGCGAGCAGCGTGCCGTCGGGATTGAACCGGTAGAAGCTCGCGTTCTCGAGCACCCACTTCGACTGGTTGAAGTCCGCGCGATCGGCAAAGATGATCTGCGTCGGCGCGTTGTCGCGGTCGTACTGCACGAGCGTGACGTGCAGCAGCGCCTGCGTGCGCGGATCGAGCGAGGTCGCAATCGTCTCTTGCCGTCCCCCGCCCGGCAACGGCGCCGATACGGTGACGTCGCGATTGAACGCGTTGGTGTGCAGAATCGTATTGTTTTCAATCGACGCGACTTGGTCGGCCGCATACGGCGCGACGCGTTCTTGGATGAAGAAGGTTACAGCCGACATAATGAGGCCGGAGATCAGCAACGGCAACGTTACTCGCCAAAAGCTGATGCCGCCGGCCTTCATGGCGACGAGTTCGCTTTCACCCGAAAGCCGTTGAATCGCGAGCAGCGTCCCGAGCAACAGTGCCATCGGAATGACGATCGACATATACGACGGCAGCGACCACAAGAACACTTGAAT
Organism: Vulcanimicrobiota bacterium; assembly: GCA_019232905.1. Classification (GTDB taxonomy): domain Bacteria; phylum Vulcanimicrobiota; class Vulcanimicrobiia; order Vulcanimicrobiales; family Vulcanimicrobiaceae; genus JAMXLG01. The sequence goes on from JAFANA010000038.1 coordinate 6,139, forward strand.
TGCCGCCCCCAATGGCGCGTGTTCCGTCGACACCAAACGGCCGATCGCGAGCAGTTGCGTTGCCGCGAAGATCAACGTAAATGCCGCAAAGCCGAATGCAAACGGACCGGCAAGTTCCGAGATCATGTACCGGTCAAGGATAGTGAACCGTAGGGGCCGGAGCGCGTCCAGCATTAGAGTCGGAAGCCTTCCCCAAGGTAGAACTTGCGCGCAATCGGGGAGTCGAGCACTTCTTGCGCCGAGCCCGACACCTCGATGCGCCCGTTGTTCATGATGTAGGCCCGATCGACGATGGCAAGCGTCTCGCGGACTTGGTGGTCGGTAATGAGAATTCCGATGCCGCGGTCGCGCAGTTGGCGGATCATCGCTTGAATGTCGGACACGGCAATCGGATCGATGCCTGTGAACGGTTCGTCGAGCAGCAAAAACGCCGGCTCCATCGCAATCGCGCGCGCGATCTCGACGCGGCGGCGTTCGCCGCCCGAAAGGCTATCGCCGCGCGAGTGGATGCGCGCGCGCAATCCGAACTCTTCGAGCAGCGCCGGCAAGCGTTCGTTCTGCTCGCGGCGCGGTACGCCGTTCTGTTCCCAGATCAGGCGAATGTTGTCTTCGACGGAAAGCTTGCGAAAGATCGAGTTCTCTTGCGCGAGATAGCCGATGCCGTTTCGCGCGCGTTCGTACATCGGACGTCCGGAGAGTTCGATTTCGTTATCGCCGATATCGAGCAGCACCGTTCCGCCGTCGGGCTTCACGAGGCCGACGACCATATAGAACGTCGTCGTCTTGCCGGCGCCGTTGGGACCGAGCAGTCCGACCACTTCGCCCTGATGCACTTCGGCGGTCACGCCGGCGACGACAGTGCGTTCGCCGTAATTTTTGACCAGGCCGCGGATTTTGATCGTGCGTTCGTTGTTATTCATTGCATCGTTGCATTGGTGAGCGAAGTATCCGAGTCGAAGTGGTTTCCCGTTCCGCGAAAACCATTTGGATTGGTGATGACGACGTTCCCGTCACCATGCACCATTTCCGACGATCGGTCGTAGGTGAGCGTATCGCAAACCAGCGTCATCCCCGCACTGTTGTGCGCATGCACGCCGCCCGTCATCACGACGAGATTCGTGCGCTGATCGATTGTGGCGTGGGGTGCGGTCGCACTGAGCACCGAACCGTCTTTTCCGAAAAAGTTGATGTTCACATTGTTGTACAAGAGCACCGCGGTACCCGCCGCGCCTTTGCTCTGAAACGAACGCGTGAGAATCTCGAATTGTTTGCGGTTCTCTTTTGTCTCGACGAACCGGACCGGCCGCTTCTGCGTCCCGTGCCCACTGATGCGCAATGCGACGGGACTTGGCGTGACGCCCGGACTCAAGCTCGGCGGCGCCGACACGCCGCCGTTGGGTGATTTCGGATTGCAGGCGGCCAGCGCAATCACCACCGCCGCTCCCAGTACGCGCCGGATCATGCGTCAATGCTGCCGGAGCGCGCGGCGGCAAGCGCCAGCGCCAGCATAGGAAGTAACAAGCCGAAGATGATCACGCTCACTGTATCAATCAGCCCTTGCACGAGCGTTCCCACAAGTCCCGCCGCGATTGCAAGCCCGAGCATCCGCGCATCTGCAGACGCCGCGCGCAGCCGACGGCTCATCTCCGCGCCGAATTCCCAGAGTGTCCACAGAAACGCTGAGAATCCGATGATGCCGAGCTCGGCGAGAAATGTCAGATACAAGCTGTGTGCGTGGAAGGCCGTTTCGTCGCCGTCGGGGAGCCGCACGAGCGGATAGAGGTGCGAAAAGCCGAACGGCCCCACCCCGGTCAAGGGGAAGCGGTTAATCGTGCCGAGCGCCGCCTGCCAAATCGAAATCCGCGTATAGTTCTCGCTTGGATTGTGACGCTCGTTGAAGAGCAGCAGAACAACCGCCAGCGCCGCAATCACGATCGCTCCGGCAACGGCAAGTCCGCGTCGGCGCTGTTCCGATTGCACCGCAACAAAGAATCCGATCGCGCACGCGAGTCCGATCCAGCCCGTGCGTGAAAATGTCAGCACCATGGCCACGGCGCCGAGCGCGAGCGCGACGAATGCGGCGATGCGCAGCGCGCGCTCTTTCGCGATGCGCGCGAGCGCGTAGCTGATCGGTAAGAGCACGATGGCGAAGCCCGCGAGTTCGCCCGGCAACACGAATGTTCCGACGGCGCGGCCGTTCGCGATGGAATACAAGCTCGCCGGTTCGCGCGTGACGACCATCACGATCGCCGCGGCGCATGCGAGAATAGCGGAAACGAGGTACGACCAATAGATCGCGCGCGCAACGTTCGGCGCGTCGTAATAGCGCGTGAGCACGACGTGCCAGATCGTGGACAGGCCGAAGATGCACATGAAGACCGCGCCGTCGTGCGGATTGAGTCCGAGAACCGCGCTGAGGATGCCCGCCAAGAACCACGCGATGAGGGGACGCGCAAGCGGCACGGGCGTGTAGGGCGGAAGTGCAACGGCAACGAGTGCCCACACCGCGAGCACGAACATGAGTGCAAGGACCGCGAGGGCGAGCGAAAGCGGCACGACCGAGACGCCGGGAAATTGCACGTTCGTGAACGTGATGAACGACGGAAATAGCGGAACGCACGCAAACGGAATCCCAACTCCGAACGGCGCAAACGCCTTCCACCGCGCAATCACGCGAGCGTTCCTACGATTGCACGCGCAATTGCGGCGGCGCCGCCTGGTGGTCCCATCCGGTTGCGTCCGACCGCGCCCATGCGCGCGCGCCGCGATTCATTGTCGAGCAGATCGAGCACGCCGTTCGACGCGACGCCGACATCTGCGGGAAGCACTGTCAGCGCTTCACCGAGCAGTCCGTGTTGACGCATGCGATACCAATGCGTCTTCCGATCCGCGGTGAGTTCGAACGCCATCACCGGAACGCCGGCGGCGGCGGCCGCTTCGTTTGCGGTGCCCGCTTGTCCGACGACGAGCGTGACGCGGCGCAACAGCACGCCGATCTCGCCGCGCCACGCGCGCAGAACGACGCGCTCGCCAAGCAAGGCTTCAAAGGGAATGCGTTCGTCGTCGCGCTCGCGAACGCCCAAGCCCGCATCGCGCGCAACCGCCGCGAAGCGTTTCGGGTCGAGCATCGGTGCTACGGAGAAGACGGCTCCGAGTAACGGACGTTCGTGCGCGCAGCGCGCGATCACCCGCATTAAAAACTCACCGTCTTCGTACGCGCTGTCGCGGCTGCCGGGAAACACCGCAATCGCCGGATCGTAACCAGCCACCGCTTCATCGGCGCGCGGATCGTCTTCGACCTCGAACAGATCCACGATGACGTTGCCCGGCGCGACTGCGTGGACGCCGTTCCGGCGCAGATGCTCGGCGGTTGCCGTGTCACGCACGAAGACGTTGCTCGCGCGCTTGATCGCGCGCCGTTCCATCGCTCCGTACGGTGCAACGAGCACGCTCTTCGCGGTGCCGACGTACGTCGTCGGCGTATGCGCCGCAAGCGTCATCAAGAGCGCAAAGACGTCCCCGACGGCGACCACGCCGTCGTACCGGTTGCGCGCGCTTTTGAGAAACCGGCGTTGCGCGAGCGTCAAGCCGAGCAATCCGCCGCGCACGTCGCGTACGATGTTGGCGACATTCCCCATCGCGATTAATCCGCCGCTCGGCATGACGCGGCGCGGGCCGACTTCATTCATGAATCGCGCGCGGCTGTTTCCGACGAGCGCGACGTGATCGATCTGCGCGTCGGGGACGAGGCGCTTCACTTCTTCGGCGATGCGGTCCGCGATAGCGATTTCTCCGTATCCGTTGGAGACAAAGAGCAAGCGCACTACGGCGCACCGAGCAGCGGCAGCAGCTCGAACGACCGGATGGCGAAGCGTCGCCTCGCATTCGAATACTCGAGTTCCGTTCGCGATACGTATTGCCCGTAGGGGCCCGCATGCACGATCGGCACGCCGTTGACTTCTTCCGGCGTAAAGAGCGTATCGTGGCTGTGCCCGCCGAGAATCAGATCGATTCGCGGCACGCGTTCCGCCAATTTTCGATCGAGCGACAATCCGACGTGCGAAAGCACGAGCAGCATATCCCCATCGGGAATCTGCTCCGCATACGGCGCCACCGCATCCCACGGATCCAAAAACCGCCACCCAAACACCTTCTCGTACGGACTCCCCACCGGATACTGCATGATGAGCAGCCCGACAACGTGGATACGCACGGTGTCATCCTGAACGGAGCGCAGCGCAGTTGAAGGATCGCTACGCGCAATGGTTCGTTGCGATCCTTCAACTTCGTTCAGGATGACACTGCGGGAGAATGGTGGCTCGCGGTCTTTGGTGTCGAGTAAGTTTGTGCACACGAGCGGATGGTGCATTTTTGATGCGCGTGCGCGGAGTAATGGATAGAGGTAATGGAACTCGCGGTTGCCGATGGCTTGGACGTCGATGCCGGCGGCGTCGAGTTCGTTGATGATCGGCTCGTTGCGGCGGTACACGGTTTGACTGCCGCGCAGCGAATCGCCGCAATCGAAGTACAAGCCGGGACGTTCCTCGCGCAGCGCGCGCAAGCGCGGCACAAACCCGCGATGATCGTGCAAGTCCGACGTGTGATAAAATCGGATCACGTGCGCTGTCCGGCTTTCGCAAGCGCGACCGCAAAGCGCGCGCAATCATCGAGCGCCGTTGGCGAACCCAGGGCCGCGCGCACCTCCGGGATGTAGCGGTACTGCACCGACGGATCGTCGAGCAACTTGTCCATCGTGTCCGCGAGACGCTCCGGCGTCGCGTCGCTTTGCAGCAACTCCGGAATCAGCTCGCGCTTGAGCACGAGATTCGGTAACGTGATGTACTTGCCGGAATAGACCTTGCGCGCGTGGCGCACGAGATACGGCGCAATGATGTATAGCGCGACGGCCGGCACACCCAGCAGTGTCGTTTCCAGTACCGCCGTTCCCGACGCAACGAATGCCGCATCGGCGTCCTTCACCGCCTCGCCGATCCCGCGTACAATGCGAACGTTGCCGAGCTTCGCGGATTTCACGGCGCGCGCGATCGTCCGTTCGGACTCATCGTTCGCTGCGCCGAAGATCGCGTTCAACAGCGGCCGACGCTCGCGCAATTTCTTCACGGCGGCAATCAACGCGGGTACGTGATAACGCAACTCCGTTCCGCGGCTTCCCGGCAGCAGCGCAATCGTTCCGCCTTCTTTCGCGGGCGCGGGTCGCGCTTCGCGCGTCACGTATTGACCCGCGAGCGGATGGCCGAAGAACATGATCGGCAAACGGTGGCTCTTGTAGAATTCGTATTGATGCGCGAAGGCCGTCACCGGCACGGTCCACGACGCAACCGCGCGCGCAACTTTCTCTTTGTCGAGCCACGTCGCCGGCGGAAACAGATCCATGATCGGACCTTGGTAGTCGTACTTCGCGCGCAGCTCTTTCGCAAGCCGCATGTTGAACACGCCGAAATCCACGAGAACGACCAGGTCGGGTTTATCGTCCGTGATGTGGCGCGCCGTTTGCCACATCGTATTGAGCAGCTTCGGAATACGCGGCAGCGCCGCGATGGGTCCCATGCTCGCCCACCCCGTATTGTTCCGCCACAACGTGAACCCGCGTTCGCGCATGCGCTCCGCACCGATGCCCTCAAACTGCGCGTCGGGATCGACGTTCGCGATCGCATCGGCCAGCAATACCGCGCTCAATTCGCCTGACGCTTCACCGCTCGAGAAAAAGTATCTCATGCCCGTGTCATCCTGAACGTAGTTGAAGGATAGCGACGCGCGATTGGTTCGTAACGATCCTTCGACTGCGCTGCGCTTCGCTCAGGATGACACATGTGGCGCAGGCGCTACTTCAAAATGCCGCGTTGGGAGGGGGCTTCGAGGAAGGCGATGATTTCGCGGCCGGGATCGCTCGAGGCTTCGGCTTTCATTGCTTCCGTCGCTTGCGACACGTTCATTTTTGGATTGTAGAGAATTTTGTAGAACTTCTTGATCTCGTTGCGTTCTTCGATGCTGAAGCCCGCGCGGCGCAGGCCGACGGAGTTCAAGCCGTACGGTTCCGCGGGGTTGCCTTCGACGAGGAAGAACGGCGGCACGTCTTTGCTGATCTTACTTGCGCCGCCGATCATGGCGTAGCGTCCGATGCGCGTGAATTGGTGCACCCCGGCTTGTCCGCCGATCGTCGCGTAGTCGCCCACTTCGACGTGTCCCGCGAGTTGCGCGAGATTCGACATCGTCACGTAATCGCCGAGGATGCAGTTGTGCGCGATATGCGTGTAGGCGAGCAACAAGCAGTCGCTGCCGACGGCGGTCACTTGATCTTCGCCGGTTGCGCGTTGAATCGAGACGTATTCGCGCACGATCGTGTTGTTGCCGATCTTCGTGAACGCGCGTTCGCCGTGATACTTGCGATCCTGCGATGCCGCTCCGATCGTGGCGAAGGGAAAGATCTCGCAGTTTTCGCCGATCTCCGTCCAGCCGTTGACGACGACGTGCGCCTGCAGCGACGTGCCCGCCGCAATAGAGACGTTTTCGCCCACGACGCAATAGGGGCCGATGTCGACCCCGCGCGCGATTTTGGCGTTTGGGTGAACGATCGCGGTAGGATGAACCATTAAGCGTGCAGCACCGGCGCGTCCAGATTGAAACTGCGCGGGTCGGATGCAATGGAGAACATCAGTTCAGCCGAACAGGCGAGCTGCTCGTCGACCTTCGCTTCGGCTTCGACCCAGCCGATATTCCGCTTGTGCTTGATCAAACGCACTTCCATCATCAAACGATCGCCGGGCACGACGGGGCGACGGAACTTCGCTTTATCGATGCCCGCGAGATAGGGAACCTTGCGCGAGAATTCGCCCGGCTCCATCACGACGCACCCGCCGAGCTGGGCCATTGCCTCGATCATGTAGACACCCGGAAAGAGTGGATTCCCCGGAAAGTGTCCCGTGAATACCGGCTCGTTGTACGTGATGTTCTTGAAGCCGAGCGCGCGAACGCCGGGTTCGAGTTCGAGAATTCGGTCCACCAGCAAGAGCGGGTAGCGGTGCGGCAAGATTTCCATGATCTGCCGGATATCGATGTCAGCCACGGTTCCTCAATTCACGCGTCAAGCGCGTATGCAGTGCGTGTCCGCTTTTAATCGCGATCACTTCGCATTGCGGATAGGCGCCCAGCAGCGCCAGGTCTCCGATTAAGTCGAGCACCTTGTGACGCACGACCTCGTTCGGCCATTGCAACGGCTGCATCGGCCCTTCCTCGTCGTACACGAGGGCGTTATCCAAGCTACCGCCGCGCGCCAACCCTTGCGCGCGCATCGCTTCGACGTCGCGTAAGAATGCAAAGGTGCGCGCGGGCGCAATCTCCGTGCGGTACCGTTCCGGCGTGATCACCGCATCGTAGTAGTGCGTGCCGATCGGCGCATCGTAGTGACCGACGAAGCGCACGCGAAATTCATCGGCCGGAAGTACGACGACCGCTTTGTCACCATCACGCAATTCGAACGGCGTTTCCGGCGCGAAGAGCGGGCGCGGTTCGCCCGACGTTACGACACCGGTCGCGGCAATTGCGTCGGCATAGATCTTCGCGCTGCCGTCGAGAATCGGAATCTCGTCACCTTCGATCTCGATTTCAGCGTCGCTCACGCCCATCGCGACAAGCGCGGAGAGAATGTGTTCGATCGTTGAAATGCTCGTGCCGTCATGCGCGATCACCGTCGCAAGCGGCGATTCGCTGGCGTAATCCGCCGTCGCGGGAATGCGTGCCCCCTCAGAAACGAAGATGTAGCCCGTTCCCGGTTGCGCGGGGCGCACGTCCATCGACGCAGTCGTTCCCGTGTGTAATCCGACGCCCTCGAAATGTAAGGGCTCGCGCAGCGTCGCCGACTTCACCGGTAATTACTCGCCGTTTTGCCGCTCGCGCTCCAGTTTTTCGACACGAGCGACGAGCTTTGGCAGCCTGCGTACCATGACCTCCGCCTTCATCCACTCGCGATGGTCGCGCGCGGGATTGCCGGAAATCATTGCGCCGTCTTCCACATCGCCCCACACGCCCGATTGTCCGGCAACCGTCGAATGCGAACCGATGTGCATGTGTCCGCGCGTACCGACTTGTCCCGCAATCTTCACGAAATCGCCCACGCTCGTCGAACCGGCGAACCCGGTTTGCGCGGCGATCGCGCAGTGCATGCCGATGCGGCAGTTGTGGCCGATCTGCACCAAATTATCGATCTTCGTGCCGCGGCCGATCTGCGTGCTGCCGGTTTGCGCCCGGTCGACGCACGTGTTCGCGCCGATTTCTACTTCATCGTCGAGCACGACATTGCCGACTTGCGGAATGCGCTCGAGACGTCCCTCGAGGAACGCCCAGCCGAAGCCCTCGCTTCCGATCACGCAGCCCGAATGCAACACGACGCGATTGCCGATGACGCACCCTTCGTGCACGATCGCATGCGGATGCAGCCACGTGTCTTCGCCGATGCGCGTATCCGCGCCGACGTACGCGCCGACGCCGATCGTCGAACGCGCGCCGATGTGCGCGCCGCTGCCGACGTAGGCGTTCGCGCCGAGATACACGTCCTCGCCGATCGTCGCGCCTTCTTCGACAATGGCGCTCGGATGACGGAACGCCCCGCGCGGACGCGGGCGTTTGAGCGCGGCGAGAAACGTTGCGAGCGCAGCGCGCGCGTTCTCGACGATGAGCACCGGTTTCGGCGGCGTCTCACCGCCCATCGGCACGCTGTCGTCGACGAGGACGGCTGCGGCATCGCTTGCGAACGCGGCCGCCAGGTACTTCTCGTCGGTTGCAAACGTCAGCGCGTCGTTCGTCGCTTCGTCGACGGACGATACGCGCGCAATGGAAACGGAGCCGTCGCCGATGACGCGGCCCCCGACCTTGGCCTGCAGATCCGCGAGTGTGCCTAGCATCCGGCTATGGATTCGGCGACGAGCTCGCTTCCGTGATGTTCATTTCTTTTTCGACATCCGCCGTGATGTCGACGCCGCCGTAGCCGACGCCTTGTTTCGTGACGACCATTTTGAGATTTTTCTCGGATGCGACTTTTTGCGCCGCATCGCGAATCTGCTTGGTGAGATCGTCCGTGATGCCGGCGTACTTCTTCTGCAGCGCGACGGCTTCGCGTTGCTTCTGAGCGTTGGTTGCGCGGCTCTGCACGATCTTCTGTTCGTCGATCATCAACTGCTGTTGGTTCAGCTGATACGTTTTCCAATTTGCGACGATACGGCCGATATCGATCAGGCCGACCGGGCTATTGTTGCCGCAGCCTGCGAGCAACGCAGCGGCAAGGGCGGTTAGAATCAGTTTCTTCTTCACTCGTGTAAACTTTCGACGTCGCGGATGAGATCGTTAGTAAGGTCATAGCCGCCGTTTGCGGCTTGGACATTGTCAAAGACGACCGTGAATCCGTCATCCTTGGCGATTTTATTGGCCTCGCGTTGGATTTGGGACTGAATCTGCGCCAGCAAATCGTCATGGCGCTTCTGCAGGTCGTTCACTTGTTTCGCGGCCGCACCCGTCGCGCCCACGTCTTCGCCGTGGAGCGCGGCGAACTGCCGGTCGAGATCGCTTTTCGTCGCGTTGTATTGGGCAACCGTCGCTTGCGCGTCGGCCTGGAACTTCGCGCCGAATTCTTGATGGATTTTGATCAGTTGCTGCTGCACGTCGGGCGGAATGCTCTGCTGCGGAACGGGCGCGGCGCCGAGCCCGCGCAGTTGCGCGCCGACTTGCTGCTGCCGTGCCGAGAGCTTCGCGTTCGTCTGACTGCGAATGGCCAGCGCCTGTTTTTGAACGGCTGCAGTCGTTTCCGCGCGCAGCTGTTTCTGGTACGCAGCAAGATCTTGCTGGTGCTGCTCGCGCAGCGCAGCGACTTGCTCGGCCTCTTTTTTGTCGAGCGCGCTCAGCTGCTGCGCGACCTGCTGGCGCGTGGTCGCATCCATCGCGATGTTGTTCGCTTTGGTCCTGAGCGAAAGTCGTTGCGTTGCATCCTGTTGCGCCAGACGCAACGAAAGGTCCGTTTCCTCTTGCTGATACTGCTCGGCGCGCGCGCGGAATTTCTGATCCGCCTCTTTGCTCAACTGCTGCGCGACCGACGTCATCGCCGCGTTGTCTTGCGCGACGACGCTTTGCTGATACTGCTGTAGGTCTTGCTGCGCCGCCTGCGCCGCGGCACGTGCCTGTTGCTGCGACGTCGCATTCATCTGCGGGCCCAGACCCGCCGCCTTCGGATCGATGTTCGCCGCTTTCAAGGCGACGATATCGGCCTGACGCTCCTGCGCGTTATACTGCTGTTGCTTCTGCTGAATCGCTGCATTCGCGCGGCTTTGCGCATCCTTGAGCTGCTGGTTGAGCAGTTGCGTTTGCTGCGCGATTTCCTGCGGCGAAAGCGGGGCGTGCGGCATCGTCGACTCGAGATTGATCGCCATAATAGCGCTCTCGAGCTGCTGAACCTGCGGGTAGAGCGGATGATGCTTGATCACGTCGTCGATGCGAACGTAGGCCACGCCGCGCACGCTATTTGAGTGCACGTCAACGCGCGAACAGCCACCAAGCATGGCGGCTGCCGCGAGGACCAGCGCAACTCCGTTGCGCTTATTTATTGAGCGCGTTCTGGACATCTTGAGTGATGTCCGTGCCCCCGAAGATGACATCGCCGCGATCGATCACGAGGAGCAAATTCTTGTTCTTCGCGACGTTCGCCGTGGCGGACTTGGTTTGATCGACGAGCGGCTTGAGCAGCTGATCGCGCTTGTCGGAGACGAGCTTGTCGAACTGCGCGCCCACGTCGTTACGCTCGGCGTCGGTCTTCGCCGCTTTGAGCTTCTGCTGGAACGCCGGACGCTGTTGGTCCATGTACTGTTGAAGCTGCTGGTTCGCGTCTTTGACCTTGCTCGAGTTGTCGAGCGCCGACTGATCGACGAAGCCGATTTCCGACGGCGGCGGCGACGCGCTCGGCGGATTAAGCGCTTGCGAGCTGCGGATCGCGCCGATCACGTCGCTCGTCACGTCTTGTCCACCGTACACGATGATGCGCTTGTCGACGACGATCGACAACTTACGATTCGTCGCAACCGTCGCCAGCGCGAGTTGCGCGCGCTGGAAGAGCGGCCCGACCAGTTCTTGCTGCTTTTCCTGCAATTGTTGCTGGAAACGCATCGTCACGGTCTGTTTGTCCGCATCCGTGCGCGCGTGTTTCATCGCTGCCGCGAACTGCTGGTCGAGACCCGCTTTATACTGCGCGAGCTGGGCGTTCGCCGATGCGAACTGCGGCAAACTGCCGAGCGCGGTTTGATCGATGAATCCCACATCGGTCAAGTCCGCAGCGATGGCCGCCGGCGCAATAGCAACCGCGAGCATCGCCGTAGCAACGAGAGATGAGATAAGCCGTTTCTTCATGTGTCCTTGTGTCTCTAAAAGCTTTGGCCGATGCCGAAGCTCATGTGCGTGCCATTGGCGCCGCGTGCGAAGTCAATGCGCACGGTGCGCAAACCGAGTTGCGGAATATCAAATCGTAAACCGGCGCCGGCATCACCGACTTGCGCCCAGTTCCCCGGGTAGCCCGTGATGCGGTTCGTGTACGGATCGAGCAGCGGATACGCGCCGCGGATGCGATAGTCCAATCCGTCGGCAAAAAACGCGATCGTCAACTTACGGTCCGCAGTCAACGGTTGACGCAACTCGATCTGTCCGAGCGCGGCGTCGGTCGCGTAAAAGACCGTGTTGTACCCGCGCATCTGCTGATCGGAGAACGTATAGAGCTGACTCGGCGGAATCACGCCCGTCGTCGTTTCGGGCAAGAGGTGAATGCCGAGCGTCGCGCTCTTGAGCACCGGGAAGAACCGCGCAACATCGAGCTGCGTCGCGGTGTACTGGAAGCTCGACTTCAGGAGACCGTTGCTCGAGACGCTTTCCGAAAGATTCGCGCGCCAGCCGCGCCGCGGATTGTACGGATCGTCCATCGTGATCGGCGACGTGCCCAAACCAAACGTGATGTAGTTCAGCTGGTAAGGGAGACCCGTATTGACGTTCGCAATCGACGTCGCCGCGATACCGAACGATCCGTTGATGTTGGAAATATTCGAGTTGAGCGGATTGGGCGTCGGACCCGCAAGGACGTTCGGCTGCGAGCCCTGGAAGTAGTACGGCGACGGGACCGACGTATCGTACTTCACCTTCTCGAGCGTCGGCGTGATCGACGCGATCACGTAGTCGCTCAAACGGCGTCCGAGGGTGACCGATCCGCCAAGCGACGAGGAGTAGCTCGTCGACACCACGCCGCCGATGAGCGACGACGTCGTGCTCGGGTAAAGCGTGACCGGAATCGGCGCCTGCGTCGCACCGACGATCGGCGCCGGTTGGATGATCGAACTCGTCGCCGAGTAGACCGGATAATAATAGGTCGAACCGTTGTCGAAGAGGTTGACGGTCAACGAGTAGCGCTGCGACTTCGGCGTGTTGCCCAAGTACGGAATCGTCAACCCGATCTGCCCGAGATACGTACGCGCGCCGCGCTGGAATTGCACCGACGCCGAGTTGCCCGTACCATGCAGGTTCGTGTCTTGATACCCGAGCGTTCCGTACAAGCCCTGACCCGTGATGCCGCCCGAGTATCCGAAGCCGACGTTCGCGGATGCGGTGCGCTGTTCCGAGACTTCCCAAACCAGCGTCACGTCCTGCGGCTTCTTCGGATCGGGACCTTCTTTAATATCCGGATTGACTTTCGAGAAATATCCGGTCGCTTGCAGGCGTTCGTAGTCCGACTTGATCCAGTCGGTGTTGACGACCATGCCGGGACGCACGCGCAGTTCGCGACGGATCACTTGGTCCTTCGTCCGCGTGTTGCCGGTGATCTGCACGGCCGCGACGCGCGCGACGTACACGTTGTACTTCACGTCGGCGGTGCCGGCTTTCTGATCGATCGACGCCGGATCGATACCGCCTTCGAAGTTGCCGAGTTCCACTTTGAATTTATCTTCGTAGAACTTGCGCAGCGCGTCGGCATCTTTTTGCCGGATTTCGTCGGAGTAGACCATGCCCGGCTTCAGCGTGAGCTGCGGAATGAGGATGGTCGGCGGAAGCACCGGGTCGCCGCCGATGATGATGTTCTTGACGACGAGACCTTCTTGAATCGCGAGTGTCAGCGCGCCGGTCTTCGGATCGAGATTGATATCCTTCACGTGCGAAGGCACTTGGCCGCCGTAGCCGATCCGCTCGTAATAGTTGTTGATCTTCAGCACGTCCTGACGGAATGTGTTCGAGTTGAAGACCTGGCCGACGGAAAGATCCATCAGCGCGAGCAGCGTGTCGTTCGGGACCTTCTGATTGCCGGTAAAGCTGATCTTACTGATCACCGGATTCTCGATGACGCGGTACGTGATCGCGACGCCGCCGGGACGCGCGCGCACGAGCGGCGGCGCGACGTCGGCGAAATAGCCGAGTGCGTTGATGTTCGCAAGATCTTGCTGAACGATGCGCGGATCGTAGGGCTCACCGGGACGCGCTTGCACCACTTGCATGATGGCCGCCGTCGGAACGTGTGCGTTACCGGTGATATCGACGGAGACGATCTTCGGCGCAGCCGGAGCCGACGCCGAAAACGCCGCCAGCGGCGATACGAACGTCAACACGACAACGAGGGCGAGCACGGCACGCCGGAGGTCAAAGGTCATGCGAACTAGTTGTCCTCTATATGGGCGAAAGCGCTGATGGGCGTCAGCGATGCGACGCGCGCGAAGCACGCGGCGGCTTTCAGAGTTCCGGCCCGAGGTTCGCGGTCGTGGGCGACGGTCCTTGCCTTCCATAAAAGCTGTGGATATTACCAATAGAGCCGCTGCAAGTTAAAAGCGAAGCCGCTCTGCCCTTGGAGCGGTTGACCGACGGAAAGGTGCGACGACGTTGACACACCTGCAGGAGTCTTAAACAACACCTGCGGGCCGGTGGACCAATAAAAGGACAGCTGCGCGCTCGTGTCCGACGGGCCGATCAGCTGTAGGCCGGCCGAATAAATCGACGGCGTACCGAACGTCTGCGAATAGATGAAGTTCACCGTTTTGCCCAGCAGGCGCGTCGCGGAAAAGCCCACATTGCCGTAATAGTCGACGTTTAGGTTGAAGTTCTGGAAACCGAGCCCTTGCGAAACCACGTTCTCGACCGGCGCCAGGATGCCGGCGCTGAATTGCGCGTTGAGGATATTGAAGGCTTCCTGCCCGACGCTGATCGATGACGAGGGTTGTCCTATCGGCTGCGCGCCCGGCACGACGTTCAGCGCGCCTTGCGGCGTGACGCCGTTAATCGTCGGATTGTTCGCGCCGCTCGGCAGGTAATTCGTTCCACCGATAAGCCCGCTGAAGGGTGCGATCATGGCAAGAATCTGGTCGTTCGTGTACCCCGGCGGGTTTGTAGAGAAGGCAATCTTTAGCCCATTGATCGGTCCGTCGACATTGATCGTGACATCGGTTGAATAGGCGAGCACCCGCGGATCGGGATTCGTCACATGCGTGACGCCCTGCGCGTGAAGCGTCGGGATGATGCCTTGCGACGGCGTGAACGTTACCACGGCGTCGGTCAACCGGAAGGCGCGATCGAAGTACGTGAGCGTTCCGCCGGTGCCGACAAACTGTCCCTCGAGCGTCGGCGAAGAGAGCGTGCCGGCAAGATTCACCGCGCCGCTCGCACCGATATCGAGACCGGCGCCGAAACCCGAGCCGCGCACGCGCACGTTTTTTCCCACGGCGAGCTTCATATCGAACCCGAGATCGAACGGAAATGCCGGACCGCCGCCCGCGCCGCTGTTTTGCGTCGCGGCCAGAAATGCTGCAAACGGAATCGTTGCGTCGTGGAGCGCGATATCACCGCTGACATGCGCGAGCTGGTTTGGCGCACGGTTGAGCGCTATGCGTCCATCGAACGCTCCGCTTCCGAATTGCGGATTGTCGCCCTGCGCGTTCTTCGCCGTCACGTCGACGTGATAGGTCGCGCCGCTCGTGCCCGCAGGAAACGCCACGTGTCCCGATGCGGCGACCGTGCCCGCGCCTAAATTCGCCGAGAGATGCTGCACCGTTGCCTGCGTACGATCGAACGTCAACGTTGCCGTCGCACTGGTGATCGGCGTGCGATCAAGATCGCTGACATAGCTTCCCTTTGCAAGCGAGAAGCGGCCGTAGATGCGCGGTGTGCCGACGGTTCCGGCCACTGCAAGCTCACCATCAATCGTACCACCGAGTTGCGTGTTATTGCCCAACAACGTTTGAAACGTAGACGGATCGAGCGACGTTACCGCCAGGTCGAGATTAATCGGTGCGTGCGGCGGTCCGGCGCCGAACGGATTCAACCGCAGCGGAAGCGATCCGGCTAGGGAAATGTCGCCGTGTTCGAACTGCGCGCCCGCGTTGCTGAGTTCGATCGTTTTAGTATTCAGATTCCAGCGAAGCGATCCGAAGATCGACGGGATTTTCACGCCGTACACGACGGCGTTGGATGCGTCGAACGCCGCCGCGAATTGAGGATTGCTCGGCGTACCGCGGGCGCTGATCGTCGATTCATACACGCCCTGCAGCTGCACGTTTTTGCGCCAAACTTGTTCGATCAAACGCGGCATGTCGTCGGAGTTCAGATACAGATCGAGATCGATGGGATCGGTGGCGGCGAGCCCGAACGATCCGCTCGCGGTTGCCGTGAGCCCCGGCGTCACCAGACTCGCCGAATCGATGCGAATGCGATCGGCGAGCGATGAAAACGCAATATCCGCAGATTCGATCGGGAGCGGGCCCATCGTACCGCCGTTGAGCGAGGAAGTCCCGTTGACGTGTAACCGCGGGTAACGGCCTTCGATCGTCGCATCGGCGTCGAGACGTCCGCTCAAGGGAACTTGTCCAAACCCGAATGCACCGAGCCATGTCGACGTGTTGAGATCGTCGAGGTCGATCGAGAGATTGTACCGCGAGTCGCGCAGCACGTCGAACCACGACGGTGACGGCGTGAAACCGATCGATCCTTTGGCGCGCAACAACCCTTGCGCGCCGCCGACCACGAGCGAGCCTTTCATCAAGTTGCGCGACGTCGACCACACGGCGCGCGTATCGCCGATCGCTAAGTTCCGATAGCGCAGACCGGCAACATCGATATTGCCGTTGCTCTTGATCTGATGTCGCTGCGAAACGACGTCGAAACGCACCGGTCCGTTCCCGGCGAGTGTATCGCCCGTATCGAAGAAATTGTTGAAGTCTTCCAAGTGCGCGCCCGGCGCGCGCACACGTACGCCGGTGATCGGCGTGTTTTGCGCCGCACCGGGAATCGGCGCGTTTAACGCAGCGGCAAATGCCAGGTGCGTGGAGGCGACTTGCACGGAAGCTTGGCGTGCGCGCGCGCCTCGAGTGCTCGCGTCAATCAATGCACGCCCATCCGTAAACGAAAGTCCGTTCACCGAGCCGGCACCAACTTCAACCGGACCGGCGACCGTCGGATTCAATCCGCGTCCGTGCACGTCCACCGACGCGCTGTACGTACCGTCGATCGGAAAAGGTGACCGAAGCGTCAACATGTGGATGACGTCTCCGACGTCCGCAGCCGGAACGTTCGCGTGCACCGCGTACGCGGGCGAGCCGGAGGTCAGTTGCGTGAGATCGCCGGAGGCAATCGTGTACATTCCGTCGAGCGCGCCGACGACGTGATCGAGATGCACGGTATCGTCATGTAATGCGATGAGCGCCGTTCCGTCGATGTCGAACTGCTGCATCCGCCCTTGCGCGATCGCGACGCCGCCGGTAAACGACGGAATCTTCGGACCTTGTTTCAAACTGCCGGTCGCACTGACATAGCCCGCCTCGAGCGGTAAGCCCAGTCCGCGCAGATCGCTGCCGCGGGTGCGGCTTGCAACGAGCGTAATGCCGCGATCGAAACGCCCCGCGGCTACGACATCGCCTCCCGCGATTTGCGCGTGCGCCGAAAGCACCGTCAGCGCGCCGTTGTCGACGGCGAGCGTGCCGCGCATCGCTTCGAGCGGCAATCCGTGCACCTTCGCATTGCGCAACGTCAGTCCGTCGGCTTGTACCGTAATGCGTCCGCCCGCGATTGCGATTGCGGCCGGACCGTCGACCGTGCCGGTTGCGCTCGGATCTTGCAAGAATGGACGCAGCCCCTCCAGCGTGCCGTGGTACATGCCTTTCACCGCGAGCGCGCTCAGCGAGAGCGCGCCGTCGCCGTCGATCGTTCCCCACGAACCACGCGCGTTCAACGGCTCGATCGCCGCATCCGCAAGCGTTCCGCTGAATTGCGCGTGCACCTTATCGAGTCCGACGCCCGAGATGTGCAGCGCATGCCCGTCCATCGCGCCCGCAACGAGCGCGTGCAAACCGCTCGGGCCGCCGCCTTCGATCGAAAACGCATCGACGGTCCCGTCGAACGACGGAATATCGGGCAACAGCTTTCCGAACGCGCCCGCCATCAGCGGGGAGTGCAGTCGCAGACGATGCGCGTCCATCCAAAACGCGCTCGTGTTGGTTTGCCGGTCTAAGTGATACTCCGCGGCGAACCGGCCGCGTTCTGTATCGATCCAAAACGGGCCGACATCGATGATGCCGGGACGATCGACATGAAGAACCGCGGCCATCCGATTGAGCCCACGTACCGACTGCATTGCTCCGTTGCCGAGGAAATTTGTATCTTGCCCGTCGAGCATGACGTCGCCGACGATCGGCTCGGTGCCGAGCAACGCGCCGAAATAGGGCAGCGTTGAGGCCGGCCCTTCGAAGTGCAGCGCGGCTTGCGTGTGCGTGACCTTCCCGACGCCGATCATGCCGCGAATCGAGACGTGCGCGCCGTGAACCGTTGCCTGCAGCGGCGCAAGCATCACGCTGTTATTCTGGTAGGCGATCTTCACGTGCATGTTGCGTATCGGCAGCGTGTTATAAACTGCGCGCGGGGCGTCCATACTCGCGAGCACGACGGGGTTGCCGAGATCGCCTTGCACCTCGATGCTCATGTGGGCGGCGCCGTCGATCGGCTGGGTTTTCGTGAACGCGAACATCTGACGCAGCGTCTGCAGATTGCCGTTCGCATCAATGCCGAGGCGGTATTGCGGCGCCGCGAAATTATAAATGCCGCCGCTCACGGCAACCGGCGTTCCGGCAATCTCCGCGCCGAGGCGATTGAAGAAGAACGTTCCGTCGGTCATCTGCAACCGGCCGGCGATATGGCGCAAGGGCGTCGTTAGTCCGACGACTTGCATCTGCACGTCGTTGACGTCGATCGCGCCCGAGAGATGATAATCAATCGGCTGATCCGGCTCGACGTCGAGCGCGTAGGCTTTGAATTCCATGTCGGTCGCCGTCCCGGCGAGCAGACGCGCCGCATCCGAATTGATGAAGTAGTTGCCGATCGCGCGCATCGGGATCGCTTTAGCAAAGGCGTGATGAATCGCGTAGCCGCGATTCACGTCCACCGTTCCGACCAGTTGAAATGGCTCGAGCGCCTCTTCGACAAATGCGCCGCGGAACACGTAGTGCGTGCGCGCCGCGGAGTCGATGTTCGCATCGAGATTCAGGCCGGTCACTTCCAGCGTGCGCGAATCCGGATCGACCGTGTAAGGAGCGCGCACGACGCCGGCGCCGTCCCGAATGCGCACGTTCATCGCAATCGGGACGCGGTTCGGCGGTTGCGGTGCGGCGATTTCCGGGTTCTGCGCTCCGGGGAACGCGATGTTGTAAGAACCGTCTTTGTGGCGGACGAGCGTCAGCGTCGGATGATCGATGTAGATGCCGTTAACGCCGAAGCGATGCGAACTTCCGGGTAGCAGGTCGCGCAGCGCGTACGAAACTTCGACCTGCGCCGCGTCGAGGACCGGCTCGCCCTTGCGGCTCACGTGCACGTGGAGAAACGTCGCGTGCGTTTTGCCGATATGCTGATCGCCGATCGACACGTCGTAACCAATTGCAAGCGAGATGACACGCGGAAGCAGCGCCGCCGCGACCTGTTGCCGCTGCACGACAAGTACGCCCAAGAGGACGAGAACGACGGCCAAGACGACGAGAGCCGCTCGCTTGCGCACGGGCTTCATATACCCCTAACGCATCACGGTGTCATCCCGAGCCAGCGAGTCCCACTGTGTCATCCTGAGCGCAGCGCCGAAGGCGCGAAGTCGAAGGACCGCCTCAATTCAAAAGCCCGCCGGGGACACCTCGACGGGCTTTTTGTTCGTTGCGATCCTTCGACTGCGCTCAGGATGACACTGGGGTTAGAGGTCCAGGTTTTTTACGGACTTGGCGTAGTCGAAGATGTATTGTTTGCGGGGT
>JAFANA010000061.1 GCA_019232905.1 Vulcanimicrobiota bacterium
GCTGCGGCTCATTGCCGACGGAAAAGCGAACACCGAGATCGCGAGCGACTTATCGATTGGCTTAGGAACCGTCAAAGGCCACATCCGCGACATTCTCGAGAAACTCTCGGCCGCAGACCGAACGCAAGCCGCAGTAGTCGCCTTGCGTAAGGGGTTTATTTAGCAGTGTCATCCTGAGCGGAGTCGAAGGATCGCGACGAACAAAAAGGCCGCCGAGATGTGGCGGGCTTTTGAATTGAGGCGATCCTTCAACTCCGGTGCTTCGCACCTGCGTTCAGGATGACACAGGTGTTAGCGCCGTTTACCGTCGGTGAAGAGCGCTTGTAGTTTCTCGCCGGCGCCGTTCTTTACGACCGCGACGATGCGGTCGCCGGGCTGCAGTTGCGTGTCGCCGGTCGGGATCACCATGTCGTCCATCTGCTCGCGTTCGATCGCAACGAGCACGCTGTTGCGAGGAATCGCGATCTCCGAAATCAGGCGTCCCGCGGCGGGCGAGCCTTCGGGCACGCTTACGCGTACGAGGCTGAGGTTGCCGCGGCCGAACAGGTGCATCGTTTCGAGCGCCGCCGAGTAGCTCGCCGCGTTTACGTGTTCGTTGAGCACGTCGAGGATGATCTCAGTGGATGAAATGACCGTTACCGGATCTTCCGGATCGAGCGAGTCGAAGATCTGTTTGTTGCGCGGATTGTTGACGCGCGCGATGCAGCGCGCTTTCGATTTCTTCTTGGTCAGCAACACGACCACGAGGTTGTCTTCATCGTCGCCGGTATCGGCGACAACGACATCGGCGCGAGCGACGCCCGCAGCTTCGAGCACGAGCGGGTCGCAGCCGTCGCCGACCATCGTCGCCTGACGATCGATCAGCGTATCGAGCTGCTTCGCCTTCTTGTCGTTCTTCTCGATGACGACGACTTCATGATTTTGATTGAGCAGCGCGCGAGTCAGATATGAGCCGACTTTTCCGCCGCCGACGATGATGATGAACAAGTTATGCTGTCTTTGCTTCCGGTGTTGCGCCGTGGAACATCTTCGCGAACTCGCTGATCGCTTCGGGCGCGACGATGGCGTTGATCTCGTCGCCTTCTTGAAGAATCGTGTCGTTGCACGCGACGAAGACCGCAGCAGCGCGGCGGACGGCGCCGATTCGCACCAGTCCCTCGCGCTCGATCTCGGCGACCCGTTTGCCCGCGTAGGTGCGATCGACCACTGCCGAGAGCGACGTGAGCTTTCCGAAATCGAACGAATGCATCGGATCCCACGGCGCTTCCATCAGGGTGTCGCGGATCAACTTTGCACCGACGGTGGTAGGAACGACCGTTTGTACGCCCAGCTCGCGGTACATTTGGCCGCGCGGCGGATCGTAGATGCGGCAGACGACGCGCGAAATCTTGAACATGCGCTGCGCGATCAGCGAGGCCATGATGTTGCGGTTGTCGCCGTCGGTCACCGCAACGAAACCGTCGGCGCTGGAAGCGCCGGCGCGTTTGAGCACGTCGTAGTCGATACCGGTACCTACTACCACGTGTCCTCTGAATTTTGCGCCCAAGCGTTTGAACGCGGCCGGGTTCTCGTCAACGACGATCACTTCGTGACCGTCCGCGTCGAGTAGTTTTGCGAGCGCCGAACCGACGCGACCGCACCCGACGATAAGGTATCTCATGAGCGAGGTGTGACGTTCTTTGCAGGCCGCCCGCCTCCCCTGCGGATGCAGTGCAGGAGGAGCCCCTGAAGATCAGAATTAACGGGAGTTTTGTCGGGGCGTGGCTCAGCTTGGTAGAGCGCTACGTTCGGGACGTAGAGGTCGCTGGTTCAAATCCAGTCGCCCCGATAGTTGAACAGGGTTTGCTTGCCGAACCCCTGGGGCTTGCGATGGAGACCCGTCGCGAGCCCCATCTGATTGTTAAGGGATCGTGTTCGCGAGATTTAGTCCGGCATCGAGACGCGTGCTGCGCGCAGCAGAGCAAGAGTGCCGCAACCACAATCAGTACTACGTCGGTGCTGAGCACCTGATGCTCGCGCTGCTCGAAGAACGCGACCCGCTGATTCTTCAAGAGTTGAAAATGTCGGGCATCGACATTCGGGAATTGCATGCCGACGTACGCCGGGTATTGGGCGCTGCCGAAGACCGGCTGTGGGAGGGCATCCTCGTCACGCCGCGCGTTCGTAAAATCGTCGTGCTCGCTGAAGAGCATGCGGGCGAACGTCCGGTAGAACCGGCAGACCTGCTCGTTGCGCTTCGGGCCGAAGGCGGCAGCCTTGCAGCCGAGCTTTTACGGCGTGCCGCGCAGTCGGCGACACCCGCGGAGTAGTTTTGGGCCACCTTCAAGACATCATCGTCTCGCTCGTCGACCACTATGGGTACGGCGGACTTTTCGTCGTCATGGCGCTCGGCAACATCGGCGCGCCGATCGGCAGTGAAGTCGTGTTGCCGCTCTCCGGAGCGCTCACGGCTACCGGTCACTTGGCGAACCTTTGGCTGACCATTGTGACGACCGTGATCGGCGAACTCGCCGGCGGAACGGTCGGTTATCTGATCGGGCGTTTCGGCGGACGGCCGCTGATCGACAACTACGGCAAATACGTGCACTTGACGCACGAGAATTTGAACCGGGTTCATTCGTTCTTCGAGCGCTACGGAAGCTTTGCAATTTTTATCTGCCGGTTTATTCCGGTGATCCGCGGTATCGTGTCGATCCCCGCCGGACTTGCCGAGATGAATCTCGTGCACTTCTACGCGTGGTATGCACTCGGCTCGCTCGGATTCTGCGGATTGCTGGTATTTCTCGGATTCGAAGCCGGCGATCACATCGACTCGCTCACCGGGATGCTGCATCGAGGCGGGCTGCTCGTCGCGATCGGCGCGGTGATCGTCATGATCGCGTTGTGGCTCGTGCTGCGCCGCCGCTCCGAGCGCCGCGCCTAGTCCTTCGCAAGGTCGACGTCGAGAACGATCTTTCCGCGCGGATGCGGTAAGCGGCCGGCGAGCATCTCGTGCGCTTTTTGCGCGTCGGTGAGACTCAACACGACGCCGAGATCCGTTTGGAGAACGCCGTCGTCGATGAGCTGCGCGATACGCTCCAGTTGCGGCGTCGTCACTGCGACGAGAAAATAGTCAACGCGAATGCCGTATCGAGCGGCATCCGTTTGTGACGGCGTCGATACCGAAGATACGAGTATTCCACCACGCTTCACAACGGCGAACGAGCGCTCTTGTGTATCACCGCCGACGGTGTCGATGACGGCGTCGACGTCTGCAACGCGGTCTTCGAAACGCTGTGTCGTATAATCGATCACTTCGGTAGCTCCGATGCCGCGCAGATAGCCGGCATCATCGCCGCGCGCAACGGCGATAACCTCGGCGCCGGCCCACCGCGCGAGCTGCACGGCGTATGCACCGACGTTCCCCGCGGCACCGTGGACGAGCACTCGTTGACCCGCGGACACCGTTGCGTGATCGAAGAGCATTTGCCACGCGGTCACCGCGATCACCGGCACCGATGCGGCCTCGACGAAACTCACACGCTCCGGTTTACGATCGATCGAGGTGAGCGAAGCGACGGCGTATTGCGCGTAGCCGCCCGTGAATGTCGGGTTCGTTACTCCGAAAACCGCGTCGCCGCGCTTGAACGGGGCAGGAACCGAATCGTTTTTGACGTCCTCGACGATACCGGCAATGTCCGATCCGGGAATTAGCGGCAGCCTCTGCGGCACTCCGCTTCGGCCGCTGCGAACGAGCGCATCCCACGGACCCACGCCGGCAGCGCAGACGCGAATCAACGCCTCGCCCTCCGAGAGCGCGGGCACGTGCACGTTCTCGACCTTCAATTCATCCGGGCCACCGTATCGATGCACGACGATCGCTATCATCTGGATCAGCGTACTTTGGCCGCTTGCGGCGAAGCCACGGACAACTCGTACAGTTGCTCGAAGTTTTCGGGTGGCATGGCTACGTTCGGTGAACTCCTGCGGCGTTTCCGGCGCAGTGCCGGTTTGTCCCAAGAAGCGCTTGCGGAGCAAGCGGGCCTCGGCAAGGACACGATCAGCGCGCTGGAGCGTGGCGCGCGACGCGCGCCGTACCGCGATACGGTCGACTTTTTGGCCGTGGCGCTTCGGCTTGAACCGAACTCGCGGCACGCTCTAGAGGCTGCGGCGGCGCATGGGCGAGAACGCGGGCCGTCAAGCGAAGAGACCGTTCACGCTCACGAACTTCCGAGCGCGAATACGCCCCTCATTGGGCGCGACGATGCAATCGCGGAGATTCTGACGTTGCTCGACCGTTCGCGACTGGTAACGATTACCGGAGCGGGCGGCATCGGAAAAACGCGGGTGGCCATTGCCGTCGCGGACCGATTTGCCGACGCGCGTGATCTTCCGGCGTGGTTAGTCGATTTCGGCGCGTTGCGGTCCGGCGCCGACGTTGCCAGCAAGGTTGCAGCTTCGCTCGGGTTGCGCATCACCGAGTCGGAGCATCCGATCGAGTCGTTCGTCGCGTCGATAAGGCGCCATCGCGGAATCATCGTCCTCGATAACTGCGAGCACGTCGTCGTCGAAGCGGCCGAAATAGCAGCCGCGATCGAGCGCGTATGCAGCAATCTCTTCGTGCTGGCAACGAGCCGCGAGCGGCTTGCGATCGAGGGGGAGCAGGTGTACCGCCTCCAGCCGCTGTGCGCAGAGGCCGCGCTGCAACTTTTCGAACAACGCGCAGCAAGCGTCGCCGGATCGTTCGCGCTGACCCAGGATAGCGAGGAAATCGCAGGCGCTATTTGCGGGCAAGTCGATAACATTCCGCTCGCCATCGAATTGGCGGCGGCGCGCGTTCCATTTTTGGGTTTGAACGAATTGCGAGCGCGCCTTCGCGGGCAGCTTGCGGTACTTAGCGGTGGGCGACGCGATGCACCGCCGCGCCAGCAGACGATGTCCGATACGATTGCGTGGAGTTACGCGCTGCTCGACGTGCAGGAGCGCGCGTTGTTCCGCCGCGTTTCCGTTTTCGCCGGCGGGTGGGGCCTCGAGTCGCTCGAGCCGGTTACGCTCGGCGCGCCGCTTGACGAAAACAACGTGTTGCGTGCGTTTGCGTCACTCGTTGAAAAATCGCTCATCAGCGTGGAACTAGACGCAGTTCCTGCGCGGTATCGTCTGCTTCAACCGGTGCTTGCGTTCGCGCGAGAAAAGCTTGCGGCAGCGGACGAACGCGAAGAGTTTTCGAACCGGCACGCGCTCTGGGTCGCGCAAGAAGCGGAAGCAGCCGGTGACGATGTGGCGCGCTTTGCAAAAGAAATCGATAACGCGCGCGTTGCACTGGAATGGGCGCTCGACGAGCGCGGCGATCCGGTTGTAGCCGCGCGCATCGTCGGCAGTCCCGGCGGTTCATGGGCGCGCATGGGTTTGCTCGCCGAGTGCCGGCGATATTGTGAATCGGTCCTTGCCAAGCTCGACGTCAACGCCGATCCGAAACTCGCAGCGCGCGTCTTTCGCGCGCTGATCTTAGCGACCGGAGGACGAAAAGAGATCGAGGCGATCGCGCGCGCAATTCCGTGCGCGGAATTAGCGGGCGATTGGAACGGCGTTGCGGTCTTGACGAGTCGCCTCGCGTTACGGTTCGGCGAGCATGGACGATTTGACGAGGCCGAGCGCGCATTTGAACGCGTGTGGGAAATTCGAGATCGTCTGCGTCTAGGGCTTTCCGCTGAATGGGCGACGGTGCTGATGCATCGTGCGAGCGTGTATCGCCGCGAGGGACTGCTCGATGAAGCGGAACTTGCGATCGCGGAATCGCACGCCCTAACGCGATCGCTTCACAAACCGTTACATGAGATGTGGACGCTGCTTGCCGCCGGTGAAATTGCGTTCGCGCGCGGCGAACCGTCGCGCGCGATCGAACGCGCTCACGAAGCGCTCGAACTGTGCCGATCCAATCGGCACGCGGTCGGTGAAATTCTGACGCGAACGAATTTGGCAGGCTATTATCTTGCGCTCGGCCAGACGGAGGATGCGCGAACGCACGCGCGCATCGCGATCGAGCAGGGATACGACGCCGAACCGGGCGTTGTGTTTGCAGCGATCTTACATGCCGGCGCGCTTGACGCCGTCGACGGGAACATCGGACGCGCCGCCAAGCTGAAAGGCTACATCGATGAGGCCCGAAGCCGCGAAGAGCTGGTACTCGACCCGACCGAAGCGAGCAGCTACGGCATCCTGGTGACCGCGCTCGAGCAAGCCCTCACCTTGAGTGAAATGGAGGTACACGCGATCGACGGATCGCAGCTGAATCACCCCGACGCGTTCGAGCTTGCCTCGGGTATCTAGCAAGCTCCGCGGAGAACTGTACGGCTCAACTGTCCGAGTCGCCGTGGTTTCAGGACCCGCCCTACGCGACAATGCTTGCAGACGCCGGTGCTCGGCGTTCAAAAAGGGTCGGTGACACGCTCATGAAGGGACAGAATTTCGGTAAGCCGCACGGCATGCTGGTCTTTCGCTCGCTCGAAGACGCCGTACGAAATGGTTTTCAATGTTACGACAGGCTAAGCGGCTACTATATTGTGCGAGCAGGCACGCCCGCCGGATGGGCACTCGCTCTGGTAGAGGACGCGCCGTGATAAATGCGGAGGTCAGCACGCCGGTGCCAACCACCGACGGCGAACGGCGGGCGAAGCTGAGAGTCTTTCTCGTGAATTGCCGGTCGCGTCTGAAGCCGCAGGACGTCGGACTTCCGTCGACTCCGAGGCGTCGCGTGAGCGGACTGCGGCGCGAAGAAGTCGCCGAACTCGTCGGCGTTTCAAGTGACTGGTACCGTTGGTTTGAATGCGGGCGCACGATTCGCGTATCGGCATCGTTCCTTGCAAAACTCTGCCAGGCGCTTCGACTCGATCCGATCGAGCGCATCAGTCTCTTCTATTTGGCGCTCCCGGAGATTTACGAAGCATACGTCGCTCAACGAAACTTCGTGATCTCACTGATCACAGCCCAAGCGAGTTAATCCAAACGCGGAGTCGCGCGCACAGTTGCCGAACGTGCCTCGATGGCTCAATCGTTCGGCGACTTGCTGCGCCGGCATCGCATCGCGCGAGGATTTCTCTCGGTAACTCCTCTGCATACTCACTTAGCCTTGGCCGCTATGATGAGGCTCGCAGCTTCGCGCTCGAGTCGCTGCACATTGCGCGCAAGGTGGGAATTTACTCGCGTCGTTTCCTGAGCTTGCAGAATGCCGATAGGATCGGAGCGATCGGCCGGCGCGCTCCACACACTGTGCGCGGAGCGCGGTACCGCTTTGCGTTTCGCCTTCCCGTCCTCAAACGGGTTCATGCAGTTTCCATCCGAACATGGATAGAGCGATTCCGGAGACCAAGAAGTTGAGACCGACTGCAAAACCGATAAACCACTCTGCAGAAACCGGCCAGTGCACCCACAGAAAAATTCCTAAGGCGAAGGTGACGATTCCGCTGAACGCGATCCAGCCGTAGTGCGGAACTTGCAGAAGATTTGCGGCGAAGAACCGGAATAGGCCGCCACCGACGAACGCAAGGGCCAAGAGAAGCGTAAGCGTTAACGCGCCGCTGTCCGGGTGCTCGACCAGCATGAGACCGACGACAAAGTCCAGCGCGGCGGCGAGCAGATACAAAATGATATGACCGGCCCCGCGAGCGCGGAACGCGGCAACGAGTCCAACGAGGCCGGCAGCCATAAGTACGGCGCCGATCAGCGTGACCGATGCGAGTGTCCCTGAATATCCGCTGATCATGGCAAAGATACCGATTGCGGCGAGCGCGATGCCCGAGGCAAGATACCATCCCCACTCGCTGCGCTCTTGTGCAACCTTCTCGACGACGTCACTGACAACTGAATTCACGGCCAATTCCTTCCGGCGGCGCAGATTGTGTTTTTTCTAGTGGAGCGATGCGGCATCGAACCAGGGAGTGACTACGGCTCCCGGGTTCGAGCCGTCGCGGAAGCTTACGACGCGAAATGCGGTTCGTAGTCGTACGGGTAGAGATAGTCGGCGTAGTCATCGCCGAAGAACGACGAGTCACGAACGTCGCCCTTCGTACGGCGATAAACCGTTCCGCCGAGTGCCTTTTCCGTGGTGTCGATCGGTGTCGTCCAATCTTCGGAAACCTCGGCAATGACGGCGGCTTGTCCCGGCTGCATCGCAAGACCTGATTCAAATGCCGCCTCTTCGTGCTCGTCCGACTTGACGGCATCCGCGGTTAAGCCGACCGTACCGCCTGCTGCGGCGCCGATACCGGCGGCGGTTCCGGCGGCAATACTCGACGCGCCGGCGATTCCGGCTGCGCTACCGACGGGACCGGCGAGGGCACCCAGCAATGCTCCCAGACCGACGCCGACGATCGTGCGAAGGCCCGGGTCGGTGTCCTTCGTCGCAACGTCGACGTGACCGAACTGATCGCGGTGAATCACGGCGGCGCCGTGCACGGTAATGTCGCCGCGGTTATCGAGATTCCACAACGCGTGCAGTCCCTGATACGCTTTATCATCGCTGTCAAAAACAATCGCTACGTAGTTATCCATCATTCAACTCCTCGCTTATGCAGGCTGTTTCGCAGCTGCGGAGCGTTTTGCGGCAATCGCGCTGCTGATGTGCTGCAACGCATCTCTTGACTGATTGAGCGCCGCGATGCTTTTTGCGCGAAGCTCGGCGCCGCCGGCCTGCGCACCCGAGCGCACGTCGCTTGCGACTCCCTTGAGCGCTGCTGCGGCGTCGTCAAGATGCTGTTGTGTCTCGGGCTGCTGGCTTTTCGCGGCGGCTTGCAGCGATGTGGCGAGGCTTTCGGCTCGCGTTGCGGCGTCACGCAGATCCGCGCTGACGACTTGGTTGGTCATTTCCGCTGCGATTTTCCTATGAAGATCGCGCGCTTGAGCGCGCGCTTGATCGATGGTGTCCGTAAGTGTATTCATGCCGTCACAATAATCCGCATGGCTCGCAAGAACGAGGGAGTCACACTT
This sequence comes from Vulcanimicrobiota bacterium, assembly GCA_019232905.1. Classification (GTDB taxonomy): domain Bacteria; phylum Vulcanimicrobiota; class Vulcanimicrobiia; order Vulcanimicrobiales; family Vulcanimicrobiaceae; genus JAMXLG01. The sequence goes on from JAFANA010000061.1 coordinate 8,962, forward strand.
CCCGGTTGTGGCACTTCCTAGATGGCGTTTCCGCTAATCGTTACGATGAGCGCATGTTTGAGACTTGGGGAACGCCGGCGCTCGATGTCGGCATTACGCATTCCTATCGCGAACCGGTTCACCGGGAGCTTGCCGGTGGTGACGTCGTTGCGGTGAACCGCCACGAGGACGGGAGCATCACCGCCCTCATCGCCGACATTTCGGCGAAAGGGTCGCAAGCGGAGGCGTATGCGTCCTGGCTTGTCGCGGTATTTCATGTAACGAGTGCGTTCGTTTCGCGCCCAAGCGAAATATTACGGGAACTCAATACGATGCTTAGCCACGCATTCTACGATAAGCACGCGGGCTTGTTTGCGTCGGCATTCATGTTTCGCATCTATCCCGCGGCGTCGCTGGTGGTGTACAGCTCGGCGGGAGCGGAGCCGCCCCTACTCGTCCGTCATTCGGTTGTGCAAGGGCCGCTACAGGGCGGTGGTCAAGTCCTCGGAATCGATCGTGACGTCTCCTATCTCGATCACGCCGTTCGTATCTGCCGCAATGACCACATCGTCGCATTTACCGACGGTATCACGGAATCACGCCGCCCGTTGACTCGCTCGCTCCTTGGTTGGGAAGGCGTTGCCGAGGCGGTTCAGACGTCGATGTTTCGATCGTCACCCGGCAGCGACGACGTGTTTTCGGCAATCGACCGGCTCAACGGTGGAACCTATTATGATGACGCGACGCTTCTAGTTGTAGCCGCTAAAGCAACGTAATGCGTGGAAAGGACGATCATGACCAATATCGCGGTGATTTACTATAGCGCGTACGGCCACACGTACGAGCTGGCAAAGGCGTTGGAGGCAGGTGCGAAGTCGTCCGGAGCGCAGACGCGTCTTCGAAAAGTTCGCGAGCTCGCGCCGGATGAAGTGATCGCGACGCAAAAGGGATGGGCCGATCACCGCGTTGCGACGCAGCACGTTGCCGAAGCGACGCTCGACGATCTCGACTGGGCGGACGGGTTTGCGTTCGGAACGCCGACGCGCTTCGGCGCGCCGTCCGCGCAGTTGAAACAATTCATTGACACGGCAGGCCCGCTCTGGCTCAAAGGCGCGCTTGCAGATAAAGCCGCGACGTCGTTCAGCGGCGCGATGAACGCGCACGGCGGCCAAGAAAGCACGATCCTTGCCCTCAATAACGTCTTCTATCATTGGGGCTCGATAATCGTTCCGCTTGGATATACCGACCCGATCGTCTATGAATCGGGCGGCAATCCGTACGGAACGAGTAATACGGCAGGCGATGCACCGGTCCCGGATCCCGTACTGAAGACGGCGTTCTATCAAGGAACGCGGCTCGCACGGTTCGCGAGCCTGATTCGCCCGTAAGCGAACGGGTCGGAAAAGAAAAAAGCCCGTCGTGCGACGGGCTTTCGTTTTATGCCGGCGGCGGTACGCCCGGCTCGTAATCGTACGGGTAGAGATATAGATTTGAGTCGTCACCGAACCAACGGTCCGTTAAAACCGTGCTTTTCTCACGGCGATAAACTTTGCCGCCGGCTTCGGCTGCGATGCGGTCCACCGCTTCATCCGAGTTTTCCTCGATTTCTGCAACGATGGCAGAGGCGTTGTCGGGCAGAATGTATTGGGTTTCCGATGCGGCCTGCTGGTGCTCCCCTGATTTAACGGCGTCGGCTGTAGCGCCGGCAGCGAGGCCGACAGCCGTTCCGATGGCGATCGGTGTCACGGTCATGGCCGCTGCCGCGGCAATTGCGCCGATCAATAACCCAGCGGCCGTACCGACGATGGTTCGCGCGCCGGCATCGGTATCTTTAGAAACCAAAGCGATCTTGCCGTCTGCATCGCGTTGAACGACGGCCGCGCCGCGCACGAAGCTTTCTTCACCCTCGTTCAGCGCCCATAAACGATGGAGCGCGTCAAACGCCTTGTCTCGATCGGCGACCACGATTGCTACATAGTTGTCCATTCGGCTACATATCTTTCGTGAGAATGTCTTCGGTCGCGTTGAGCATGTCGCGGATTCCCTTGCGGAGGTTCGCGCCATCCGCTTTGAGCGTCGTAGCGCCGCTTTGCGCGACGGTTTGCAAGTGATCGAGCATCTGCTGACGCTCTTTGTTATCTTCCGTGGCGTCCGATTTTGTCTGCGTTTCGATTGCCTTGCGCGCCTCTTCGACATGCGTCATTGCGGCGCGAACGGCGGTCTTTGCTTGCTCGTCTTGTTTATCGCCGGCGCTTTTCAGCTCGTCACAGATGGCCTTCACGTGATCTTTGAGTGCTTGAGTCTGCATGGTGGTACTCCCTTAAGCCGTTACACTTTTCAATTTTAGCGCGATCGCGGACCACGAGATGCCGGCGAAGATGAAGTTTACGCCGACCGCAAACCCAAGAAACCACGACGCCGAATTCGGCCACTGCGCCCACAGTAGACAGCCGAGGACCGTGCTCACGATACCGCTTGCCGCGACCCATCCGTATTGCGGAAACTGCAGCCACAGTGCCGCGACGAAACGGTAGATGCCGCCGAATACGAACAGCGCTGCCAAAAGGAGTGTCACGGTGAGCGCACCGGCGTTCGGATGTTGCACGAGCATGAGGCCGACGACGATATCGAGCACACCGACGAGCAACAAAAGGATGACGTGGCCGGCCGAGCGAGCCATAAATCCGCTAATGATTTGCGTGACGCCCGCAAGCATCAGAATGACGCCGAGCGCGATGACGGACGCAATGGTAGCGGCTGATTGTTCGTAAATCGCGTAGGCACCGAGCGCGATCAATGCGATGCCGAGCGCGAGATACCAGCCCCAGAGGCTTCGGACGTCGTGGACGGTCTGAGCGACATCCGCGGTAACAGAATTCATTTTTTCGTTCCTTCCAAATAACGTTTGACCGCCTTCAGCCTATCGCTACGCGAAAACGACAAGGAGGAAGTGTCGCTTACCCTCTTCCGAGCGCGGCCTCGTCAATGGGAGAAGTTGAAGTTCGTCAAGCCGAGGGCTGCGTCGACGCTGTAACCGGGGAAGCGTGCAGCAACATCCTCGTGCGCGGGCACGGAGTAACCGTTTTGCTGTTGGAACGTCGGTGCGATCACGAGCGAGCTCCCATTCGTGTAAGCCCAATGGACATCGTGAATTAGCCGTGTTCCATCGTCGACGGAGACCGTCACCGACTTGACGCGGCTATTCTCTGCTTTCGGCGCAAGAACGAAGTGCGTTGCCGAGCCGTCGTCGGTTGTGGAAGTCAACGCGTACTCGTGCAGGACCTCGTCCTTGGACGGCAGCGTCATGCGCATCTCTTTGTACTTGCTGAGCTCGCCGCTTGCATCGTTGAGGACGAGCCGTTGCGTCGGGCGATTGTAATACATCGTTCCGTTGAACGTCTTGTGAATTGGAAGTCCCGCGTGCAAGGTGACGTCGAGCTTCGCAGCGGCCGTGTACGCGGTAAGTGACGGATTCGGATCCAGCGCGGATTGCAACAACGCCGTACTCGTTGCCGGCGCGGCGCCGAGGAGAAACGTGAGAAGAAGCGGGGCGGCGCCGTTACGCATGCTGTGGTTCATAAATCTCTCCAAGGCGCTCTTCAATTTCCAGCGCAGCCTGATTCATGATCGCAATCATCTCCGGGCAAAAAATGCGATAGTTTCCGGTGATGTCGATGACGCCCGTAACGGCGTGCGTTCGAGGGTCGCGTATCGGTGCAGCGGTACAGGTCAAATCAGAACCGGCCTCACAAAAATTCTCCGCACCGATGAGCTGGAGGGCGCGTTGGTCGGCAAATGCCGTTCCGACCGCGTTCGTGCCGCATGCCGGCTCGCTGAGATCCGTTCCGGGCTCGAAATCAATCCGCGAGAGCGCTCGCAGGATATCACGATCGCCCCACATCTCGATAATGCAGCAGCGTTCGTCCGCCACGACGAGCGCGTAACCCGATTCTTCGAGAATGTTTCGCAAATGCCGAAGAACCGGATCTGCCGATTCGAGAAACACCCGCTTTTGTTCGCGTCGTTCCGAAAGCGCGTCTACCGATTCCGTCGCGACCGGCGCCTTCGGACGCATCGCGTCGACGCCGAACGAGACACTGCGTTCCCACGAGCGCGCGACGCGCCCACGAACCCGTGTGAGTCCTCTGCGATCGTGCGCGAGAAACGCGTCGCGTGCGCCCGAGACCTGATGTAAAACCGCATCGATCTCGTCACCGGGGTGAAGCGGACTCGTCAGATCGAGGGGAGCGTGCGAAAATTCGGCCGTCTCGGCTTCGTAGAGTTCGGGCAGAGCGAGCCGGTAGAGCGTGCGCTTGTCGAGCGCACTCAACTGCAGCGCGCTCGAAAGGCGAGAGAGGAACGGCGGTGACACGCGGATGGGGCGACCGCTTTCGAACCATCGATACCAGTCACTCGAGACTCCGGCAAGCTCCGCGACTTCTTCGCGCCGCAGGCCGATCACGCGCCGCCGTCGCGTTCCCGGAAGATCGACGTCGCTCGGTGTCAATCGCGCGCGCTGTTGCATGAGAAATATGCGCAGTTTTGCGCGCCGGGCTTCTTCAATGTCCGGTTTCACGGCTTCATGAATTGCTCCGCCTCGTTCTTCGGCAGATTCATCGGCGTCGCGGAGTTCTTATCGGAACTGAACTTCGCGAACTTTGCCGGGTCGGACTGGAAGTGTTTTTCGAGCGCGTCTATCCGGTCCTGATTATCGGGATGATCGGATAACACTTCCGGCGGCGTTTTCATGTTCGCGTTCGAGAAATCTTGGAATAGCCAGACCAGTCCCCACGGGTTCATACCGGCCTCCGCGCAGGTGTCCGCGCCCTTGAGATCCGCATTCTCCTCGGCTCCCCGTGAGTAGTGAAGCGAATCGAGGTTACCGATCGCTGAGGTTGCAAGGAACGATCCCCAGCTCGGTCCGAGCAAAATCAACGCGAGCGTTTCACGCCGGCGGATTGCGTCGTCATGACTTTGCTCCGAGAGCGAGTCGTGATGGATCAAATGCGACGTCTCATGGCAAATCGTGCCTTCGAGCTCTTCCTTGTTGTGAACGAAGTACATGAGCGAATCGATGACGTACACGTTTCCGCCCGGTGCCGCGAACGCGTTGGGATCGCTGCCGTGAACGATGTAGAAGTGAATAGGATAGCCGTATTGCGGCGCGACCACCTTGGTAATCCGGTCCGCGATCGGGCGGAGGGTGTGATAGAGGGGCGATGAAGCGACGATGACGCCCTTTTGCTTGAGGTCTGCAAAGGTGTCGGCACCCATCTGCGCTTCCGTTTCATCCGCCAAAGCACGAACACCGCCGGAGAACGCGATCGCGACGGCGGCAAGCATCGCTATGAGTCGCATGCACCTAGTGTAGCAGCCGGGGCTACTCGAAGCGATTCTTATCGAGCCAAGTAAGGACCGCTTCGCGGCGCTTGCGGAGGCTCTCGACCGTCGCCCGCGCGATCGGACCGCCGAAACGCTGATTGAGGGTTGCGTGAATCCTCTTGTGCTCGACGTTGAAACGTTGCGACGCCTGCGTGACGAGCGTTGCCAGTGATTTGCGAAGCAATTCTTTTTCTTCCGCAACGCTCAAGACGAAATCGTCTTCCGGTTCCGGTGCAGGCAGCGGCTCGTGCGCCGGTTCGGGCGCGGGCTCCGCAATATATGCGGACGGATTGAAAAGCGGCCCATAATCGAGGACGCGTTCGCCGTCGACGTTTGCGGCGATCGCTTCGAAGAGATTATCGACCGCACCGCGCTCGGTGCGTACGCGCTGCGCGAGTTCGAGTTCGTCGAGTTCGCGCTTGACCGTCAGCACGCCGCGAACGTCCGCCGTCACGCGGCTTGCAAGTTCGCGCAAACGCGTGTCGTCGGGAAGGTACACAAACGCGTGCTGTTTTCCGCTCCCCGCAGCGCGCACGAACCGTCCGCAGAATTGGCGAAAGTACATCTCCGTGACGACGTTACTGGCATAAATGCCGACGCGCAAACGTGGAATGTCGACGCCTTCCGAGACCATGTGCACCGCAACGATCCATGGATCGGTGCTGCGCGCAAACGCTGCAATCTTTCGCGACGCGTTGTCTTCATCGGAAAGCACGACCGTCGGTTCCGAACCGGTGCGGGCGCGAAGAAGCCCGGCAAGAAAACGCGCGTGCTCCTGATTCATCGCGATCATCAAACCGCCCGCGTCGCGGGCATCCGTCCGGCGCAGTTCGGTCAATCGTTCGTGCGCTTTCGTAATGACGTCGCCGATCCAGGCTTCATGCACGAGCACCGTCCGTAGGCGCTCGCTCATGCGGCTCTTCGAACGAAGCGCTTGATCGAACGACGCTTTGTGCATCTCGCCGTCCTTGCCGACCCACTCCGCATATCCGCCTTGTAAAGGAAAGATCAACGGGCGGCATACGCCGTCGCGGAGCGCCGCGGCATAGTCATAAGAAAAATCCGCGATACATTCGCCGCGTTCGTAGCGCACGAAAGGTATGGCGCTGCCGTCCGAGCGGAATGGCGTTCCCGAGAGGCTGATCCGGTGGGCGGCGTGACCGAACGCCTCGCGCAGCGAGTTGCCCCAGGTTGCCGCATCACCGGCATGGTGAATCTCATCGAGTACAACAAGTGTCGGTACTTGCGTGAGCCTGCGGTAGAGCCCCGGTGCGGCTGCGAGTTGTTGATACGTAACCACTGCGCCGTGCACGTCGCTCGCCAAAGCGCCGGCTCCATTCTCGAAGCGATGATCGACGCGAACGCCCGCCTGCGCGAGGGCAATCGCGGTTTGCGCTTTGAGATGTTCGCGCGGAACGACGATGAAGAGTCGCCGAACGCTGCGTTCGGCGAGTACGGCGTGGGCAAGGCGGGCGGCGAAGCGTGTCTTTCCTGCGCCGGGGGTTGCGACAATTAGCGCATCCTTCGGACGCGCGGAAGACCAAACCTCGAACGCGTCCCGCTGCCAGCGTCGCAGCGGAAGCTTCCATGCCTTGAGCCGATCGTCCATGATGAACGGCGCCCACTTCAAAGCGAAAGCCGTCCGGGCCTCGAAGGAATTTACGACGACACCTTATGCAACTCACGACCACGCTCGAGCAGCGTCTCTCACAGATTCCCGATGCACCCGGCGTCTATCAGATGATAGGCGCGAACGGGGACATTCTTTACATTGGGAAGGCCGTCTCGCTGCGCAACCGCGTGCGTTCGTACTTCCAGGACTCGGCGAACCATCACATTCGCACGCAGGCGATGGTCGAGCGGGTCGTCGACGTGCGAACGATCGTCGTTACGAACGAAGTCGAAGCGCTCATCCTCGAAGCGAATCTGATCAAGCGCCATCAGCCGCCGTTCAACGTTCGCCTGCGCGACGACAAGCGCTATCCGTACCTCAAAGTCACGAACGAGGCGTTTCCTCGCGTCGTGTTCACCCGCATGGTCAAGGACGACGGCGCGCGTTACTTCGGGCCGTACACCAACGCGCACGGGTTGCGCGAGTTGATCGACCTCGTCCGGCTCGTCTTTCCGCTGCGGACCTGTCGCGAGCCGATCGACGGACGCCGTAAGCGTCCGTGTTTGCAGTATCACATCAAACGTTGCCTTGCGCCGTGCGTCGGTTATCAAACGGAGAGCGAGTACGACGCGATGATCGATGAAGTCGTCCTCTTCTTGGAAGGCAAACAAGAGTCGCTGCTTGCCCGGCTGCAAAAAGAGATGCAAGAATCCGCCGACCTGTACAATTTCGAGGCTGCCGCGCGTCTGCGCGATCGCATCGTGCAAGTTCGACGCGTGACGGAGGGACAGAAAGTCGTTTGGCGTTCGCGTATCGACATGGATTTAATTGCAACGGCCCGTTCGCAAGGGCAAGCGTGCATGCAAGTCTTCATGGTGCGCGGCGGCAAGCTAATCGGCCAGGAGAACTTCATCTTGGACGGCGTGCACGAGCAAAGCGACGCGGTATTGATGGATGAATTCCTCAAACAGTTCTATACCGCGCGAACCGCAAGCGCGCCCGAGGGAAACGGTGTTTCGGCGCTGCCGGCCCGCGTTGCCCGCGACAATCAAGTGCCGGTGCCGGAAAAGGCTCGCGCGCGCCGTACGTCGTCTAACGCGGCTGCGGTACCGAAAGAGGTCCTCGTGCAGACGATGCCCGGCGAAGAGTTGCCGGTCCTTGAGTCGTGGCTTTCGGAATTAAAAGATCAGCGCGTGCGTATTCTGCAACCGCAGCGCGGCGAACGCGCCGAATTCATGCGCCTCGTACAAAAGAACGCGGAGCAGAATCTCAAAGCGTTCCTCGCGCATCAAGAAGTGCAGGAGAGCGCGCAGGCGCGATCGCTTACCGAACTCGCCGACGCGCTCGAACTCTCCGAAGTCCCGCACCGTATTGAATGCTACGACATCTCGAACATCCAAGGGACGAACCCCGTCGCTTCGATGGTCGTCTTCGTCGAGGGCCGCGCGAAAAAGAGCGACTATCGCAAGTTCAAGATCCAGTACGATCGCGGACCGAATGACTTTGCGATGATGCAAGAAACGCTGCGCCGCCGCTTGCGCTATCTGCGTCACGAAACCGACGACGACGTGACGTCGCCCGAACGGCAACTCGCGAAGAAAGAGAAGTTCAACAAGAAACCCGACCTGCTGCTCATAGACGGCGGGAAGGGGCAGTTGAGCGCCGTCGTCGAGGTGTTGGAAGAGATGGATATGACCGGCATTCCTGTCGCCGGTCTTGCGAAAGAGCACGAGTGGCTCTACGTGCCGGGGAGTCCCGATCCGATCGTCCTTCCGCCAAATAGTGCGGGTCTGCACTTGATCATGCGCATTCGCGATGAGGCGCACCGGTTTGCCGTCACCTACCACCGTCAGCGGCGCGCGAAAGCGATGACCCGTTCCGCGCTCGATGCCCTCGCGGGCGTGGGCCCCGTCCGGCGGAAGCGTTTGCTCGCGGCATTCGGTTCCGTGGCGGCGATCAAACGCGCCTCAATCGACGAGATCGCGGCGGTGAAGGGAATGACACCCTCGCTTGCCGCACAAATCAAAGGCGAACTTGAGTCATCTCGCAGAGTAGGAGAGGCATAATGCACTGGCTCTTGCGTTTCATCGTGACGGCAGCCGCCCTTTGGGCGATTGCCGTGTACGTCCCAGGGTTTCATTTAAATACGTGGACGGATGCGATTTGGGCGGCTATTATCTTCGGCATCGTGAACACCCTGATCGGGCCGATTCTGCGGCTGATCTCGCTGCCGCTGACGTTTCTGACCCTGGGCCTGTTCACGATCGTCATTAATTGGGCGCTCTTCGCGCTCACTGTTTGGCTTTCACCGGGATTCAAAACGACCGGCTATCCATGGCCGGCGTGGGAATCGACGCTCGTTGGCGCAATTATCATGATGATCGTGGGAACGTTGGTGAACGTCCCGCTCTCGCGTTCCGAGCCCACGGCGCGCGTTTAGTCTACCAAGCGGAGGTCGAATGACCGATTCCGGGCTGCGAGAAGCCGCGCGTTTATATGGCGCGCGCATTCGCGCGTTCCAGCGAGGGTTGACCCGAACCGCGCTTGTTGCCATTCCCGCGACGTTGCTGATCGCCGGGGTACTCGGCAATTGGACGCGCAACGAGCTCCTGTACGTACTGCTCGTCGTCGCGATCTTCGGGGGAATCGTCTTACCGGCAGCACACGCGGTCGATCGCGCCTATCTCAATCGCGTGCGCGATCGCATGGCGGCAAACTCCGGTCTCTCCACGAGCGACGCCATCGCGCACATCAGCTGGTTTCGCTTTCAAATCGTCATCAATTTCTTCGTCGCTTATGTCATCGGCGCCGTCGTCGTGGTGACCGTGGCGAACGGCCTCGCGGGACTTCCGCTCTGGCGGAACGTGCTTCCCGCCATGCTCGCCGCGGTCACCGGCGGCGCGATGGTCGATGGTGCGCTCAATTATTTCAACGGTGAAGCCCTCGTCGCGGAACTTGTTGCGGTGCTCTGTTCCGTCCGCGGCGAGTTCGCGCCGGTAAGCGAACGCGCTCGCGGGGGCATCACGCGGAGCTTCCTCGTCGTACTCGGCGTCGTGATCGTCGTTACGGTGCTCGCCGTCGGCGGAAGCGCGATGCATATTTTCTTGGAACTGAACGCGCACCGGATTGCTACCGATGCGGCGATTCGTCTCGGCGTCATCTATGCCGCGCTTTCGCTCGTCGTCGCGATCTTGATTGCGGTGCTTGCAGCGCGCATTCTTTCGCGCAGCATCGTGCAACCGATGCTGCACACGGTCGCGTTGATGGATCGGTTGCGCGCCGGCGACGTCGTGCGCGAGGAAGAACTCTATGCAGAACCGCGCTTTCAGCACGAAGCGGGCCTGCTCGTGAGCGCTTTTGCCGATGCGAACGTCGGCCTCGCGCGCCTCGCGCTGAGCGGCGAGCGCCTTGCCGGCGGTGATCTCGCCGTGCGAATCAATCCGAATTCCGAGCGCGACGTCGTTGCCATTGCGTTCCAGCGGGTTGCCGGCGTGATCCAGACGGTTGTCGGCAACGTCCGTACCACGGCGGAGTTGCTCGAGAACTCCGCAAGCGCATTAACTGAACGCGCGGACGCCTTCGTTGCGGACGCGCGCGCGAACTACCGCGACCTCTCCGGCGTGACGGCTACGACGCAGACGCTCGACGAAGCGGTGAACCGCGTCGCGCAAGGCGCACGTGAACTAGCGACGATGGCTGCGACGTCGCGCCAAACGGCTGAACGCCTGGGTGCGGCGGCGGAAGCGAACGTCGCGGGGCTCGAGGAACTCGCGCAAACGGCCTCGTCGACGATCGAAGCAGCGAACGAAGTGTACGATATTTCCGGATCCGCAGGCGAAAGCGCCGATGCTGCCGCTGCGGCCATTTTGCAAGCCGATCGTACCTCCGAAGAAGCTGCCCAGGTGATGGAGGAACTCGTGCGCGCGATGGACACGCTGCGCGTGAGTTCGTTGCAAATCAGCTCGATCACGCAAAAAATTGACGAGATTGCGGATCAAACGAACCTCCTTGCGCTTAACGCGGCAATTGAAGCCGCGCGTGCCGGCGAGCATGGCCGCGGGTTCGCGGTCGTCGCCGACGAAATCCGCAAGCTCGCCGACAGCTCCGCGACGGCGACGAAAGAAATCGCGTCGTTGATTCGCGCGGTGCAAGAAGAAACGAATCGCGCGGTCACGGTGACGCGGCGGGGAAGCGACGCGGTTGAACGTGGCCGCGAGAAGACGGCGCAAGTCTCCGATGCACTCGCGCGTATCGTCGATGGCGTCACGCACGTGCGCGCGCGCATCGAAGCCGTGGTCCTAGCGCAGCGCGAGCAAAAACTTGCGACCGACGCGCTCGTCGAATCGACGCTTTTGGCGGAGCGCCTAACGGGTGACAATGCGCAACTCGCAACCGCACTGGCGAGCCTTGCCGATCACCTCGAACAGTCGGCGCAGTCAGGTTCGGAGGCGGTTCGTACGACGACACAGGGCGTCGGCGCGGTAACGCAGCGCGGCGAACGCATCGCGGAAGGTTCGGATCAGATCCTTACCCTCACGAGTACCCTCCGCGAAGAGGCCGACCGCATCCGCGGCGCCGTTGCCGGTTTCCAGGCCCTGCCGCCCGCCTAAGCGAGGCCCTTGTGCGTGTGGACGCATTCGTAGAGGTCGGCCTTCCCCTTGACCGGCGTGCAGCTGACTTCCGTATGGCGAGAGATGTGGTGATCGCGAACGCATGCGTCGCTCTTACAAATCGTGTCCTTGTTCGTATGGCACTGGGGGCCTTTGTGCTCGTGCCGGTCGCTTTGCACTGATGTCGTCATCTTGGATCCTTTCGCTAACGTGTAGGTCATCGTAGCGTCTCCCGGCATGGCGTTCGAGTGATTGAAACTCCCCTGCTTGCCAGGTGTGTTATAGTGAGTGTTCCGGCTCGACGGAGCCACTCGCGAGGGGCTGAACTAGGCTCGACGGGGAGATCCGTGGTCGGCGTTAGCAAGCGGAGTTGCGAGCTCTCCTAAAACGATCGCAACGGCATATCTGCCAACAACGAATACGCACTGGCTGCCTAATCTAGGTTAGTCACCGGACGCGGAGGGTCGGCCCGAACCGCTCTGCTCTCCGGTCATAAACTCGGGCTGGTACGGACGCGTGATTCGACGGCCGTACGAGATCAAGAATCTGCTGCGCGCGGTAAGTCCCGCTTTGAGACGTACGCGCGAGTAAGCCAAAGTCAAAGCTGAGCTTGGAGAATGCGCCGGGCAGGCTTTTCGGACTCGGGGGGCAGTACCCCGACAGCTCCACCAAAACCCGTGATATTTTCCGCGTAGCGCGCTCGCCAGAGGACCTCATGGACCATAGTCCACTTCGGCCCTCTGGCGAACGCACTACACGAAAAATCTCACGGGTTTTGTATTTTAGAGGTGGAGGTTGCCTCTATGAGTTCTCAGCGGCTTAGTCAGTTTAATGACGGGATTTTTGCGTTTTCTGCGACCTTGTTGATGTTGAATTTTGCGGTGCCGGCAGTGAGGGGTCAGGACAATACTGCGCTGGCTGTCGGCCTTGTTTCTCAGTGGCCGAAACTTCTGGCGTTTTTGTTGAGCTTCGGCGTCATCATCAATTATTGGAGGACGCATGGAACGGTCTTTCATGCCGTTCAGGTGGTCGACCACCGAACCATTGTGCTCAACGCGATGTTCCTGGCCGTGACCGCGTTCGTGCCGTACGTTACGAACGTCGTTGGCAGCTATCCGCTGTTGCCGGCCGCAGCGGTCCTGTACTCCGTGACGTTGCTTGCGGGTACCTACATCGGCAAACTCATGGGCGATCATTTGGTCGCGACCAACGCGTTCAGGGGCCATGTTTCACCGGCTGCAACGATCGCGTTTCGGCGCATGAACTTCGCCGTTTACATGAGGATCGTCGGGCTGCTCTTCGCCTTTTTCCTACCGGTCGTTTCTTACGTGCTCTACTGGGCCATTATTATCTACTATCTGTCCGCAAGCGGTATTGACGCGTATGCGCCCGAGGAAAGCGTTGCATCGTGAGTATCCCACTTTGCTCGTCGCGATGCCGCCGAAGCTTGTTGCTGCCGCAAGAAGCGGGGCGTACAATTCGGCTATACCGTTGAGGTACTGCCTTACCGCTATCGGAGGGCAAAGCCGTGCGTAGTCTCGCATTCGTTACCGCACTGGTCCTGAGCGCACTTCCCGTCTCGAGTTCGATCGCGCAAGATCGAGCGTTCGCAGCCGGCACGCAGTATGCGTACATTTCGAATAACGCGTCCCGCGGTGGCACCTTTGTCTACACGCTGCCGCTCGCGGCGAGCAGCCACTACCGTTGGGTGATCGGGAATCTCTATGCTCCCGGAGCGGTTGCGTTCGGTCAGGGCCAAGTGTATGTGCTCGTCGCAAACAGTTCCCAGGGACAGGGCACATTGGTCTTCGAGCAGACCTCGAGCGGCCCGGTTTCTTGGGTGTTACCGTCCTCGCTGCTTCCCGAAATGGTTGCAGTCGATCCGGCGGGCGACGTGTTTGTGGGGCAGTCTTTTATCAACGGTGCGAACGCTTCATACCAGATCAACGTCTTCAGGCATCCGATCACGACGAGCACCGTGCGCGCATTCACCATGAACGCGGCAGTGAACAACGCGGGCAGCACGCTCACGCGCGGGATGGCGTTCGATGCCGGCGGCAACTTATGGGTCAAAGATGACGACAAGAAAACGATGGACGAATACGTTCCGCCATTCACTTCGACTAGCATCCCGAAGCTCACGTTTCCGAAAGGCAGCGGCGCACCGTACGGCTCGATGACCTTCGATAGCCATGATGTGATGTACGTAACCAATTCCGGAATCGACGTCTATAAACCGCCGTTCACGAAGAATTCGAGAAAAGCGTTCACGATATCAGTTCCCGGCCCGAACAGCCTCGCGGTCGACGCGTCGGGCAACTTGTACGCTGCCTGTACCAATGGCAGAGTGTACGTCTTTTCGCCGCCATTTAGCGCAGGCAGCAGACCGCGGGTCACGATGGCGATTCCGACCGGTTCCAGCCTGCCGTTCATGGGTGTCACACAATAGCGTTATAGCAGTCGGACGATGGCGTTCGCCCTGTTTTCTACGAACCAGATGTGATGATCGGGACCCGTCGTGATGCCGACCGGGTTCGCGTGCGCGTCGGGCGTCGGCGTCTCGGTAATGCGGCCGCTAGTCGTAATACGGCCAATTTTCGATGCCGTATACTCGGTGAACCACAGCGCTCCGTCCGGGCCCGCGGCGATCGCTACCGGACCGGCGTGTTGCGTTGGTAGCGCATAGTCGGTTTCGGTCCCGGTCATCGTCATGCGTCCGATTTTATTTGCGGACGTTTCGGTAAACCACAATGCCCCATCCGGGCCAAAAACGAGCGACTGCGGCTGACTTCGCGTGGCAAACTGGGTGAAGCTGCCGGTAGCGGTCATCCGTCCGATCTTCGACGCACCGTACTCCGTAAACCAAATTTGATCCGGGTTTCCTCCAAACGCGACTTCGTACGGCAAAGCGTTTCGCGTGGGAACGACATATTCCGCAGAGGCGCCCGTTGAAATATCGAGGATCGAGACGTAGCCTGCTTCGAATTCCGTAAACCAGATGCGCTCGCCGACTCCACCGGCGACTCCGCGCGTCGACGACGCCGCCTGGTACTGCGTTATTGTTCCCGCCGGTGTTACGGCATTGATTTGGAAGAGGTTTGCATCAGTGACCCAAAGCTGACCGTACGCAGAAGCTACGTGTGACGGCGCAGTGCCGGAGACCATTTGAATTTCCTTAAACGAACCCGTCGTCGTAACACGGCCGAGTTTGGCTGCTCCCTGTTCCGTAAACCAAAGTGCGCCGTCAGGACCGGTGACGATTCGGTTTGCACCGGATCGCGCGGTCGGTATCGAATATTTCGCGAACGTATATGCCCCGCGCGAGATGAGCTCGCCGTGCGCTTGAATCTCAGGCCCAGACGCTGGAATGGCTTGAAACTGTTTCGAACCGCTACTGCAACCTGCGCTGAGAGCGAGTAGCGACGCCACGATAACGGCAAAAGAAGAGCGACTTTGCATGGAATGCTCCTCCTCGAAATATTGTAAGGCTACTCTTCCGAGCCGTCTATGCCGAAGAATTCGGCAAACGCGCGATTGAGTGTAACGCTGCTGACGCCGAAGATTTCGTTATCCGAAGTCATGTGTGATCCGGCCTCAGGAGCGCTATCCGATACTTGCGTTGCGGTTATCGGTGCTTTTCCATACCTCCAAAGATGTGCTACGGGTTCGCCTCCTAAACGCTTGAGCGCTTGATTGTGCCGTACGTTGCTGGCTGCGGTTGCCCATGACGCACTGTTGATGAAGCCTCCGTCAACCAACCATCTGAGCACTTCTACGACGGCGTACATTGCCAAAATGCCTTTGCGTCCCGGCGCTGGATAAAAATCAGTGATCGCCAGATCGTGCACGTCAGAATGCACGCGCTGACCGATAATCGCAACGACATCTGCGCCGTCGGTTACGCGCAACCAACGGTTAGCCGACGACTCAGAATCGAGCGGAAGACTCGAAGCGGCGAGATAGCGACGCATGCACGCCTGCACTTCCGGGTCATCCGGGCCGGCGAGCGAAATCCTAAATCGTGCCGCGATCCCCTTCGCTCGATGGCTCAACACGGAGTTCATAGCGCCATTTTACACCTGCATCCGGACAGGCAGCGCGTGGTGTATACTGTACGCCAGGACGAGATGCGGTAACGCATCGGGAGGTCCCGGGATGTTCGAAGACGTGGATCTGAGGATAGCCGACGAAGAAACGGCGCAATACGTGTTCGCACCTACGAAACATACGTGCCACTGCACGAACACTTGCAAGTCATGTCAAACGTGCACGTGCACGTTCCCTTGCACTCTTGACGCCTGTTAACCGGCGTGCTTGACGGGAAATAGCCAACGCTCGCAAAAGTGCGGCTACGCGTACCTCTGCGTCGTCGTGCAAGCTCAGGCGATTGCAGTGCAGATGGAGAAGATCGCGGAAGTGCGACCGAAACGCGGACGCTGACGGAACTTCTGTGAGCCAACTCCCGCTTACACTCAGTCGTTTGAAACACGCGCGGTCACGCGCGTCCAACTTGCGAGTCGCATTCGCATTCAAGGCGATGACTACGTCGTCATCGAGCGCCGTTGATCGAATGCATGCGTCGAACGAGCTGACGGCGGCTTCCACGAGGTCATCGGTAGCAGCGACGCCGGCGTCGATGATGCCGATGCAAAGGTCGCTGTCGAACTCGAAGAAACGCTCGATCTCATCGATGTTGCCGGCGCCGCCGTAACGTTCGTATTCGGGATCGTACGTATCGAGCATGTATCTCGATATACGATTGGCATCGAGCCATACTTCGGCAAGCTCAAGGAAACGTTCGCGAACTGCTCGCTCGTTTCCGGTCGTCGCACGCAAACGCAAGCGAAGATGGTTATGTGGATCCGCATAGCGTACGAAAAACCAGCGATCCATCAGGCCCGCTTCGCGTAGCTCGGCGACGAGCGGCGCGATAGCGAAGCGGAGATGATCGTCGAGCGCTTGCGCTCCTAGATAGATACGCGCGTACGTCCAAGCCGAGCCCGGACCATAACGCTTAGGCTGCCGCTCCACAATTGGTTTGTCGCCATGTCGGCGTTCGACGTCCTGCGTGCGGACTGCCGAGGCGATGAATTCGACGAAATACGCACCTCTCGTTCCTTTCAACCATGTCTGTGTCGGGTCGGGTAACGCCTCGTAGAACTGAAGAAATTGCGCTTTGTTTTGATCGGTGACCAGTTGCGCCGCCACGGACGAATCCAGATCGATGAGAAGACGCTGATCGAATTCAGCCAATGACACGTACCGCGGAACATTCCACCGGGTGCGCCACGCGCTGATTGCGCGTTCGGCCGTAGCAGCGTCTCGACCGAGTAGCGCGCGCTCCAGCAACCAGCGGCGTGGTGAAAGAACGATGCGCCCGGTACGGATACGCGGAAGGTACGTCAAACCGGATGCGGGTCCCCACGAAAACCCTACGATGCCGTGGTTGCCTTGCGTTTCCAGCAGCGACAAGAATCGGCAGATGTTGGGCGCAGCGCCCGCCGTGTTGAAGAGATGCGTTTCTCGAACGCTGACGCGCCGCTGGAGCGTCAGCGACCAGAGATAAAACCCGTTGACGTCGAGGCCGATCCATAAATCGTCGAGAGAAATAACCTTGCCTAACGGCGGCGATCCGACGCCGACTCGAACTTCGTACTCGTAGAGCAGCGGGCGCGTGTAAACGTTGTAGGCCCGCCCGTCAGACGGGGCGTATGCAAGTTCGGCGGCAATTTCGTCCCCGTTGAAAGCGGACCGCGCGAGGGTGCGCGCACGATCGATGACGTCCGGCCCGAGCATTGTTGCGAAACGCCCTAGTGATTTTGCCACGCCGATTGAACCGATGAATCCCGAAGGGACGATTGAGTATTGGCCCCCGTTCATATGCTCGATCGACGCCGCTGCAATCTGAAAGCCAATCTCCAGCGCGGGTGGTAGCGCGTCGTCTTTTTGTACCGCGGGGAAGATTGTATCGAGATCGGACGGCTCCAGCTCTACTTCGGCGGAAAGCGCCCGGATTGCGTCGCATGCGATTCGCAGGAGGAGCGCATCACGTCGTTGGGTGCGTTCCGGTGGGGGCTCCGGAGCTTCGGGAACACCGAGCCCGACATTGGGGTCGACCAGTTCGAGGAGTGGAATCATACGTTCGCCGCTTTCGAAAAATTCTTCGAAGCGCCGCCGTAATTTGGAGAGCGTCAAGATGGGGCCGGATCGTACGTAGAGTTCCGCCAATCGTGATGCGTCGACGATGATTTGGCGGTGTAGCGCACCCGTGAATTCGATTCGAAGATCGGTCTGAACGACGTTGTTCGTCGCATCGGTAGCGAGAACCGCAAATGCGTCGTGCAGACGCTGATAATCGCCCTCATCGCGTTCGTCGAGCGGCTTGACGTCGATTGCCCGCGCCAAAGCTAGCGAGGCGCCGAGCGCCGGCGGAGCTCCAATCGAAGCGAGACGCCCGCACAACGTTTCTGCAGGCTCACCGAGCGGTGAAGGATGCAGCTCCGAAATCACGATTCCGGCGCGCACGAGTAGATCGAGCATTTTTTGCGCCTCGTGCGAGGTCGATTTGAACGTGCCGGCCAGCATTGCGACAATTGCATCGTATGGAGTCGGAGTCGCGCAGAGTTTGCGTACCAAACGGACCGCATCGGTGTTCTTCAACGAGACCGCGCGTTGCTCGGAAGCCTCGAGTCCGTGCTCGGTGACAATAGGGTTCGTCAACGCAACGTTCACGACGAAGAGCCGCCCGCCGCGCTCGAAGACGGCGTCATTCGTTACGTATTTGATGTCGGATGGAGACGCCCGTTCTAGACCGCGCGCGAGTTGCAACATCAAACCCATGTCGGGTCGCGTGAGCGTTCTGCTTCGTTGTTCGTCAAGTCCGAGGTCTGTCGTCGCGCCGATCTCCACCATTCCGACGCCTGCGCAGAGGCCAAAAGGCGTCGGACGCGAGGCCATACGCACAAGATAGGCCAACGCGCGCAGCGGTGTCTTTTGATTTCGCAGCGCCCTCCCGGCGATCCAATCACTGACAGCATGTGCAAGCGTCGGCGACGCGGACGCGAGGGCACATCGTGCGAATTGATGACCTGCAAAGTAGTCTCTTGCCGCCGCGAGCGGATCTGCTGATTCATATATCGCAACGGCGACGACCGCGGGAAGCGATGGTGAACGCCCTACGACAAGCGGCAGCGAAGTGGCGTCGTAGAGGCTAACTGATTGGGCGGAGACCAAAGAGTCGCATCCAGGCCGCGCCGGTGTGGCCGGTAAGCGTCAGCAGTGCTAACGCAATTCCGGAAATCCCGTCGAGCAACCCAACGGCATCGTAGTGCTTCAATGAAACGCGATCCATTACGCGTTCGGCAACTCGAAACGCCGCGCTCCAAAGCGCGGCGCTTCCTGTCGCGGAAGCAATACTTGCAAAGCAGAGCGCATTGCCGATCAGTCCGTGGCAGATCGCTTCGCCTTCGAGCTCCCACGAGTCCGGTGTCTGCGCCGCGAGAGCTTGCATGGCGTCCGCCGCAAACGCCGCTGTTTCCCCGTCGTGCAGCGCCACCGCAGCGTTATGTATCACGGCCAGCACGCCCGCGGCGCCGTAGCACCAAGCCGAGCGGTATGATTGTTCCAGATGCGTCGAAATAACCGGCGGCCAAACGACGCGGTTTCCTCGATCGATCCGCCATTCACACAACTCGCGCAACGTTTGCGCCGCCGCACGCGCCGGCTCTCCTTCTAGCCTGTTTAGCGTGAGCGTAAGTGCGGCAAGCATTCCGCTCACTCCGTGCGCGAGGCCGAGATCGTTCACCGGCGGATCGTCCGGCCTCAGCGGATGCGGACACCGCCAACGATCGGGATCTTCGAGCACCCAGACGATCAGTTCAGCGAGTCGTCCCGGTTCGACGGGTGCGTCGATGCCACGCGCGAGCAACGCGCCGCTCCATCCGCTGATCAGATCGTACCTATCGAAGCTCTCCGCCTTGCGCGGCTGCTCCGTCAATTGCCTATCGACATACGCGTCGCATTGTGCGACGAGTTTCGAATAGCGCGCTTCGGAACGGATCGCGAGCGCCGCGACCGCGCGAAGCCCGGAAATGCCTCCGAAGAGACCGATTGAGGGCCGATCCTCCATCAGTGCGGCATCGCGAAGCTTTGCGTGCATGGCCGCCGTAAAACGATCCGCTCCGGTTACTTCGGCCAGCGCCGCAAAAAGCAGCGCAAATCCGGCAAAACCATTCAGACCGCGCGAAGGATCGAGGGGAGGTTCGCTGAGTATTCGATCGCCGGCCTCGATTGCAAACGCGCGAGCGCGATCGCGCAATCGCGCATTCGACGGTGCCAACGGCTGGCTGATCGGCATAACAATCGCTCCAACAGCATTGTAGCGCTGGGGTGCGCCTGTGTCCAATTGCCAAGGGCCGCTAGTGGCGACGTTTGTTCAAATAGCTGCGCGTTTCGCCGGCAAGTGTTTCGAGGTCGGAGCGGAGTTGCGTGACAGCTAGACCGGTTCCGAATAGGCGTCCCACTTCGTCGGCTGAAAGGTTCTCGGCCGGCCCGTCATGTCGAATTCGCTCGATGGCATCTGCATACTCGATCAATGCCGTCTCGAACGCATCGGTCGACGGCGCAGTCACGCTGTCGGATAATGCTGATGCAGTCGCGCGTAGAAACGATTCCACGGCGTTGAACGCGTGCGCCCGCGGTTCGCTGAGCTGGTCGATCACTCTCGCCGGTACATGTTGCATGGACGCTCGCACAATGGCGCCCTCGTCATCGACGAGTGCGCGAAGCGTTGCGATCAGTAAAGCCGGGTCGGGCTCGTCGGTATGATAACCCTCTTTTTCACGCTTTGCTTCATCGGCGATCGCGTCGATGTTTCGGAAGGCTTTGCGCGTTCGATGATTTATCACCTCGGGAGCGGCGCCGGTAGCAATTTGCGCTATGGTTCCGGCAATCAGATCGAGCGCATCCGCAATCGTCAGGTCGAGTTGACGATGCGTGTGCGACGGCAGCGCAAAGAGCGACACTGCGAACCCAACGGCGCACCCGACGCTGATGTCGAGCACTCGTTTGAGGCCGATTTCGATCGTACTTCCGTGATATCCGACGGAGCTGAGCAGCACGATGGTCGCGGTGGCCGGCGCCGCCTTGTACCGTGGCTTTACTGCCGCGAGCAGCGACAGCGGCGCCAGCACGGCGGTGAGGGAAAGTACTTCCGACATCCCGTTGCGCGTTGAGAAGCTCGAGACGAGAATGGCCCAGGCTGCCCCGGTGAGCGTCGCCATAAACTGCTCGAGCGACTCTTTGAACGAACTCGTTACGCTTGACTGCGCCACGACGACGGCCGCCAAAACCGCCCAATACGTCGATGGAAGCGCGAAGACTCTGCTAAGCACGAAGGCGATCACACCCGCGACGGTCGTCCGCAGGCCAAGCAGCATCTCGCGCTCGTGCCTAAGAACCCATCGACGAATGTTTGACCTCATTGCATGAGTTGATCGAGATTGATTACCGCTGCCATGGCCGATCCACGACGGCTGCGAGAAGAATTGCGGTTATCACCGCGTTTCACTTTAGGCGCTTAGAACGTAAAACTCTTTCATTCGAATGCGATGACGGGGCAGTTCACCACGAACCCGGCCGGCTTCGGTCCGGAAGCTGCGAACGTAGCGAAGTCTTTGATCTGCGTCGCTCGCCCTTTCGGTAATACGCGAACGTCCCACAGGGGAGAGTAGCCGTTCGGTGCGTAGAGATTCGCCGGGTTCGGGGCGAGCGAAAGCACGTTGAACGGGGAGCCGATCGAAGCGGCATTGGACGGCGTAACAGGTTTTTCCAAGGGCGTGTCCAGTGCGAGAAATGCGAGACCCTGGCCGTTACCGGGACTGCGCGGCCCTTCGATCACCACGCCGATCGGAATAACGGCTGCCGCGTTCGCGAGTTTTAATTTTGGAGCATACGTCGCGCGCTCGACGGTAGCGGCTACGGGATCCGAAGCGTCCGTGCTCAGATAGTTGACGGGCTTACCATCAACAAACCCGCGCGCCAACACTAATGTTACGGTTTTCGCTTTTGCATCGATCGCAACGACGCGGTCTTCTGTATTGGTGTGACTCGTTACGTCGAAATTGCCCTCGCCCGATGCCACGATCGGTGCGTTTAAAACGCCCGGCACGCCGTCAGCACGTACGAACGGCGAATAGTTCGCATCGCCGACACTCCCGGGCTTCGCGCTCGTAGGTGGAAACCCACTCTTGCTTGGAATGTACGTGCGACGGTTCGAGAACGTGGGGACGCCCGCGAAGACATAACCGTCGGCACTCTTCGTAACGTGTTGCAACGCGCCGTCGCCGATATTCGCCAAGTTCGGTGAATATACGACGTTTAGCCTCTTCGCTTCGCTCGAGTCGGATGCATCGGTAATGATGTACCAAACCGTTGCCCCGTTGTGCGTTCCGCGATAGAGCGGAAGCGTTACCGTATGTTTCATGCCGTCTACCGAGAGCGCGCTTTTCAGGACGGTTTGCCCCGAGAAATCCTCTGCGTAAGACGTGAGTGGAAGAAGGACGGTTGCGGCGGCGAGAGCTGCGAGCCCACTGGACCGCAAGAAGAAACGATTCACTGCGTAATTTTTCCTTTCACAACCCTAACTACGCCGAACGCGAAGCAGCGGATGACTCTGCGCGAGAGAGTGTGCAGCATGCGCTTTGCGGATACGTTCTTTAGGGCAATGCGTCGTAGTGTCGGTGATATGGATACACCTCTAAATGCTCACATGCTCGATTGGGAGCATTATCGAAAGCAAGTGATTGCCGGCGTCGGATCTTTTTCGACGGTCAGTCCGGACACAGTCAAAGGGTATGCAATTCAAAGCAACGCCGGAAAAACGACGAACCATCTCGATCCCAAAGTGCGCGAACTCATCGCCATAGCAGTACCTGAACGGTGGTTGCGTATTATTGACCCGGAGCTCTGAAGGTCACGTTCTTTTTTGCTGCTTCGTCGATTTGTTCGGGGGTAAGAAGCACCGTGGCTCGCGTGCGAATCGTTCCCGTCGCGGAGACGGTGAGCGCGATTGCTGCCATTGTTTCATGGTCGGGCACTTCGACGATGAGAACCGCGTCGTCGGCTCCGAACGTGAAGTAAAATGCCTCGATCGTTCCGTTGAATTGCGCGAGCACGTCCGCCGCCGCTTTACGGCGAGCCGAACCCCCCGCTTTGAGCACGCCCTTCGCGCCCTCAGGCGTATATGAAACTTGAATCAAGAACTTTGGCATCACGCCTCCTCACGTTGCGCAAGCAGCTCGTGCAGTAGTTGCCGATTTTGTTCTGCGATTTGTTCCACGACTTCGATGAGCTCGGCCATCTGTGTTCCCAATGTATCGCGTTGCTGACGCGCGGCAAGCATATCGAGCGCGCTCCCGACATTGTGCGCCAATTGCTCGAGCGTTTCTAGTTCATCCGGGGCCCATGCCTCGCCACTTGGCTTAGCGCCGCATACGACGATACCGGTCAATTTGGCGCGTGCGCCCATTGGGAACGCACGGTCTCCTTCGACCAGCGTCTCGCACGTATGTAAGTCGAGCGGCGTATGCCATGTACGTAGAGCCACGATCGCGGGATCGTTCTCGCCGACGACGCGACCCAACCCGCCTCCCGCGACACACACGTACGCCGCATTGCCGTTCTGTAGAAGGACGCTAACGCTTTCGGCGTCCGTGTGCCGGAGCAGCATCGATGCGGTTTGTTGGACTAAAACGTCTTCGTTGGTGATAAATGGCGCTTCCGACGAAAAGCGGTGTAACGCGATGCGATCCTCGTGCCGCTTTCTAAAGAACGCATGGTTCACGACGTGCGAGATGCGCGAGTGCATGAATTGAACCGAAAGGCCGACGCTGAGAGCGACGAAGACATTGATCAGGATGTTCGCCGTTCGATTCGACGCGGCGATCCATTGCCCAATAGCCCACTCCGCGACAACGAAGATGCCGAGTACGAGAATGGAAACAGCGCCGAAAACGAGGGTGCGGCTGACGACGAACCCGATATCGACGAACCGCCGGGTCAGCGCCGCATATGTGAGGCCCATCGGCATGAGGATCGCTGCAACATCCGCAAGCGTCCCGACGCTATTAACAACGTGCTGATTGGAGTACGGGGCGATCATGTAGCTGTAGGCCCAAATCAGCCAAACCGGACCAATGGATGCGGTCGACCACGCCGCCCGCCGGCGTTCGGGGCCGGACGATGCGATTGCCGCCATCACGCCGGCCGCAACGGAGACGATACATCCGAGACCGACGGCGTAGGCGACCACGATCGTGCGGAGCCAGTCAAACGGTAGTGCGAAGACATACCACGATATACCGGCCGAAGTACTCGCCACAGCGCCGATAATAGGAAGCGCGATGCCGGTACGCAGCAACCATGACCGTGCGTGCGACAACGGTCGTGCAAATGTGACGGCGTAGACCGAAAACAGTGAGATCGGCAGTGCGTGTTTCACCGCAAGGTTCAAAAGATAGATGACGAAGTCCGGCGTCGCCCAAGGCATCAGTCCTTCGGTTTGCTTCCCCGCGAAGTACGTAACCAGAATTAGTGAGAGCAATCGCGCCTGTTTCGACCCGGGTACACGAACGGCAAGCAGAATCGCAAACAGGAGTCCCCAAAGATCTGCGGCAGCGGAAATCGAGCTTTGCCAGGTTTGATGTTCGAGCAGCGGCTGCGATCGCACCGTAAGCGGCAATTGTATTCCCCCGCGTTGCACGGGGAAGAGAAATACATCGTGCGCAGGCACCGGATCGTCAGACCGGATCTGTCGCAGCCAATATCGCGTTGAAAAAGGTACTCCGCGGAGCGAAATGCGATCGCCGGCTTGCAGGCCGGCGCGGCTTGCCGCGCCGCCCACGTCGACCCGGGAGACGACGACGGCAGCTGTTGACCGGAGGTAGTCGACGCCGAAGCCTACGGTACCGCACCACGGAAGAATCGGCGAGCATTCAAATGTGGCTAGAACCCAATACAGAATGCCGACCGCGGACATCAGCAGAATCGCGACGCGCCACCGCCGGCCTTCTGGCGCAGTCCGCACACGGTGCGCGTTCATGGCACCATCATTGTAATCTGGATGACCAAACGAATTCAAAGGGATCGTTTTTAGAGCACACAGCCGGGTGCTTTTTTGTTTTCACGCGTGGACCGATGGCGCACTATCGACCTATGGTTCACACGACGCATGAAAAGCACGCGCATGTTCACGGCGGTGATTGCGGCCACACCGCGGTCAAGCATGGAGATCACACCGACTATCTTCACGACGGGCACCTGCACCACGCGCACGAAGGGCACGTCGACGAACACCAGTTATCGGCGTCGAGTGTAAACCCCGACGACTGTACGGTCGGGCACAACTGCGGCGCGCACGACGGAACGCACGTGCACGGCGCGCAGTGCGGTCACGAAACCGTGCCTCATGCCGGTCATGCCGATTACCTCGTTTCGGGACACTTGCACAACCAGCACGGCACCCACTGCGACGATCACGGGGCCGTGCACTAGGAGCGTTACGCCATCTCAACCATGCGCCGGCACGAATCCGCGCAAGTGCGGCACGTCTGTGCGCACGAGCGAAGCACCGTAATTCCGGTGCGATCGCACATCTCCGCGCACGCGGTGCAGATCTTCACGCAGACGCCACAGACGTCACGATGGTATGCCGAGGAAGTATCCATAAAATCGGCCGACGTTCCACAGATCTGGGAGCAATTAAGAAGCAGCTTCATATCGTCATCGTCGAGCGCGCCGACGACGTCCGGATGAACGATCATCGCTAAACAGACTTGATGGCATTCAGTGCAGTTGTGAAGACACTCCAACCGCATCTCTTCCGACATTGTCGTGGTCATCGCGGCACCACCTTTCATATGCGGGGCTGCAAAAGATGATACAGTAAGTGCCGGAGGGCCGCTACATGGAAGCAACGTGGGAACCGCATGAAAAGCACGGGCGTCTGACGGCGCAAAGTGACTTGCCGGACAGCGTGTTCGCTTTCCCGGCGCAACGCAAAGAACCGCTCACCGACGCGCAGCACGTACGCAATGCGGTTGCGCGGTTCGATCAAGTGGAGGGCGTTTCGGACGCCGACCGCGAGCTTGCCTTTGCGAATATCGAAAAAGCGGCTGCGTACTATGGCGTCAATTTGTCGGAGACGTCGTGGCACGACCTCGTTAGTGATCGATGAAATCGGAAACTTCGTTCATCGTCGATTCGCGATGAACGGATTCCAATGCGAATCTGCGATGTTCTCCCGACTCCAGCTTCACGACCACTTCGTGCGGGTGCACTTCTTTTACCGTACCGCGCAACCCCTCGCCGGGGATCGTGACGCGGTCTCCATCTTTTAACAACGAGTGCGACTTCTTTGACGGCATGCGAGGCAGCCTCCGTAGGGCCTTACTGTACCATCACTCGCGCCTGAATAGACGCGAGGCGGCGCTCGCTTGCGAACCGATGGGAATGACCTTCTCGTTCCCTTTCTAGGGAATCTGTGGAGGTAACAACGTGCAACGAATCATCGGCGTCCTCGCCGGCGCTCTCATCCCGCTCATAAGTTTGCCGCTTGCAGCCGCCGCTGCCGAGCACTCACGACCTGTCGACCGTTCGGCCGCTAGCGCGTACGCACCGCGTCCGGTTGCGCACGAGTACGCACGTCGGCCGGCCGTGCGAGAGTATGCACCGCGCCGGGTTGTACGCGAGTATGCACCGCGCCCGATTGTGCGCGAGTACGCGCCGCGTCCGGCCGAGCGCGAGCGGTTCGCGAAACTGCGCATGGCCCCGCGGTTCGAGCAGCAGCGGCGATCCGTGTTTGAACGGCGTTCCTATGCACCCCGTGCAGAGGTCCGCGAACGGTTCGAGCGACGGAATAACTTCGTTCGCTACTACTCGCCGAGATATTTCGCGGTGGAGCGCACGCCGCGCCGCGTCGTCTTCCATCGCTATATTCCGGAACGCGTGTTCGTAGCGCCGCCGGTCGAAATAGTGCGGACCTACGCCGCGGGGCCCACGTACTACGACGGTGCGGCGTTACCGGTGAGCTACGTGTATAGCGGCTACATGCCGATCTACGGCTCGCAGCCGACGATCACGCCGATGTATTACAGCGCGCCCGTGGAGATGCCGTTGCCGATCGGATACGATCCGTATCCGCAAAATCCGTACGCGACGCAGTATCCGTATCCGAACCAATACGGCTACGGCGGTGCGCCGTTCGCAATCAACCCGTTCGGCAACGCGCAACTCCAGGGCATTGTCATCTCGAACACCGGCAACGGTATCGTCGTGCTCACGCCGGACCTGCAGCCCGTCTTCGTCAATACGGCGGTCGCGCAGCAAAACGGTTACGTGCAGGGCAATATCAGCCCGGGTAGTTTCGTGAACGTGTTCGGCTACAACACCGGCAACGAGTTCATCGCGACGGCGCTCGGCTAAACGCGTGATAGGATGGGGCGGTGAATGCCGCCCCGTCGATCGACGACCTTCTCACACGCGTGCCGGAACTCGGTGGATACACCGTCGCGCCGGCCGCGCTTTCGCCGTTACCGCAGATGCGTGCGATCGAGCGCGTTTTACGCGCGTCCATCGAGTCGTCACCGGAAGATGCGCGCGGCTACGCGATGCTGGGAAATCTACTGACACGGCAATCGCTCTATCTTCAGGCACGTGACGCCTATACGCACGCGATCGAAATCGATGCCGGGTTCGCTGCTGCATATCTCGCTGCAGCCGAACTCTCGAGCATCGTGCGCGACGATGAAGCAGCGCGTACTTACCTATCGCGCGCGCTCGCGATCCGTCGGCGGTTCGACGATCCGATGCCGGTTGGTGACCG
This sequence comes from Vulcanimicrobiota bacterium, assembly GCA_019232905.1. Lineage (GTDB taxonomy): Bacteria > Vulcanimicrobiota > Vulcanimicrobiia > Vulcanimicrobiales > Vulcanimicrobiaceae > JAMXLG01. Next base: position 36,425 of record JAFANA010000061.1, read on the forward strand.
AACGCCGGTCCTGATGCTGCTCAAGGATGCCCCGTATGCGGTGAACGCGCCGCTCGAGGTCCTGCTCGACCGAAACCGTGTTGCATTGCACAAGCTCTACGTCGGCGAAGAACCGCGCGAAACGCTGCCGGATCATGCCGTCGCCTTCGTTGCGTTCGGCTACGCTCCGGGCGATGAACGCGCTGTCGCGAACGCGTCGAAAATCGCCGCCCTTAGCGCTCGCACCATCAACGCGCCGCAGATCCTCGATCGCAGCTCGAGAGCCCATTTGGCTGCAACGCTTGCCGGGATTGAGGGCGTTGCGGTTGCGACCGTACAGGCAGTCGATGCGAAGGATCTCGCTAATATCGAGCTTCCCGCGATCATTCGCCCGATCGATTCCCATGCGGGCCATGGACTTGCGCACGTTCGAACAAAGACGGAACTCGAGCTGCACGTCCAGGGGTTTCCGTCGCGGCGGTACGCGGTTTCTTCTTTCGTTGACTACCGGTCTCCCGACGGCTACTACCGCAAGTATCGAATCATCGTCGTAGACGGGATGGCTTTTCCGTACCATCTCGCCGTCTCACCACGGTGGATCGTCCACTATCAATCAAGTCCGATGGAAGAGCATGAATGGATGCGATTAGAGGAGGAGCGATTTTTAGCAGATCCGGCGAGCGTTTTCCCGCAATGGGTTAGTATTGCGCAGTTGATTGCGCGCCGGACAAAGCTGGAATATGTCGGCCTCGACGTCGCGCGCTTACCGGACGGTACGATGCTGGTTTTCGAGGCCGACCCCGCAATGCTCGTGCACGACGAAGACGAAACCGGCCCGTTTAGTTTCAAACGTCCTTATGTTGATGCCATCCGGCAAGCCGTGCACCGCGCTTTAACTTAGGGCAGCGCTCCGTAGGACGCCAGAAACTCTTTGAGCATCGCCCATGCTTGCCGCGACGCGATCGGATTGTAGCTCGCGCGTTGATCGCAGAAGAACCCATGATCGGCTTGGCTAAACACGACTTGCTCGTGTGTTGCGTTTGCTTCGGTCAACGCATCGGCCACCGCGCGATACTGCTCGGGCGCAATGTGCTGGTCGAGACCGCCCCAGAACATGAGAATCGGTCCGCGTTGCGCGGAGGCAAGCGGAAGAAGATCCGGCGCGATGCCTCCGCCGTAAAACGAAATCGCGGCGCGCAGCCGGGTACGCGAGTTTGCGACGTACGCAACGCGGCCGCCCATACAGAATCCGACGGCAGCCATCTCTTCCGGATCGACGCCTCCGTCGTCGGCGAGCCAGCTGAACGTCGCATCGATGTCGGCCTCCAAACCTTCGCGCGTCATCTTCGTTATATGCTCGCGCACGGCTTCCATGTCCCCATAATTTGCGGTAAATCCCGATGGCGCGCTTCGATGAAAGAGTTCCGGCGCAATTGCAACCATACCGAGCGCCGCAAAACGCTTCGTCACATCGCAAATGTAGTCGTTGACGCCGTAGGCCTCTTGAAAGACGACGACTGCCGGCGCGCTCTTTGCATCATCGCCGGGGCGTGCAACGTAAGCGTTCATGGCCGTGCCGTCGGAGACCGGCACGGTGACGAATTCTGTGCGAGCTGCAGCTGTCATGGAAAACGATTTTACGGCGGCACGATTCGCGCATCCCTCGCGGCTTGCCGTCGCTTGCCGCGCCTAGGAAGGACGGCCGCTTCGCGAAGCCGCAGAAGCCAAGCATGAGCGTCGTTCTCGAAATTCATTTGGTCGTCGCGTTTTTGCTCGCGCTGTGCGCGATCATCTTCAGCTGGAACCAGCAGGGACGCCGGGTTGTCAATGCGGTCGCCGCGTTGCAATTTATCGTCGGTCTCGTCGTTGCGGGAATGCTGGGGGCATCGCACGTTCCGCTGCCGCCGCAGGTGTGGCTGCACATTATCGCCGCGCTCCTCATCTTGGCGTGCTACGGCATGGCGATGCGCTTCGGCAAACGCGCAGGAGGGAGCGGCACTGCAATGGCCTTCTCGGTCGCGGGCCTGCTCCTTGTGCTCTACAACATCTATCTCGGGTGGACGATGGCCGGAGGGGTCAACAAGCTGTGAAGGCTTCCCGCGCGCTACTCCTGCTCCTTATTTTGATCGTCGTCGCAGCCGGCGCGTGGTTCGCGCTGCGGCCGCATGGCCCGGCGACCGGCGGCAACGTGACCGTCTATTATACGAAGCTGGACGGGTCGAGCTTAGGCACGTGGACCGTTTCCTTGCGCGCGCAGCAACCCGGTGAAAGTGCAACGGAGCATCTTCACAACGTGGCGCTCTACGCCGCGGTCCAATCCGTTGCGGGTCCGCCGAGCGAAGTCCAGGCCGTTCGTTTCCCGCCTGGAACGCACGTGCTGAACGTTCTCGTTAATGGAACGACGGCAACGGTCGATCTTTCAAAAGAAGTGACCGCATCGGGCGGCGGATCGTTCGCGGAAAACGGCGAGTTCAAAGGTCTCGTCTATACGCTAACGGGAATTCCACCCATCAATGCGGTCCAGATTACGATCGAGGGCCGAAAAGTGGATACGCTCCCGGGGGGTCACCTTGAACTCGACACGCCGCTTCGTCGTTCGGACTGGTAGCGCGGTCGCGCTGCTCGTCTTGCTCGCCACTGGATTCGTGCGAGCCGATAGCGCCTCTTACACCTTCGCAAACCAAACGCTGACCTTCAATCACTTGATGCGCACGGCGGCCGGTACAGCCGTCGGCGTCGACGATCCGGGATTCCGCGGTCTCTTGAAGTCGCTTGGCGCAACGCTCACCTGGCACCCAGGTGAGCGTTACGTTTTGATTGCGACGCCGCAACCGCTCGTCCTCAACTTTGCGATCGGCCAGAAACGGTACGACATGGGCTTGCTCTCGGGCACGGCGGCGTTCGCGCCGTTCGTTCAAGGCAACGAAGCCTTTCTTCCGTTCGAGGATCTGATCCGCGCGCTATCGCTCGCCGAAAAGAACGATGGCGGAACGACCGTGCTGCAGCCGCAGCTTACTTCCGTCGACGTGCAAGGTTCGGGCACGCAAGCGATCGTCGTGGCGCATGCGGCCGTCGCGCTGCATCCGCGCGTGCTGAGCGAAGCGCCGGATCGCGTCGTGTATGAGTTCGACGGTGTCGCGTCGTCGATCGACGGGACGCGCGACGTGAATGCAGGCGGGATTCGCTCGATGCAGATCGCAACGAGCGGTTCCGTACGCGATCCGCATGCAACGCTCGTTCTGAACGTCGCGCCGAACACGCGCCACGATGTTCCGCACAGTAACAGCGGCGATTTCGAAGTAGGATTCGGCGCGAACGGCGGTGCGCCGCCCCTAGTCGCCACGACGTCGGCGGCCAACGTCGTTCCGCCGGTTCAAACGGCGCCGGCGCAGACGCAGAATACTGCGCCGACGACGGCGCCGGTTACGCCTGCGCCGATCGATAACTCTTCCGGCGGTGCGAACGTTACCGGCATTTCGGTGCAGCAAACGGGAGGCGGTACGACGGTCACGATCGCTGTCGCGGGCAACGCGCCCTACGAATGGCACCGCCTTCGTGAACCGGACAACCGCTTTTGGATCGATATCAAGAATGCGCAACTGCAAAGCGGGGCGCGCGACGAGGCGGAAGCCGATCCACTGACCGCGATGCGCGCGCGACAAGTCGACCCGCAAACCGTGCGCGTCGCACTCTCGCTGAGCGGACCGAACGAACTTTCCGTCTCTCCCTCCGCGACGGGCATCGTCATCAGCATCGGCAACAACACGGTCGCCGACGAAGTGCGCAGCGGAACCGGAAGCATCGGTTCGGTCGTATCGGCGAATGAGCCGCAGACGCTCGTTACGCCCGTGCCGCCCGAAGATTACGGACAACAGAGCGCGGGAGCGACGATCGACTACTCGCCGTGGAAATTCGGCGGCGGCGGCAGCTACGTGCCGACGAATCCAAAGCTTATTGTCATCGATCCGGGACACGGTGGAAGCGACCGTGGTGCAATTCGCAACGGCCTTTCTGAAGCTGACGTAAATCTCGACATGGCGAAACGGCTGCGTGCGGTATTGATTGCGCGAGGTTGGCAGGTCCAAATGACACACACCACCGATGTCGACGTCTATCAGCCGAACGATAGTGCGCGAGATGAACTTCAGGCGCGCGACGATATCGCCAATCACTCGGGCGCGCGCATGTTCATCAGTATCCATGCGAACAGTTTCATCAACAGCGGTCCGAGCGGAACGACGACCTATTACTCCAAACCAATCGACATTGCGCTCGCTGACGCGATCGATCATAATCTCGTACCGCTGCTCGGAACGAAAGATGACGGCGTGATCAAAGCGCGCTACTACGTGACGCTCCACGCGAGTATGCCTGCGGTGCTTATCGAGACAGCGTTTCTTTCGAATCCCGATGACTTCGCGAAACTCGACTCACCGGAGTGGCGGCAAAAAGTCGCCCAAGGCATCGCCGACGGCGTCGATCGTTACGCCGCGCAGTATCCCGTTTCGGGCAACGCGCAGTGATCGGCATTTTTGACTCGGGGCTCGGCGGACTGACCGTTGTCCGCCGGGTCCGCGAACGTTTGCCCAAATCGGATATTGTCTACCTCGCGGACCAAGCGCATCTTCCGTACGGCGAGCGTACCAACGACGAATTGTTTACGTTGCTCGAAGCGAACCTCGCGTGGCTCGATTCGCAAGCGCCCGACGCAATCGTCATGGGCTGCAACACGTCGTGCGCGATTGCCGACGCTTACGGCTGGCCTCCGACAAATGCAGAAGTCTTCGATCTGCTCGATTCCGCGACGATCGCGTTGCAACACGCCGGCGCGCGGCGCATCGGCATCGTTGCGACGTCGGCGACGGTGCGCAGCGGTGCGTACGGGAGGCGTATCCGCAACGCGATTCCCGAGAGCGAAGTCTGGGAAGTGCCGGCGCCCTTGCTCGTGCCGCTCGTAGAAGCGGGCAACATCGACGGAGCGGAGCCTCTTGAAGCGGTGACCGAAGTCTGCACGCAGCTGCCCGGCGATCTCGATGCCGTTGTTTTGGCATGCACGCATTATCCCGTCCTCGACGCGCATTTCGCCGCAGTGCTCGGCGAGCGCGTGTTGCGGATCGATCCGGCGATCGTTCAAGCCGAGCGCGTTGCAGAGTTTCTCGCACGCAACCACGTTCCGCCCGAAGCGGGAACCGCGCGTTACGTGACAAACGCTGAACTGAGCCGGTTCCACGAGAACGTCGCGCGCATCACCGGAGAACCTCATCCGCTGACCGAAACGCTCTCGGCCGAACCTCTTTCATCTTAGTTAAGCCGCTCGAAGGGTATTTACCATGCTGCAGCTTGCGCTCGTGTTTGCTTTGGCAAACCCGTTCTTCTCACCAAGCACATTGCCGTTTCAAGCGCCTCCGTTCAACCGGATTACGGATAGCGATTATCAGACGGCGATCGAGGCCGGAATGAAAGCGCAGATGCGCGAGGTTCAAGCGATTGCGAACAACCCCGCCGCTCCGACCTTCCAGAACACGTACGTCGCGCTCGAGAAATCGGGGCGGCTGCTCTCGCGGGCCGTGGAAGCCTTTACCTGCGTTACGGGCGCGAACACGAATCCGACGCTGCAGCATATCGATGAAGTCGAAGAACCGCGCCTCGCCGCGCATGAAGACGCGATCTACCTTGACGCCAAACTCTTCGCGCGCTTCCAAACGGTGTACAACAAGCTGGCGTCGCTGCATCTCGACCCGGAGTCGGAGCAGCTCGTTCGCGTAACCTATGCCGCATTCGTCCGTGCGGGAGCCAAATTGAGTCCGGCGGATAAGGCGAAGATGAGCCGCATCGACGAGCAGCTCTCGACGCTGCAGTCAGCCTTCGAGCGCAAGCTGCTCGCGGGAACGAAGGCCGGCGCGCTCATCGTAAAAGATAAGTCGCAGCTTGCCGGACTGAGCGACGCCGCGATGGCGACGGCGCAGGAAGCAGCAGAAGCCCGGAAAGACCCGGGCGGCTATCTCATTGCGCTGCAGAACACGACCCAGCAGCCGGCGCTCGCGTCGCTCGATGACCGCGCCACCCGGCAGCAGCTTTTCGAAGCCTCGTTGACACGCGCCGAAAAGGGCGACGAGAACGATACGCGCGACACAATCGTCGCGATGGCGCAGCTTCGCGCTCAAAAAGCGGCGTTGCTCGGATATCCGAATTACGCGGCCTACGCGCTGACCAATCAGATGGCGAAGACGCCCGGCGCGGTCCAACAATTCCTCGCGCAACTTATTCCGGCGACGCGCGCCAAGATTCAAACGGACTCCGCCGAGTTGCAATCGATGATCGATAAAGACGGCGGACACTTTCAACTGCAGGCGTACGATTGGGATAAATACGCCGGACAAGTCCGCAAAGCGAAGTATGACCTCGACGACAATCAAGTGCGGCCGTACTTCGAACTGAACAACGTGCTGCAGAACGGGCTTTTTTACGCGGCCAACCAGCTTTACGGCATCACGCTCAAAGAGCGCAAAGATATTCCAGTCTGGCAGTCCGACGTGCGGGTGTTCGAAGTCTACGATAAAGACGGATCGCCGCTCGCGCTGATGTATTTCGACTTCTTCAAACGCGACAACAAACAGGGCGGAGCGTGGATGGACAACCTCGTGCAGCAGTCCAGACTGCTCGGCACGAAACCGGTCGTGTATAACGTCGAGAACATTCCAAAGCCGCCCGCGGGGCAACCGGTCTTGCTAACCGCCGGTGAAGTCCACGGTATGTTCCATGAATTCGGTCACGCGCTCAACGGATTCTTCGCGAACCAAGAGTATCCGTCGCTCTCGGGTGCGCAGACGGCGCGCGACTTCGTCGAGTATCCGTCGCAGTTCAACGAGCACTGGGCGTTCTATCCCGCGGTGCTCAAGCACTATGCGGTGAACTATAAGACGGGCCAGCCGATGCCCCAAGCGCTCATGGATAAAATCGAACAGTCCCAGAAATTCGATCAGGGTTATTCGCTCGGCGAGAGCCTCGCGGCCGATGAACTCGACATGGCGTGGCACACGCTGCCGGCAAGCGCGCCGAAACAAGATGTCGATACGTTTGAAACGCACGCGCTCGCGTCGTCGGCAACCGACTTCCCGAACGTCCCGCCGCGTTACCGGTCGAGTTACTTCGCGCACATTTGGGCGAGCGGATACGCCGCCGGATACTACGCATACATGTGGAGCGAAATGCTGGACGACGACACGTTCCAATGGTTCGTGCAACACGGCGGCATGACGCGGACCAACGGCCAGCGGTTCCGCGACCTGATTCTCTCGAAGGGACACTCCGAGGACTACGGCCCGATGTTCCGCGCGTTCTACGGTAACGATCCGCAGATCGGCCCGCTCCTGGAGTATCGCGGTTTAAGCAGTCATTAAAACGGCGCTGCAGCTCCTCGGCCGCGAGTATAATAGGCCGGGGAGCTCAGAATCATGCAATACGAAAAATATTTTCGTTGCGCACTCGCCTCAATCGTAATAGCATTCGCCGGATGCTCCGGCGGCGCAAATCCTGTAACGCCCGCAGCATATCCGCGCACCGCGCAGGTCGCGCAGAACGATGCGCTGCCTTCGAGTGTCGAACTCGTGTACGTCGCCGATGCGTCGGGACCCCTTGCCGCATATTCCGCGACGTCAAGCGGCGCCGTTCATCCGGCGTTCACTATTCCCGATCCCATGCTCGCGAATGGCTATTGGGGGCCGTGGGGCGTAACGTTCGATTCCGGCGGCAACATCTACGTCCAGACCTTTCTCTCCGATGCAACGTCGTATGTCTTTGGAGCCCGATCGCACCGGTTTATCCGCGCGTTTATGGGTGGTGGCCCCGATACGCGAAGCCTTGCGGTCGACTCGAAGGGCTACGAATATATCGCGACGAGCGAACAAGGCAGCATGATTGCGGTCATGCTTCCCGGTGCCAGCGGTTCGGCGAATAATCTTTACGAGGTCAATCCGGTTCGTTCGTTTTTCACGGATGAAGCTGCATTCTTTCCATGGCCGAGCATTCTGACCGTCGATTCTCACGACGACCTGGTCGCTGCCCTCGTTCGCAACGGCCCGAATGCGATCGAAATCTTCGCGGGCGGTGCGCACGGCAGTGACACGCCCTTCCGTGTTATTAGCGGCTCGCGGACGCGCCTCGGCAATTGCTTGGGCAACCCGTGCAACAATATGGCGGTGACGTTCTCCCCGCGCGCGCACGAATTCTACGTCGGCGTTTTCGAGGGCGCGCAGACTCGAATTCTCGTGTTTGCGGAGGACGCCACCGGAAACGTTGCGCCGCGCCGGACGATCGAGGGCAACGCGACGGCGTTATCCGGGGATGGAATACTCGGCTTGGCTGTCAGTCAACGAACGGGTGAACTCTAAGCAATGGTCAATCCCTCGCAGTTTCTCGTGCCGGGACGCGTTTTGGTTTTTTCAGCATCGGCGTGCGGGAACGCGCGTCCGATTCGTTCGTTCGAAGATGCATCGACGAAGTTCGTCAATGCGGGCGGTATAGCAATCCGTTAGACCGGCTCGATGACGAGCGCGTTCTCGGCACGCCGAACGAGAGCGCGTGTTTCTTCGCTTGTCGGTTTACGGCTGGACGTGAACGGTTCGCTGTAGATGATCATGAGTTCTTTGCGAGCCTCATCGAGCGTATGTACGAAGCGCACCGACGAGAGCATGGGTGGAAGCGTATAGCCCTTCGATATAATAAGGTCGTAAATATGCTGACCGTCCGATCCGGAATTGATACCAGCGGGCACGGCATAGCCTTTTGATTTGATGATCGCTGCGAGATCGGTTGTATCGGGCCGAGAGGGTTTGCTGCTCTCCGTCCACGCGTCGACGAAGAAATCTAGACCACCGATCGCGGCATGTTCTTTTGAATCGTACGTGTGATGCAAGTTGGGCATCGAAGAAATGTAGCCCTCAAATTGCACCCAATAGAGCCGCCTCACGTGCTTTTGCCTATCGGCATCGATGAACGCAAAGAGCTGACAGTTCGCAATGCCGAAAAGAACCCAACGCTCGGTGCCGACATAGGTCGCGGTTTTCGGTACAGTGACACGGACTGCGGGATCCCGATCCGAAGCGACGACGTTGTCCTTTACAACGCGCACGGGCGTTGGCGATGAGGCCGCCGTGGCCACCGGAACGAGTAGAAGAAGTCCGACGAACGGCCACGTATGCCTCATAGCGTTCTAGTAGAATCGCCCTTCGCGACAATCCTTTACGCAAGCGGCCGGTCGCGGTATTGTCCGGCACCAATGGTATACTGTGCGAGAAAGGCGTTATGACCGCAAAGCCTATGGAAAGCCGTATTGCCCACTTGGAGGGCGTCGTCGACCAGATTGGTGATCGCCTGAACGGCATAGATCGCCGTTTGGACGGATTGCATTCGGAACTGGGAAGCCTGCGTTCCGAGATGAATGCGCGTTTCGGTCAAATGGATCAAAAGTTCATGTGGGTGATCGGTATCAACGTCACCTCATGGACGACGACAATGCTTGCCGTCCTTTTCCATCGCTAACCTCGCGTGATTACGCCGGCGCGGAAGCGCAGGCGTTCTGTTTTTGGGACCACACTTGTTGAATGGTGTAATTACCAAGCTGCGTCGTGTTGCCCACGCACACGTCTCCGATTTCGTTCCCCGTGTTGTCGTCGAACCAGCCGGTGCCCGAGCCTGACGGCCAGCTTGGATCGGTGATCGATTCGGCGAGTTCGTGGCTTGAAATAACCGTGAGCGTATCCAGCTCGCTGCCCTGGGTGCAACCCGAACAGTCCGAATACGGCATCAGCGCGTAGTAGATGCTGCCGGCGCTGCTGTGGTAGCCGCAATACTGTTGACACGATGAGGAACCGTTTAATGTCGACGTCACGTTTTGCGGTAAAAAGACAAAATACAATGTGTTCGCATTGACGGCGGGAATCGTGCCGTCTTGCGTCCATTGTTGCAACGCGGTTTGGATCTGCGCGTCGCTCACCGTTCCGCTTCCCCCTCCCGGTTCGCTTGTTGTGACGGTCACGCTCGAGTTGAACGTTCCTTCGCCGATGGTTTGTGTCGGCGTGCTGTATTCCGCGAGCATATCGAGAAACGAGCTCGTCACGATGTAGTTGAAATAGCCTTCGAGCTGGCTAATGAGGGTTGCTTGTTGCTGCCAGAAGCTTCCCCAATAGACGGCAACGATTTCCACGTTGGCGATCACGGGGCCACCGTGATAGGTCATGTCGGCGGCCGGCGCGGCGGCTGCGCGGGGAGCATTCAGCAGAGGTACGATATTTGAAAGCGCCATCGTTCAAGTGTGAACGACGGCGCTGCGAAACCGGTGAAGATTGTCAGCTAAATAACGCGCGGCGTTGACGTTCGAGTTCGACCGTCGAGGCAAGCGCGGAGCGGCTGTCGGACGCGTGCGATTCGACGAGCGCGGCCATTTGCGAATAGTCGCCGTACATTGCGTACGACCGCTGCGCTTCATCTTTTGCGGCGTCTTCGGCTTGTTCGAGTGTGAACTGGGCCGAACTCGCGAATTGTTCGATGCGGCCAAACGCTTCTTGCGCCATGCGCGCTTGGCGCGAGCTGTGCTCGGCTTTCGCGACGCCGTTTTCGATCGCGATTGCCGCCGCTTTCCCGCGCGCTTCCAGATCGTTGAGGACCTTGCGAATGTCGATCGTCGACGCCTTCGTCTTATCCGCCAGGCCGCGCACCTCGCCGGCGACGACGTTGAAGCCCTTACCGTGGTCGCCCGCGCGCGCCGCTTCGATCGCGGCATTGAGCGCGAGCAAATTGGTTTTATCGGAGACCGAGCGCACCAGGTTAATGATTTCGAAAATTTGATGCATCGATTTCGCGAATTGATCGAGCGCGTTTCGGCTCTGCACCGCCATCGACGAGAGCACGTTGATCGTTTCGATCAGTTGGTGCACGGTGTCGCGCATAATGCGAACCTGGGGCGCAACCTGTTGAAAACGCTCGCCGAGCACTTGGAAGTCTTTGGCCAGGGTTTCGTTCGATCCGCTCAGCCCGAACGCGCGTTGCGCGAGTGCATTGAGACTCGAAATTTGCGAACGTGCCTGCGTGCCGATCGTGTCGCCCGTCGAACGTACCGCGTTGACGGACCGGTCCATCGCTTCGACGATGTCGGTGAGCGTGAAGCTGCCGTGCGACGAAGGCGAACCGGCGGCCAGAGCCACGCGCGGGCGCCACGAGTCGAGACTGCGATTGAGGAGCAGACGAAAGACGTCGCCCGGAAAGAGCGGTTCCATGCGTTCCCACACGAAGCGGGCATTGCGCACGAAATCTTCGCGTTCGTCCGGCGCGAGGTCGTAGATGTCGAGATGTTTTCGCAGCTCGGTGATCGCGCGAGCGTCGTCTTCGGCCGAGATCGTCCGGTGCATGGCCGTTGCTTCGGCGAACGCCTGCCCGAGGATGGCGCGGTCCTCGTCGGGGAGCCCGCGCCAGCGCTCGATGTTTGCGAGTACGATCTGCGTGTTATACGTGTGGTGCGTCAGCGTGAGATAGCGCTGCACTTCATACAAACGCGCGCCGAGCGTGTTGGCCAGTGGATTTTCCTGCGCGTCAACTTCGTGCTGTTGCAGCGCCTTGTACACGTCTTGGAAGGGAATGACTTTTGGTGATGCGCCGAGCGCGTGCATCAGTGCCAAATAGACGACGGAATCCTGAATGCGTACGCGCATTTTGCGCATGTCGGCCGGACGGCGGATCGGATGAAGGCTATTCGTAAAGTGCCGCATGCCGTTTTCGAAATATGCCAGGCCATGCAGACCGAAGGATTCGAACGACGAAAGAATGTTCGTTCCAAGCGGCCCGTCCAGCAGGCGGTGCGCGGCGGCCGAATCATCGAAAACGAACGGCAGATCGAGCAGCTGCGCGAGCGGCAGCAGCGCACCAGCGACGTACGTGGTAACGCTCACCATGTCGAGCTCACCGGAGCGAACGCGCAGCATCGCTTCCATCTCGCTGCCGCCGGTGAACGGGATCTCGAGTTCGAGCTTGACGCGCCCGTTCGAGAGTTCCAGCGCGCGCTTCGCGACGTGTTCCCAGGCGCGCGAAGGTGGATAGCCGGGCGGCAGAAGCGTCGCAACTTTGATCGTCGTGTGTTCGCTTTTGCTCGCGGTACGAGCACGCGAAATGTACGCGATTTCGGCACCGTAGTAGGCGAGACGTTGCGTCGCGAACGCGGATTCGAGCGCCTCGCGGCCTTGCGCGGCGGCAACGTTTGCAAGCGCGTCCGTGTCCTTGCGCATCTGCGCGGCGCCGGCACTATGGTCACGTCCGCTGACGACGGCGCGATCGATCGTCACGGAAAGATCGGCGGCGAGCTCGGCGATCTCCGCAAGCGAACCGCGCGCCGTATCCGCCAACGGAGCAGATTCGGCGGAACGTTCCGCATTTGCGCGAACGGCTTGAATCGTGGCTTCGGCTTCGCGCTGGATTTCGATCACGAGATTTTTGATCGCCGTCGTCGACTCGCTCGTCGTTTTTGCGAGACGCCCCACTTCGCCTGCGACGACCGCAAAACCGAGACCGTGCGTTCCGGCGCGTGCCGCTTCGATAGCGGCGTTGAGCGCCAGCAATTCCGTTTCGTCGGAGACGTCTTCGACAAATTCCGTCATCCGGCCGATCTCGCTCATCAACCGGCCGAAATCGTCCATCGCTCCGGCGGTGTCGGCGGAAAGATCGGCGAGTTGCTGTACCGACGTCAGCAGCGTTTCGACGACCTCGAATGAGTTGCCGAGATCGGCTGCGGCGGCGCGCGCCGACGACTGCGCGCTTTGAAGGCGTTCGGCGGTCTCGCGCGATGCGGTGGCGAGCGTGCCCGCCGTTTCCGAAAGCGCGACCATCAGCGTCGTCTGCTCTTGCGCGGTTGCCGCGATCGCTTCGGATGCCTGGCGAACGGCGTCGACCGCGGCCGAAATGCTGGCATTGAAACGGTCGAATTGCGCGTCATATTGACGCGCTACTTGAGTCGCCACACCGCCTACTACGGGTGGCCCCCGAGGGTTCCTGCCGCATCATTTGTAAAGCCTTGAACCGTGCGTTTATTGATCGTGGAAGACGACGATCGACTCGCGGATGCGATGCGCCGCGGGCTACAAGATCAGGGACACGTGGTCGATGTTGCCGGGGATGGAACGGCAGGGCTTGGGCTCGCATCGGAGCCCGGGTACGACGCGATCGTGCTCGATTTGAACTTGCCCGGACGGGACGGACTCGACGTACTGCGCACGTTGCGCACCTCCGGCGTCGCGACCCCGATCGTCATCGCGACCTCGCGCGACGAAACCGACGACGTCGTCGCGGGGCTTGACGCCGGCGCCGACGATTATATTCGCAAGCCGTTCGCAATGCGCGAACTCGAAGCGCGGCTGCGAAGCATTGCGCGCCGTGAAACGCCGCCCGCACCGGCCTTATTAAAAGTAGGGAACTTGACGTTCGACCTTGCGACGCGCCGTGTTACGCGCGGCGTTCGCGAGATCGAATTCACGGCACGCGAACTCGCCTTCCTCGAATACTTTATGCGAAACGCCGGTCGCGTCCTCACGCGTCCGATGATCGAGACGGCGCTCTGGGATCGCACGAGCGAAACGACGTCGAATGTCGTCGACGTGTACGTACGGAGGATTCGTCTGAAGATCGACGCGGAAGGCGAACCGGCACTGCTGCAGACTGTTCGCGGCATCGGCTACCGGATGGAACGCGCTTGAGTCTGCGCACGCGCCTTGCGTGGATGTACGGGATCGCCGTCTTCGTCGCCGCCGGCATTCTCGCAATCGTCTCGTTGACGTCGATCGATCGTTCGCTGCGCAGTTCGCTCGACGCGCGCCTGAATACGGCGTCGGCCGCGGCGACGGCCATCACGGACGTCCATCACGGCAAGCTGGAACTCGACGCCGAGGATCGCGAGCAGCTGCTCGATGCCATGGCGGGCGTGATGGAGATCGCGGTCTTTACCAATGACGGCCGCCTCTATATGTCGTCCGTGCCGGCGGTACCGCCCGCGATCACGCAATTGGCAACGTCGCAGTCTCCGAACGGAAACTATTCGGTTCGATCCGGAAACACAGACGTGCGCGTTGCAATCTCTTCCGTTCAACGTGACGGTGTGACCTACGGGATCGTTGCCGTCTGGCAAGGCAGCGGGTTCATCGACGAGTTCGACCGCTTCGCGATCATTGCTATGACGCTTGCCGCACTGGGCGTCGGCGGGATCGTCGTTATTCTGTCCTCGACACTTGCGCGGCGCGCACTCGCGCCGCTCGAACGATTTACGACGCTCGCGACCGAGATCGAGGCGCACGATCTTTCACGGCGCGTCGGTGCACAAGGCGCAGACGAACTGGGACGCCTCGGTTCAGCCTTCGACCGCATGTTGGATCGCCTCGAAGGCGCGTTTGGGCGCCAACGCCGTTTCACCGCGGACGCTTCGCACGAGTTGCGCGCGCCGCTCGCCGTGATTCGCGCCGAGGCCGACGTCGCGCTTGCGAAGGATCGTACGAGCGACGAGTACCGTGCCGCGTTGCACACAATCGTGAATGAAGTCGACCGTATCGACGCACTCGTAGACGCGCTGCTTGTAGCCGCGCGCGCGGATTCCTCGCGAATGGTCTTCGAACCGGTCGATATCGGAGAAATCACGGCGTTGACGGTACAGCGCTTCCAGCCGGCGGCCGCGGCGCGCAACGTCACGATCGAAACCAGCGTGACGGGAGCGTTCGTCAACGGCGACGCGCAAGCGTTGGAACGGGCGATCGCCGCCGTCGTCCACAATGCCCTAGACTTCGCGCACGCACACGTGATGCTGCGGGTTGCGACGAACGAAGCCGGAGGCGCCGTTGACGTTTGCGTCGAGGACGATGGTCCCGGATTCACTCAGGAGGGCTTGAGTCACGCAACCGAGCGGTTCTGGCGAGCCGACCCGGCGCGACGCCGGGGCGGGACCGGCCTCGGTCTCTCGATTGCCGATGCAATCGTGCGCGCCCACGGCGGCCGGCTCGTCCTGAGCAATGTCGCGCCGCACGGCGCCCGGGTAACGCTGGAATTTCCGTTCATCGGTGCGTCATCTCGCGACAGCACAATGGAAGAGTGAATTTCGCCGCATTCGGAGCCCGCTACGAGAAGGTCATCGTCTTTGTCGTAGCGGTCCTTACCGTGCTCGGCGTGTACGCGTACACGACGATCCCGGCAAGCATTTTTCCGAACATGAGTTTTTCGCGCATCGACGTCGTCGCCGATGTCGGAAATCTGCCGCCGGATCAAGTGCGCACCACCGTGAGCTTGCCGCTCGAACAGGAGTTTCAGGGCCTGCCTTCGGTCACGCGGGTGTTGACGACGTCGGCACAGGGCAATGCCGAGCTGATCGTCGAGTTCGATCCGAAGACGAACGTGCAAGGCGATCTCACGTACGTCGATCAAGCGATCGCGCAAACGCAAGGCACGCTGCCGC
>JAFANA010000037.1 GCA_019232905.1 Vulcanimicrobiota bacterium
CCTCGTGTCATCCTGAACGAAGTTGAAGGATCGTTACGCGCGACTCTCTTGAGGCGATCCTTCAACTCCACTGCGCTCCGTTCAGGATGACACGCTCGCATCGAGCACCGCCTCGTGTCATCCTGAACGAAGTTGAAGGATCGTTACACGCGACTGTCTTGAGGCGATCCTTCAACTCCGCGCTTGCGGCGCTGCGTTCAGGATGACAGAGCGAGCATCGTGGCTATGGTAACGAGTCCGTTTGCTTGGGTGCCGAATGGGGCGAAGCGTTCGTCGTGGGTTTGGCCGGCCTCGTATCGTTTGTAGATTTGTTGAAGAATAACGGCGAAGCGGAAGATGTTGAAGATATGGTACCACGGCACGTGCGAGACGTCGAAGCCCGTCGCTTGAGCGTACCGCGCGACAACTTCACGTCGTGTTGGAAAGCCTTCACGCCACGATGGCATACCCCAGGCGCGAAACGCTTCGGGGTCCCCAGCTTCCGGCCATAATGCGAGGACGTACCCGACGTCCATCAGCGGATCGCCGTACGTGCACATGTCCCAATCGAGCAGTGCAACGATCTTCGCGGGATCGTGCGGGTCGAGAAGCATGTTGTCGAGCTTGTAGTCGTTGTGAACGAGCGCCGCGACGGGCGACGGCGGAAGACGTCCGCGGAGCCATTCAAGCAGCGCAGACGCGTCGATCGTTTCGTTCGTACGCGCCGCATTCCACCGTTTTGCCCAGCCGTCCAGTTGCCGGGTCACATACCCATCCGGATGACCAAGTTCAGTGAGGCCTGTCCCCGGTACGTCGACGCGGTGCAGATCCGCTAGTGTATCGACGATTGCATGACCGAGACGCTGCGCGAACTCCGCATCTCCGTGGAAGCGTGCCGGAAGATCGCGCCGGATCGCGACGCCGTGTTTGCGTTCTTCGATGACGAAGTCGGCGCCGATAATTTCGTGATAGGTGCAGAGCAGATAACTACGCGGCGCAAGCGGAAAGGCCGTGTAGAGTTTCGAGAGCACCGCGTGTTCGCGGCGCATGTCGTGCGCGCGCTCGGGAACCGGGCCGAGCGGCGGCCGGCGCAGGACGAATTCGTCGTCGCCGAAGCGCACGAGGTAGGTCAGATTCGCGTGGCCGCCGCCGAATTGGCGCAACGTAAATTCGCCGGTGACACCGAGACGCTCGCGAAGAAACGGTTCGAGACGCGACGCGTCAAGCCGCTCCTCGGGGCGGACATCGATGACCTCGGGATCATCGACGCTCATCGCATGCCTTCGAGATGTGCCGTGTCGTTTACCGTTACCACCAATCGACGTGAATCGCGTATGCGAACGACGGTGATCGACGTGTTGCCTGCCGGGAAGAAGAAGTCTTTGTGCAGATCGAGTAGCATCGAAACGTACGCATTGATCGCGCCGGCGTGACTGACGATAACGACGCGCTCACTCGGATGCGCACCGACGATGTCGGCGATTGCGTCTTTCATGCGCGTTCGAATCGACGTTGACGATTCCGTCCCCGCAAGATGCGACCATCCGCCGTGCGCGATCGCAATCTCGCCTAAATCATGAAGAGAGACGGCTCCGACGCCGGCGATCTCTACTTCGCGCAAACGCTCGTCGGGATGAATCGGCAGCTCGAGAGCTTCAGCAATCGGCTGCGCCGTTTCGATCGTGCGTTTGAGTGGGCTTGCATAAATTGCGTTCGGCCTCCGCGTAGCGATTCGATTCGCAAGCCGTTTCGCTTGCGCGCGGCCGTGATCGCTGAGCGGCGTATCGATGGCCGTGACTTCCGGCATGTCTTCGAGCTGCGGATGCACGGCCTCAGCATGACGAATCAGCAACAGTTCCGTTGCGCCGTGCGCGATGCGAAAATCACGCATCGTACTTCGCGAGCTCCGCCTTTGCGATGGAACCGAGATGAACTTCGTCCGGTCCATCGGCGATGCGTAGCGCTCGCGCCGAAATCCATGCGTGCGAAAACCCCGTGTCGTCGAGCAGTCCTTCGGCGCCGAATGCTTGTATTGCGCGGTCGACGACGCGCTGCGCCATTCTCGGTGCGGCGACCTTCGACATCGCAATGACGGTGGCGGCATGTTTGTTGCCGTGATCGTCGAGCTGTTGCGCGGCGTCATAGACGAGGTGGCGCGTCTGATCGATCTCGATGCGCGATTGCGCGATCCATTCGCGCACGACGCCTTGCTGGGCAAGCGGTTTGCCGAACGTGACGCGATCCCGCACACGCAAGCACATCATGCGCAGCGTGCGCTCTGCAAGTCCGAGCAAACGCAAACAGTGATGCAGCCGGCCGGGGCCAAGCCGACCCTGTGCGACTTCGAACCCGCGTCCCTCGCCGAGAATCATGTTCTCTTTCGGAACGCGCACGTTACGAAATTCGATCTCGCAGTGACCGAACGGCGCGTCGTCGTAACCGAAGACGGACAGCGGACGCACGATGGTCACGCCGGGTTCGCGAACCGGCACGAGGATCATCGACTGCTGCAGGTGCTTGGGCGCGTCGGGACTCGATTTCCCCATAAAGACGATCACTTGCGTGTGCGGATGCATCGCGCCGGTCGTCCACCATTTGCGGCCGTTGAGCACGTAGTGGTCGCCGTCTCGCTCGATCGTAGCGCTGATGTTCGTGGCATCCGACGAGCCGACACCCGGCTCCGTCATCGCGAATCCGCTGCGAATGCGTCCCTCAAGCAGCGGTTCCAGCCATCGCGCCTTTTGCGCTTCCGTGCCGTAGCGCGCGAGGACTTCCATATTGCCCGTATCCGGCGCATTGCAATTGAAGACTTCGGGCGCGATCGGCGAAGTGCCCATCAGTTCGCAGAGCGGCGCGTATTCACGATTGCTCAATCCGGCGCCGTACTCGCGGTCAGGGAGAAAGAGATTCCACAGCTCCTCGGCCTGCGCGCGGGACTTGAGCTCTTCCATGATTCCCGGCTGCGTCCAGCGCGTCGAGCCGGCTTGCAGCTCCGCGAAATAGCGACTCTCGTTGGGATAGACGCGCTTCGCCATGAACGTCCGCAGACGCTGGAGAACCGTGGGCGTACTCATGGGGGCGGTTTAGGCGGACGCGTGGTGGCGTCCCGCCCCGCCGGGACGGAGATATTCCGGCGCCGACGGCGAAATATTGGCGGCATAGGTTGCTGTCTGTTGGAGGTCTGGTTTTGACGAAACGCCCTATTGCCGCGCTGTGTTTCCTCGCGGCGCTCGCTGCTTTAACGATGCCCGCCGCCGCGCGGGCCTTCACGCTGCAAGACGTGATGAGCGCGCCGTTCGTCGATCATTTAACGGCCTCTCCGGACGGCACCGTGCTCGTCTGGAAAGTCTTCGAACAAGGCCGCTACAATCTCTACACGAACGCGGGCGGTACGGTGCATCGCGTCACGCCGTATATGTCCGATGACGGACTCGACATCGACGACGTGCACATTCTTTCATCCGATGATGCGGTCGTCTACAGTCGCGGTGGCGTCGGTGACAACGGCGGCGGCGACAATATCAATCCGCTCTCGATCATTCCGCCGCCCGCGCGCACGGTTTACATCGCGCCCCTGAGCGGGGGCAGCGCGCCGGTGGCAGTAGGCGAGGGCCTTCACGGCATCGTTTCACCGAAAAACGACGCCGTCGCATGGATCAAAGACGGGAACTTGCAAGTTGCGTCGCTGCAAAAGAGCGGCGCGACGTTTACGGTCGGCAAGCCGGATACGCTCGCCGTTCGCGGGCAAGTGCAAAATGCGGTGTGGTCGCCCGACGGCAGCCGCATCGCCTTTACGAACGTCCGTAACGATCACTCGTACATCGTCATCTACGATCCGGCGGCGAAGCGCTACGTGTACGCAACGCCGGATTTTTCCGCAGACGACTTCGCGGTGTGGTCACCGGACGGCGCATCGGTTGCTTTCATCCGCACGCCGGGCAATCGCGAAGATGAATCACCGTATCTCGATCCGCCGCGCCAGCCATGGTCGATTTGGATTGCCGATGCGCAGACCGGCAATGCGCGCATGGCGTGGGAAGCGCGACGCGGTATGGGCGCACAAAATTACGCCTCTGAGACGAGTTCGCAACAACTCTGGTGGATGCAGGGCGGCCGTCTCGCGTTTCTGTGGGAAGGCGACGGCTGGCAGCATCTGTACGCCGTGCCCGTTTCCGGCGGCACGGCGCAGCGCCTGACGACCGGAAACTTCGAAATCGAGACGGTGTCACAATCGATCGACCGTTCGAAGCTGCTCTACGCCACGAACGAAAACGATATCGACCGGCGGCACATTTGGGAAGTCGGACTCGATGCGGCTCCGCGTCAATTGACGACCGGAACCACGATGAATCAATGGTCTCCGACGCCGCTTGCAAACGCGCAATTCGCCTACATCAACGCGGGCTATAACGTTCCGCCTGTTGTGACGGTCGGCGTTCCCGGCAAGACGTTGGCCGGCGAACCGACGCCGGCGAACTTTCCGGCAAATCAACTCGTTCAGCCGCAACTGATTACGTTCCGCGCGCCCGACGGTCTCGTCATTCACGGACAACTCTTCATTCCGCGCGGCGGAGGAAAGCATGCAGCGATCGTATTCGATCACGGTGGTCCGGTGCGTCAGATGCTGGCGGGCTTCCATTACATGGATG
>JAFANA010000068.1 GCA_019232905.1 Vulcanimicrobiota bacterium
GGCAAGCCGATCGTCTTCCACGAGCTTGTCTTCGAGATGCAACCGTTCCGCAACGATCTTCGCCGTCTCTTTCGCGCGCTTGAGCGGGCTCGTGATGATGCGATCCGGAGCGACACCGAGATCCTCCATGCCCTTTGCCTCGCGCTCGATGCATTTGCGGCCCTCGGAAGTCAACGGACGTTCCGCGTCGCCGCCGTCGAATTCATCTCGATCCGCCGCAATGCCGTGGCGAAGCAAATACAGTTTCACCGTCGTCCTAGTATGTCAGCCGTGCGACAGCGTCGGCGGAATATTCCACGATGCGGACGGTCGAAGTCGCGGCGTTGACATAGCTCGAGGAGAGCGATGGAAGCGGCTGCGTCACGCGGCTCGCGCACCCGGCGAGCACGCAAATCGCCGCAAGCCACAGCGCTGAACGTACGAGCTGCGGCGTTAAGCGAAAACGCATCGTACTACTCCCTTCCGCCTAATCTAGTATAGCGGAAGCGCGAGCTCGACTCGACGTTTTAGTGCAAGAAGTAGCGGTAGCTCGAGAACACCAACGCGACGTTCAATCGGTCCGCAGCGGCGACGACTTCCTCGTCGCGGACGGAACCGCCAGGTGCGATAATCGCCGTACAGCCACTTTCCGCCGCGGCTTCCAAGCCGTCGGCGAATGGGAAGAATCCGTCGCTCGCGCACGCCGCGCCGCGTGCCGCATCCCCCGCGCGATGCGCGGCAATTTTGACGGCGCTCACGCGATTGGTTTGACCGGCGCAAATGCCGCGGGTCGTCCCTTCTTTGACGATGACGATGCCGTTCGATTTCACGTGACGCACGACGTCCCACGCGAACGCAAGATCGTGCCACTCTTGCGCGGTCGGCGGACGCTTCGAAACGACCTTCCACTCCTCCGGTTCGGCGGACGGATTGTCATCCTCCGCCAGTACGCCGCCGAGCGCGCTTCGCACGCGCAACTCGTGGGCAAGTTCGTCGGGAAGCGACGGAACGAAGCGCATCACCCGCAGGTTCTTTTTCTTGCGCAGAAGTGCGAGGGCGTCGTCGTCAAAATCCGGCGCGGCGACGATCTCGAGAAAAAATTTCGAGAGCGAGTCTGCTGCTGCGAGATCGATCGTCGCATCAGTCGCCACGATGCCGCCGAACGCGGAAACAGAATCGGCTTGCAGCGCATCGTCGATCGCCTTCGCAACCGACGAGCGTTGCGCAACGCCGCACGGAACCGTGTGTTTGACGACGGCTGCGCGAACGAAGCGTTCGCGTTCGCTTCCGAACTCGGCGCCGAGCGGTGCGCGCGAAAGCAATTGCAGCGTCGCATCCAAATCGAGCAAGTTGTTGTAGGAAAGCGCTTTGCCGTGTAATTGCTGCGGCAGGCGTTCAGGACGATCGAGATAGAATGCCGCGCGATTTTGCGGATTCGTTCCGTAGCGCAGGCGCTGGGAAAGCGGCAGGGTGAGCGCGAGCGCGCCCGGCAACTCGCTTGGAAGAAATTCGCCCTTCGACCCGAGATAGTGCGAGATCGCCGCATCGTATTCGGCCGTTCGCTCGAACGCGGCAATCGCGAAGTCGCGACGCATCGAAATCGGAACGGCCCCGGTTCCGAACGCTTCCAAGAATTCGCCGTACTGCGACGGATGCGTGAGCACGGAAACGTGCGCAAAATTCTTCGCCGCCGCACGCAGCAGCGAAACGCCGCCGATATCGATCTGTTCGATCGCCTCCTGCAGCGTCGTGCCTTCGCGCGCGACGGTGGCTTCAAACGGATAGAGATTGACGACAACCGTCGTGATCGGCGCAATCGCGTATTTTTCTGCCTGCGCGCGATGTTCGGCATTGCCGCGATCGTAGAGAATTGCGCCGAAGACTTTCGGATGCAGCGTTTTTACGCGCCCGTCGAAGAGCGCGGGAAACCCCGTCATCTGCTCGACGTCGTACGCCGGTATGCCGTGATCTTCGAGGTGCTTTTTCGTGCCGCCGGTCGCGTAGATGACCGTTCCGGCTTCGTGCAGCACCCTTGCTAATTCGACCGAGCCCGTCTTATCGGAGAGCGAAAAAAGGGCTGCGGGTTTTGTCGTGTCAGGCAAGCGCGAGCTCCGGATGACGTTCTTCTTGTTGCGTCAGCGTGGCCGCAATGATGGACGACACGCCGGGCTCCTTCATCGTGACGCCGTACATGCGATCCGCAAGTTCCATCGTCTTCTTGTTGTGGGTCACGATGATCATCTGGGCGTCGGTCGCCATTTCGCGCACCATGCTCGAGAACCGGTCGACGTTTGCGTCGTCGAGCGCGGCGTCGACTTCGTCGAGCAGATAGAACGGCGACGGCTTAACCGCGATGAGCGCAAAGATCAGCGCCGCGGCCGTCATTGCGCGCTCGCCTCCGGAGAGCGCCGTGAGCGGCATGAGCTTTTTACCCGGGGGTTGCACCGAGATTTCGATGCCGGTTTCCGAGAGATTCCCGGGGTTGGTCTGCCACATTTTGGCTTGACCGCCGGGGAACAGCTTCGCGTACATCTCCGTGAACGCAGCCGAGACTTTCTCGAAGGTTTCGTTGAACTGCTCTTGGCTCTGCGCCTCGATTTCTTTGATCGATTGAAGCAGCGTTTCGCGCGCTGCCGCGAGATCTTCCAGTTGCGTGCGCAAGAACGTGTCGCGCTCGCCGAGTTCTTCCCGTTCCGCCTCCGCGTTGAGGTTCACATTTGCCGAGAGTCGCGCGAGCTCTTCACGCAGACGCGGCAGATCTTCCATCACCGCGTCGGATTCTTCGTGGTAGCGTTCCTCGACGTCACGGCACTCATCGTCGGTCGCCGGATTCTGCGCAAATTGCGAGACGAGCATCCCGAGTTCGGCTTCGATTTCGGCCAGACGCGTGCGGTGGCGTTCGCCGCCGGCCGTAGCTTCGCGTTCGTCGTTCTCGGCCGAACGCAAGTCGGCTTCGAGTTGCAGCAAATCGTTCGCCATCGTTTCGCGTTCGCGCCGGGCTGCTTCGAGTTTCACGTCGAGCTCCGCAACGCCGTGCCGCAAGCCTTCGAGATGTTCGTGCGACGTGCGCGTTTGTGCGACGAGCGAACCGATCTCGGCAAGCATGGTCTCGCGCGCGAGACGGGCACGTTCGCTGTCTTGATCGAGCATGCCGAGGCGGCCCTTTGCCGCGTCGCGTTCCGCGGTAAGCGCCGCAACGCGTTCGCGCAGGTCGCTCGCGTGACGGCTCGCGTCGCTTTGCGCGTGTTCTGCTTGGGTGATCTCTTCACGCACGCGTGCGAGTTCCGCTTCGAGCCGTTGACGCTCCTCATCGCTGTGCACCGCGTCGGGCTCCGGCCCTTCCAACTCGTGTTCGCGCGAACGCGCCTCTTGCGACTGCGCGACCAGTTCTGTGACGCGTGTTTGCGCCGCGCTCACTTCGTTTTGCATGCGTTCGAGATCGGTCCCGAGCGCCGCCATCTCCGAACGCAGCTCGGCGGTCTGTACTTCGATGCCCTTGAGCGTTTCGCGCGCGGCATCCCGCGCAGCGACGGCTGCTTCGGCACGTCCGCTGGCCTCGTATGCGGCACGCTCGAGTTGTTCGAGCTTCGCGCGCATTTCTGCGAGCGTTTCGCGCAGCGTTTGGGCCTGCACGCGGCGGCCGAGAATCGATTTTTCGCGGCGGAAACGGCCGCCGGTGATGGCGCCGCCGCCGGAAATCTGCTCGCCCGAGAGCGTGACGATCGTGTCGCGGAGTCCGCGGCCGCGAACGAGTGCAATGCCCGTCTGAAGCGTGTCGACGATCAGAACGTTCCCGACGAGAAAACGGACGACGCCTTCATATTGCGGCTGCGTGCGAACCAGCGTATGCGCATAGCCGATCACGCCGTGCGTGTTGTGCAGCTCAGTCGTCATTTGCTTCGCTTCGCGATTCGCGAGCGTATCGAGCGGCAAGAACGTCGCGCGTCCGGATTCGTTGCGGTTGAGAAATTCGATTGCGCGCTCGGCGTCTTCCGACGTCTTCGTGATGATGTTGGAAAGCCGCGCACCGAATGCAACGTCGAGCGCGCGTGCGTAGCGCTCGTCAGTGGTGATGAGGTTCGAAACGATGCCTTCGATACCGCGCAACTCGTTGCGCTGCCACGCTTCGATAACCGCGCGGGTACCGGGAACGTGTCCTTCGAGCGAGGCTTCGAGTTCTTCGATCGTGTGCAGACGCGATTCGGCTGCTTTGACCTCGCCGGTTTGTTCGCGGTGCGCGGCCAGCGAACGAGCGAGGTGATCCTGCGCCTCGACGACGGCCGCCTCGGAGGTTTCGACGTTCGAACGCGCTTGCGCGAGCTGTCGCTCGAGCGATCCAAGTTGAGCTTCGCGTTCCGTGTAGCGGTGCGTTGCTGCGCCGGCATTCATCTCGAGCTGCGCGGTGCGCTCGCGCGCAACGCGCAGTTCGCCTTCGAGGCGTTCCGCTTCGGCGCGCTGATTCTCGCTCTGCACGCGCCGCTCGGCTTTCTTTGCTGCAATCGCCGCGGCCGTTGCTTCCACTTCGCGCAGTTGCGTGAAGATCGAATCGAGCTGCGCGCGCGCCTGCGAGAGCGCGGTTTGCGCTTCCAATTCGCGTTCGCGCGCGCCTTCGACGTCGCTTGCGAGCGGGGCGAGACGCTCTTCGAGTTGCGCGATCGTGGCGCCCAGCGATTCACGTTCGGCCTGCACGCGTGCCGCATCTTCGTGCGTCTGTGTCGATTGCGCTTCGAGCGCTTCGCGGC
Organism: Vulcanimicrobiota bacterium; assembly: GCA_019232905.1. GTDB lineage: Bacteria > Vulcanimicrobiota > Vulcanimicrobiia > Vulcanimicrobiales > Vulcanimicrobiaceae > JAMXLG01. Next base: position 4,722 of record JAFANA010000068.1, read on the forward strand.
GCGCAAGCGCGGCAGCATAATCGGCTTCGATACGCGCGAGTTCGCCGCGTTTGCTCTGGGCTTGTGAGCGAATTTCTTCGAGCTGCAGTTCTTGCTGATACGCGCGCGTCCGCAGTTCGGCGAGATTCGCGCCGAGTTGCGCGACGCGGCCGGCGGCGGCGCCACGCACTTCTTCTTGTTTTTCTAGTTCGACGCGCAGCGTTTCGCGTTCGCTACGGCGCGAAGCGCTCGCCCGCATGTACGAAAGAATCTCGAGGTCTCGCACCCGCGCGCTCACCTTGCGGTAGCGCTTCGCGCGGCGCACTTGGTTGTCGAGTTCGGGAATCCGCTTCTCGAGTTCCGAGATCAAGTCGTTGATACGGATCGCATTCTGCTCCGTCTGCTCGAGACGGCGCATCGATTCGTGTTTGCGCGCGAGGAATTTATTGATGCCGGCCGTCTCTTCGAAAAGCGCGCGGCGTTCCGTCGGCTTGCTCGTGAGAATCGAATCGATCTGCCCTTGCGAAACGATCGAATACGATCCTGGGCCGAGGCCGGTGCCCATGAGCAGCTCGACGATGTCCTTCAACCGCACTTGATTGCGGTTGATAAAATATTCGCTTTCGCCTGCGCGGTACGTGCGGCGCGTAATTTCGACTTCACTGTAATCGGTCGGAAGTTTACGGTCTTCGTTATCGAACGTCATCGAAACTTCGGCGAGTCCAAGCGGCTTGCGCTTTTCATTGCCCGCAAAGATCACGTCTTCGAGTTTGCCCGAACGCAGTTGACGGCTCGACGTCTCACCAAGCACCCAACGGAATGCGTCGACGAGATTCGACTTACCGGAACCGTTCGGCCCGACGACGGCGGTGATGCCGCCCGAAAAATCGAGCGACGTCGCTTCCGCGAACGTCTTGAACCCAAACGCTTTGATCTTTTTCAGCTTCATAGTTTTTAGACGCGCTCCGCGCTGGTTTGACCGGATTCGAGTAAGAGCGACAAAGCCGCCTCAGCGGCGGCCTGTTGTGCTGCCTTCTTCGATGCGCCGGTCCCGGTTCCCAACGTCTTTCCGTTAACAATCACATCGGAACGAAATTTCGGTGTTTGCGGCGTGCCTTCGCTGCGCTCGCGGTAGCTCGGCGTTGCAGAAAGGTACTCCTGCGTGAAGTGCTGCAGCCGCGTCTTGGCGTCGAGCAGGGCATCGGGTGCGTGGTTGAGCTGTTTGACGTGCTCGTCGAGGACGAAGCGCGCGGCCTTTTCGTGCCCGTAGCGTAGCTCGAGCGCCGCAACGAATGCCTCGAACGCATCGGCGAGAATCGACGTGTTGTCGCTGCCGCCCGCACCGCGCATTCCGGCACCGAGTTGGACGAGTTCGGGGAACTCCAAACGGCGGGCCGTCTGCGCAAGCTGCGCGTCATTGACGATCGCCGCTTTACGCAGCGTCAGACGTCCCTCCGGCTCGTCGGGATAATGTTCGAAGAGCCAGCGCGCGGTAATCGCACCGAGAATGGAATCGCCGAGGTACTCCATCCGCTCGTTCGAGATACCGCCGTGCTCTTTCGCGTAGCTTTCGTGAACGAACGCTTGCTCGACCAGCGTGAGATCGCCGGCTGTGCGAACGCCCGCTCGACGCAGAAGCGAACGCAGTCGCCGCCGGTGCGCTTCCCCGCTCATGTGCTGCGCGCTAACGCACCTTTCCGAAAACGATTACGCTGTTGTGTCCGCCGAAGCCGAACGAGTTGCTGAACGCGGCGTTCACGTCGGCTTTGCGCGCGACGTTCGGCACGTAGTCGAGCGTGCATTCGGGGTCGGGGAATTCGTAGTTGATCGTCGGCGGAATCACGCCGTCGTGGACCGTCATAACGGTCGCGACGCCTTCCAGACCGCCGGCGGCACCGAGCGCGTGACCGTGCATCGATTTGGTCGAACTGACCGCGAGATGCGGATGCTCGCCGAAGATCTTTTGAATCGCTTGCGACTCGGCGATGTCGCCGAGCGGCGTCGACGTACCGTGCGCGTTGACGTAATCGACCTCGCCGGGTTTCAAGTGCGCTGAATCGAGCGCGCGTTGCAGCGCGAGGACGACGCCGTTGCCGTCGGGATCGGGAGCGACGATGTTGTACGCATCTGCGGATTGTCCGTATCCGAGCACTTCGCAATAGATCTTCGCGCCGCGCGCCTTAGCGTGTTCGTATTCCTCGAAGATCAGGATGCCGGCGCCTTCGCCGAGCACGAAGCCGTCGCGTTCCTTATCGAACGGCCGCGAGGCTTTCGCGGGATCGTCGTTGCGCGTCGACATCGCTTTCATCGAACAGAAGCCGCCGACGGCAAGCGGGGAGATGCATGCTTCGGTTCCGCCGGTGAGCATCGCGACCGCATCGCCATACGCGACGGCGGTGTACGCGGTTACGATCGCATCGTTCGCCGATGCGCACGCGCTCGCGGTCGCGAAGAACGGTCCGCGGAACCCGTACGTCATCGAAATATGCGCCGGTGCGGCGTTCGCCATGAGCATCGGGATGAAAAATGGCGATGTTTTGACCCAATCGCCGTTTTTCGCGGCCTTTTCCGACTCGTACCAAAACGTCTGAATGCCGCCGATGCCGGTGCCGATGACGGCGCCGACGCAATCTTTGAATGCTTGATCTTCCGGCAATGCGGCATCGGCAATCGCTTCTCTCGCGGCAACGATCGCGTACTGCGAAAACCGATCCATCCGCCGTGACTCTTTTTTCCCGACCAGCTCGTCGGCATTGAAGTCTTTGACTTCGGCAGCGATGCGCGTCGTGAACGCGCTTGCGTCGAAGACGGTAATCGGGCCCACGCCCGACTCGCCGGCCACGATCCGCCGCCAGAATTCCGGAGCTGTATTTCCAAGGGGCGTGACAGCGCCAAGGCCCGTCACGACTACACGTCGCTTATCCAAAACCACACCAAGTTACGGCGACCTCGGGATGGCCCCTTGTGACTACGGTGGTAAGATGTACCTAGGATGAGCCTCCTTCGACTGACCCCCGGCTTTCTTGCCCTCGCGCTGCTGGCCGCGTTCGCGGCTCCGGCTGGGGCCGATCAAGTCTTATCGACGGTCTCTACGGGCCCGGTCCACACCTATCCGACCACGGCGCCCTATCCGCTCGGCGACCTCTACTATGCTCCTTGCGGCTTGTACGGCAATTACGGCGGGGGCGCGGGCTACGGTCATTCGGGTCACGGCGGCCACAATGGCAACACCACGCTGACGGGCGAGCGCTTCTATCCTTATGATATCGGATCCGATCAGAACCGTACCCGCGCCTATCATGGGCACGGCAATTCGCTGAACTGTTACGGCAGCCGTTCGTCACCGTCTCCGCGGCAAGCGATCGCGATGCCGCACGCCACTCCATAAATGCAAACGGAGAGCAATGCTCCCCGTCTTTACACGTGCGGCCGCGCTGGCACGCTTCCAAACGAGCGAGTTCCGGATGACTCATCGATAGCAGCTCCATGGCCGATGCTCCGACAACCGGACCGGACATCTCTACTTGGGGGAAAACCGGACATCTCTACTTGGGGCCTATAGGCTGAAGCTGCGGTCCTTGCGCCGGACCGGACCCTTTGTTATACTCTCCCGGCTATGTTCGTTTTCGATCTGCAGCTTTTCGCGTCCAAGAAGGGCGCCGGTTCTACCCGTAACGGCCGCGATTCGAACGCTCAGCGCCTCGGCGTGAAGCGGTTCGGCGGTGAGCGCGTGCTCGCGGGCAACATTCTCGTGCGTCAGCGCGGGACCAAGTTCTACCCCGGCGAGAACGTCGGCATCGGTAAGGACCACACGCTTTTCGCGCTCATCGAAGGCACGGTCGAGTTTTCCGAGCGCCGCAACAAGAAGCAGATCAACGTCCGCCCGGTTGCAGCAGCGTAAGCCGCCGCAACTTTTCTAAGTGCAGAGGGCCGATTGCGGCCCTCTTTCTATTTCTGTAAACGCATGCAATTCATCGACGAAGCCACGATCGCAGTGGCCGCCGGCAACGGCGGCGACGGCATTGTCGCATGGCGTCGCGAGAAGTACATCCCCAAAGGCGGACCCGCAGGCGGCGACGGCGGCCACGGCGGCAGCATTTATCTTGAAGCGTCGCCGGAGCTTTCGACGCTTGTCGAGTTTCGTTTCAAACGTCAGTTCTCAGCCGACGCCGGCAAGGCCGGGGGCCAATCGAATAAGTCGGGACGCAGCGGCGAAGATTTGACGATTGAAGTGCCCGTCGGCACGATCGTGTACCGCGCGTTCGAAGGGAAATCGGAAGCGTTTCTTACCGATCTCGCGCACGCCGGCGATCGCGTGATGGTCGCAAAAGGCGGCAAAGGCGGCCTCGGCAATCAGCATTTCGCGACGAGCACGCGCCAAGCGCCGCGAATCGCCTATCACGGCGAGCCGGGCGAGCGCTGTTCGCTGCGCTTGGAGTTGCGATTGCTTGCGGATTGCGGCGTCATCGGTGTTCCGAACGCCGGAAAATCAACGCTGCTTTCGGTCGTAACGGCGGCGCGTCCGAAGATTGCGGATTATCCGTTTACAACGCTCGAACCGCAACTCGGCGTCGTACGCGTGTCGGATGAAGAATCGTTCTTTATGGTCGACGTGCCCGGTTTAATTGAAGGCGCGCATGAAGGCGCGGGACTCGGCGATCAGTTTCTCAAGCACGTCGAGCGTACGCGCGCGCTCGTGCACTTGCTCGACGGAGCAAAACCGCTCGACGAGATGCTGCACGATAAAGAAACGATCGAACGCGAACTCGGCGCGTGGAATCCAAAGCTGCTCGAAAAACCGGCGCTGCTGGTCGTCAGCAAACTCGACTTGCCCGATGCGCAAGATCGTCTTGCCGAGTTGCGCGAGCGCTTTCCGGACGTACGAGGAATCAGTTCCGCGACGCGCGAGGGCGTGCAAGATCTCGTGTACGCGATTTGGCAAACGATCAAAGACGCGCCGATGCCGGAAGTCGTGACGCCGCCGCCGGCGCAAATCGAACTGGTCCCGCGCGACGCTTACGTCATCACGCGGGAAGACGACGGAACCTTCGTGATCGCAGGCGAGCGGATCGAGCGCCTTGCATCGATGACGAACTTCGATTCCGACGAAGGGCTCGCGCGCTTTGAACGAGCGCTTGCAAAGATGGGCGTCGAGAAGAAATTACGCGAACTTGGCGCAGCGGAAGGGGATACGGTCCGTATCGGACAGTACGAGTTCACGTACTCATGAAACTCGGCATCTTTGGTGGGACCTTCGATCCCATTCACAACGCGCATTTGTTCCTGGCCGAATCTGCGCGTCTCATGGAAAACCTCGATCGTATCCTCTTCGTACCGACCAAGCTGCAACACTATCGCAACTCGGCGATCGAGAGCGCGGAACATCGCTGCGCGATGGTGCTCGGTGCGATCGAATCGAATCCCGCCTTCGCTTTGGAAGATTCCGATCTGCGGCCCGACGCAACCGGGTTCACGGCAGATCTGCTGCCGCGCTTGCATGCGAAGTATCCGGGGTCAACGTTCACGTTCATCATCGGTGCGGACTCGCTTGCGAATTCCACCTGGGAACGGTTCCCCGACGTGCTGGAAAATCTGGAACGCTTCGTCATTGCGCCGCGCCCGGGCGTACGCGCCGAAGCGCTGCAGCGCGTGATCTCCGCGGTACCGAAGCATCTGCGCGAACGGATCGCGACGCTCAACATGCCCGAGCTTCCCGAAAGCGCCACATTGATTCGAACGTTGCTTTCGCAGGGACGAAGCGTACGGTATCTCGTACCGGAGGCGGTATGGCAGTATATCGTCGCCCACAGACTGTACGGCATTACGGCAGAACCTCTGCTGCGCTAGCGTTTGCGGCGCTTCTTACCGCATGTAGCGGCGGCGCGAACGATCCTCCGAACAACGGCCGCATCTGCGCGGCCTACGCCACACAAGGCTCGCACGGCGAAGTCGTCGCGAGCGGCGTCGTACGTCACGTTCTCGGAACGCGTCGCGGCCCAAGCGGCGAGCACGAGGGCTTTTTACTGCAACTCGACGGCGATTGCGACTTACTCCTGCGCGTCGAAACCAATGTCGACCTGACCGGACCCGTTCCGTTGCACGACGGAGAACGGGTCATCGTCAAGGGCGAGTACGAATTCGATCCGATGGGTGGTGTCGTGCACTGGACGCATCGCGATCCGCGCGGCCATCATCCCGACGGCTACGTCAAAGCCGACGACGGGAAAGTCTACCAGTAGAGGAAGATGGCGCCAAGTGTCATCCTGAGCGCAGGTGCAACGCACCGGAGTCGAAGGATCGCAACGAGCGATTGAATCGAGGCGATCCTTCGACTGCGCTACGCTTCGCTCAGGATGACACGTTGCGAGCGAGATGGAGCCAAGTGTCATCCTGAGCGCAGGTGCAACGCACCGGAGTCGAAGGATCGCAACGAGCGATTGAATCGAGGCGATCCTTCGACTGCGCTACGCTTCGCTCAGGATGACACGTTACGAACCGAGCAGTGCGGTCAAGAATCCGTTTTGGTATTCCATGCGATCGCCGAGACCGCGAATGACCGCGGCGTGAAACGCTGTCGATGCCGCCGGCTCTTGTGCTTCAATTTCATCGAGACCGTCTCGCGACAGTTCGTACGCCACGGTCGGCACTTCCGCAACGACGGTCGCCGAGCGCAGCATGTGCCGGTACAGACCGAGTTCACCGATCGTCGCATGCGCACCGACGCTCATGATGCGGCGCGGCTCTTCGTCGCCGGCGATCACGGCGACGCGGCCGCTCTCGATGATGTACATCCGGTCGCTCGGCTCGCCCGCAACACACAACGCATCGCCCGTATCGAGCTCGACGCGTTTCATGTGGCGACGTACGAACGGCGCGACGTCGCTTCCTAATTGTTCGCTCAGCCAGAGGTCGATCGTCGCCGGCGTGCCGGCGCTCGAATCGACGAACCGCAACAGCTCGGTCTCGCACCACTCCAGCGCGAGATCGAGATCGTCGAAAGCAAACGGTCGTAAGTCGTCGGTCAGCGCGCCGTTCCACAACTGCGCGACGCGCGCGCGCATGCCCGCGACGACCACGCGGACGTCTGCAGACGGGTTCTGGTTGCGCAACAGTTTCGCGAATGCATCAGCTGCCGAGGAATCCAGACCGGTCACCGCCGTGAAGTCAAGGATGATCCATGCCGGCGACTCGATTGCTTGCGAGCACGCGAGCAGTTCTTGATAGATGCGATCGGCGATGCCGAAAAAAATGTATCCGCGCAGCTCGAAGATGCGAATGCGCGAGCCGTGTTCGATCAGCATCTCGACTTCGCGCCGCGAGCGCAGGAGCCGCGAATGAATCGTCGCTGCGCTCGCGCGCCGTTTCACGGCATCGATTTGGCTATACCGGATCACAAAGGTGATGCAGCCCGCAGCGAGACCAACGAAGATGCCGGCGATAAATCCCGCCTTCACGACCGTGATTACGATCAGCCAAATCGTAATCGTATCGCCGATCGAATGACGTCGAGGTGCGCGAATCAGCCAATCATATACGAGATTGCAACCGATCGCGATCAGCAGCCCTGCTGTCGCGAACACGGGAACGAACGCAATAGCGCGGTCCGGTCCTACGACGACGAGCAATGCCGCCGCTAGGGCAACCGCTCCTCCGACGGCTCGCGTGCGCGTGCCGAGGCCGTAATTCATCGAGCTGCGCGCGAAGGACACATACGAAACCATCGCACCAAAGCACGCGCTCACCATGTTCGCGATGCCGGCGACGCGGAGTTCGCGATCGAGATCGACATCGTGCCCGGTGGATAGTTCGAGGCCGCTCGAACTCATCAACAGCGTCGCAGTGGCGACGATCGCGACGACCAGCAGGTCGGGAATGTGCGCAACGACGACGCGCCAGTCGACGTGCCCGGAACCGGTCCACGGCAGCCACGGCGACGGGTGCGGGAACGAAAACAGCCAGCCGTTCTCGCGCAAAACGTCGAGCGGAAGGTGAGCGAACCACGCTCCGGCGAGCGTAGCAACGATGGCACCGGTGAGCACGGCCGAAATGGCCGCCGAGCCGAAGCGGCGCGACGACACGACGATCAGGACGCCAAATGCGACGCCCACACCAATGTGCGCGGCTTGCGGCGAGTGCGCTGCAAGGACTCGTATCGCACCCGCTGCGACGAGAACGCCCGCTGCAGCGTTAAATCCGGCGATCATGGGCTGCGGTATGTAACGAATGACCCGCCCCGCGCCGGCGCGCCCTAAAACGAAGAACAGCATTCCCGTGCACGCCGTCGCGAGCGTCACGATCATCATCACGGTCGCGAACGATTCGCCTTTTACGGCCTGCGCGGAGGCGACGGCGGCAACGAGCGCGAGGACCGCGGTCGGATTACTGTCGGGTCCTCCGATCGCATAGGCGAATGCGCTGCGCAACGCAATGAACCCGCCGCCGATCGTGACGGCGATCAACGCGGAATCGATCGCGATTCCGACGCCGGCCGCGAGCGGGCCCGAAAAAATCACCGCGGCAAACGATACGGCCGACGCAAACACCAGCACGGCGACAACAAAAGCGTTGAGCGCCGGTACGAACATGCCCACCGGAACGCGGGAATTCACGGTGCCGGGATGTTACCTGCCGCGCCCGCGGGCTCCCGTTTCAGACCGTAAACGTCAGTGCCGGCAGAGGATGTAGACGTCAAACACGGTGTCGCCGACGGCCCGGCCGTAATGCGGTTCCGTGGCAAGACCTTGCATCACCGAACCGGCCGGTAACACGCGCTCTTTCGCAACTGCATGATGTTTATCGAATCCGATGACGAGCGTGCCGGACTGCACCATGTAAATCGCGGCGACATTGTTCACGTGCCACGGGTAGACGTAGCCGTTCGGAAATCTGTAGCGCACGAGGGTGTCGCACGCGTCCGGGTCTTTTCCGCGAAGCTGCGCGTAGGTCGCGCCCTTCGGGACACCCGGTCCCGCGATCGCCGTCCAGTGCATACCTTGCGGGAACGTGTAGATCGTTTGGGCGGCGACGGTGGCCGCCAAGAGCATAGCTTGAAAACCAATCATCTCGTCCCCGAGTCTACCGGAGCGCGCAAACGCCGTTGAGAATGAACGCCCGATGCAGATCGTTCTTGCGAGCGCGTCTCCCCGGCGGCTCGAACTCCTTACGTCGCTTGGGCTCGACGTCCGCGTTCAGCCGAGCAACTACGACGAGCCGGACGATCCCGACGCGACGCCGCTCGAACTCGCTCGCCGGCACGCGCGGGCGAAAGCCGCCGACGTTCGCGCGAGCCTGGGCGACGGACAGGTGATCGTCGCCGCGGATACGGTGGTCGATCTCGACGGCACGGCACTCAATAAACCGCTCGATAGCACAGACGCCGTGCGCATGCTTTCTCTCTTATCCGGGCGGCAGCATCAAGTCCATACCGCATTCGCACTGGCTCTCCCCGGGCGGGGCGATTTGGTGGAAGGCGACTCAACGACACAAGTGCGGTTTTATCCGCTAACCGCTGAAGAAATCGGTGATTATGTCGCGACCGGCGAGCCCATGGATAAGGCCGGTGCGTATGGGATTCAGGGCCGTGCGGCCGCCCTGGTTGAAGCAATTGACGGCGATTTTTATACGGTCATGGGCTTCCCGCTCGGTCGCTTCATTCGCACCTTGCAACGATTAGGTTTTTCTCTGCCGATAACGAAGAAAACGCCGTAATTATGGCATCGTAAGGGGCACCGGGGGCCGTCATCTTCACTTATCGCGACGAACGCAAGTTATTTGCGCTCATAACCGTCATTATAGTCGCCGCATTGGTTGCGATATTGCAGATCAATGCTGAGCGCTCGGGCAATGAAAGCCCGTTGACGACGGCGGTGATGAGTCTTGCCTCGTTCATCGAAACCGCGACGAGCGTCGCGGTGAGTACCGTGCGCGGTGCCGGCACGTCGGTCGTCTCGATCCCGCAGCTCGAACGCGATAATAAAGACCTCCGCGCGCAAAATCAATCGCTGCAGCAAGAGAACACGCGGCTGCACGAGCTCGCCGCTCAGTACGCCGCGGAGACGAGCGTGCGCCCCGTCATCGACACGACGCCGAACGGCGTCGAAGCGCGCGTCATCGGCTTTCCGCCGGAAAACGAATCGCGCACGGTCACGATCGATAAGGGCAGCAGCAGCGGCATCCATAAAGACGACGGCGTACTCGGCGGCGGCGGCATCGTCGGGCGCATCGAGTCCGTCACACCGTTTGCCAGCAAAGTGGTCTTGATCACCGACTACACGAGCCGCATTCCGGCGGTGACACGGCGTGGACGTTATTGGGGTATCGCGCGCGGTAATCTCTCGAGTGTGCGCGTCGAGTACATCCCGCAAGATGCGAAGATCAAAGTTGGCGACGTCGTCGTAACCGGCGAAGGCCGCTCGTTCCACTCCGGTATTCCGATCGGTACCGTCGCCCGCATCGACCGCGGCGATGCAACGCTCTATCAAACTGCAATTCTGAAACCATCCGTCGATATCGGCGCCCTCGATCGCGTTGTCGTTGTCCCGAAATAGATTACAACTCTCGCGTCCAATCGCTCCGACGTGGTGGGTTTCCGCGCTTTGGCTCATTGCGGCCGGGCTTTTGCAAGTCACGCTCGTGCATCTCGTCACGATTCGCAACGTCGTGCCGAGTCTCGTGTTTGTCGCCGTCGTTTGGTATGCAATTCGCGTCGACGTCTGGCAAGCGGCGGCGTATGGACTTGCAGGCGGCTTACTCGAAGATGTGTTGGCGACCGGCACCGGCGCGGCATTTACGATCTCGACCGTGATCGGCGCGATCACCGCGCAGATGATTTCGCGCGGATTTTTCGCCGATTCGTTTCCACTCGTGGCGACGATTACCGTCGCAGCGACGTTCGTGCGTCAGCTCGTGTTTTGGGTCGTGTGGGGCTTCGAGGGCTATCCGCCGGGCCTTGCGACGATGCACTTTCACGAAGCCGTCATTGCGGCCGCAATGAACGCGGTCGTCATGATGCTCGTCATGATTCTTCTCCGGCGCTTTAGCGACAACTACGGATGATCATCGACCGCCGGCGCATTCCGCGCATTTCGTGGCAAAAATCGCCGTGGCGCATTGCGGGTTTTACCGCGATCGTCGCGATCGCGATCATTGCGCTCGTTATTCGCTTGGTCCAAGTTCAAGTCGTGCAGGGCGAGGCGTTTCGCGCGGCCGCACAAGCTAACCAAATCCGGCTGATCGAAGTTGCAGCACCGCGCGGGATGATTCGCGATCGCAACGGCGACGTGATGGTGCGCAGCCGTCCGTCGTTCGTCGTCGGATTGATTCCCTCGGAAGTCACCGACGTCAAAGGCGAACTCCACGCGCTGGCGTCGATCCTTGGCGTTCCGGAGTCGTCGCTGTGGGAGCAACTGCTCCATCATCGCGGCGTCAACTACAAGAACTTTGACGAAGTCCAGGTGTACGAACCGTACGGTCCCGTGATTCTCGCATCGGATTTGCCGGTTGCGAAAGTGGCGCGTCTGTCGGAACAGATGACCGACATGCCGGGCGTCGATTTGGAAGTGCAGCCGATTCGCGATTATCCGGACGGCCCGGTCGGCGCCGCCGCCTTCGGCTACGTCGGCCAGATCACCGAAACGGAATACAACAAACGCAAGAATGAGGGCTACACCCCGAACGACGTCATCGGGAAAGACGGGTTGGAGTGGGAGTACGACAAGTACCTGCGCGGGGTTCCGGGCGGACAGCAAGTTGTTGTCGATGCGCAAGGCCAAGTCGTCCCCAGCATCAAGCTGCCGTCGCGTCAAGCGATTCCGGGCGACACGCTGGTGACGACGCTCGATTGGCGGTTGGAGCAGATCGCGCAACAAGCGCTGGTCGACGGCGTGCGCAAGTGGGCCGGCAAGAAGAAACTTGCGGCCGGCGTCGTGGTGGAAGATCCGTGGAACGGCGGCATTCTCGCGATGGCGAGCGTCCCCGAATTCGATCCTAACGATTTCGCCGCGGACAACTGGAAGAAAGTTTCGAAGTATCTGCTCGATCCGGCCGACCCGCTCTTCAACAACGCGATCGGCGCAGCTACGCCGACCGGTTCGACGTTCAAGATGGTTACCGGCAGCGGCGTGCTCAGCGAGGGACTCGTTAAACCGAACGAAGTCGTGTACGACAGCGGTGCGTGGGATTGCGGCGGCTACGTTGCGCGCGACATTGCATCGGGTGGTCTCGGAAACACCACGTTCGTGCCCGCGCTCGCCGCATCGTCGGACGGCTTCTTCTACCAGATGGCGTGGCGGTTGGGTCGCGTGCGTTTGGAAAAATGGGCACGTCTTTTCGGTTTGAGCGCAAAGACGGGCATCGACCTACCCGGTGAAAACGCGGGCAACTGGCCGACGCCGGAATGGGAGCTGAAGAACTTCGGCGTGCCGATGGAACCGAGCGAAGTCTGCATGCTCGGCATCGGTCAAGGCGCTATGCAAGCGACGCCGCTGCAAATGGTCAACGTCGCATCAGCCGTGATCAACGGCGGAACGCTCTACCGCCCGCACATCGCGAGCCGCATCGTCGATCCGCACGGCGACGTCGTAAAGACGTTCCCGCCGGAAATCATCCGCCAAATTCCGGCGACGCAAGATGCGCTCAAATACGTGCGCATGGGCATGTCCAAAGTCACCGACCCCGGCGGCACCGCGTACGGCTGGAAGATCAAAGACCTGCCGTTCTCGGGCAAGACCGGCACCGCCGAAACCGGCAACGGCGCCGGCGCAAACACAACCTGGTTCATCGCCTGGGCCCCGTCCGATCATCCGAAAATGGCGATCGCCGTCTTCGTCGACCGCTCCGGCGGCTACGGCGCTTCGGTTGCGGCGCCGATTGCGCGCGACATCCTCGTGAAGTACTTCAAGAAGTCACCCGAGATTATTCAGTAGCGGACCGTGTCATCCTGAACGAAGCGCAGCGCAGTTGAAGGATCGTAACGAACCAAAAGCCCGACGACATCTCGCCGGGCTTTTGTCTTAGGGCGATCCTTCAACTCCGGTGCTCGCACCTGCGTTCAGGATGACACACCGCTACGCGTCGGGACGCGAGCCGATAACCATCAATGCGGCGTCCGCGGCTTCGCGGACGGATTCGTCCGGATCGTCGCGGCGGAGGGTGTCGAGCTGTTCGATGCACCATGGTTGACCGACCATCACCAAACGTTCGATGAGATCCAAACGGCCCCCGACGTCGAGGGCCGGTTCGGCCTTCGTTTCGGGTGACGGCGCGGGTTGGGCTTCGATCGTGCGGGCTTCGCGTTCGCGTGCGAGCATCGTGCCGAGGACGAACACGAGCGCCCCGACGATGAAGAGCGCGAGGAGGACGTTTGCGAGCGCGTTACTCGACAGCAATGTGCGCTGCACCGCGCAGCGCTTCGATGACCTGCGCGAGTGCGTCGTCGAGGGTACGATTGACACTCGAGGTCAAGACGCGATGGAACTCTTCGATGGGCAGCTCGTTGAGGACGCTCAACACGTTGAGCAGTTCCGCGCGATAGCGCTCGAGGCTATCCGAACGATTTCCGTCATTGAAGATCGTCGTACCCAACAGTTGCGCGTTGATCAACCACGGCGTGACGCCGCCGACCGGTACCGCGTCGAGTTCCGGCAGCAACGCGCGCACGACATCGAGCTCAACGCTGCCTTCGATCCGAATGAGACCATCGGGCGGCGTCTTCGGACGGGCAGACGGCGCGAAGATGAGATCGTTGACGAGATTGATGAGCGCGTCGCGGCTCTCGCGATCTTCCAGATCTTTGCCGGTGATCTGCAGACGCGGCATACGCAAGCGCACGAAGAGCTTTTCGAGCGGTGCGCGTAACGCGCGACTCGCCGATGCGAAGGTTGCCGTGAGCTGCGGCTGACCGTCGACGACCGATTCCGGGAAGAACATGCGCATCGCAAAGAGATGCTGGATCAAGCCGCCGGCGGAATCGCTGCGTTCGAGCATTCGCAACGTGTGACCGAGGCGTTCCGGCGTGAAGTCGACGTAGAGAACCGGCGTCGGCAGCTCTTCCGGCGGCGTAACCGCAGGGGCGAGCGCTTCCGCTTGAGCAGCGACGATCTCGGCAATTGCGCGCGGCGGTTGCCCTTCGGCGACTTCGGGTCGCGGTTGCAATTGCGGTTCGGGTTCCGGTAACGGCGGCGGTTCGTATGCCGGCGCTTCTGCCGGGAAAATGCGCGCGATCGAAAGCGCGGTACCGGCGACCGATTCGCTCAGTGAAGGCTGCGCTTGCACGCGAATGGTCGGCGCCGCGATTGCAAACGTCGTGCCTTCGCCCCACTCGAAGACGGCGCGCGTATCGAGCGGCGTGCCGGCCGCGAGCGGCGACATCACCATCATCTCCCAGCGCACGCGCAACTCCACTTGCGGATTCACGTCGGCAAGGACGAGTCCGCGTGCGGACCACAATTGCGACGCGCCGGCATCGTCGTTGATCGCCATGCCGTTGATTGTCGTCGACGACGGGACGTACACGGCGAGGTTCGTCGGTACGACGCGTATCGTCAATCGCTCCGCCGGCCCGTCGCCGTCGTTGCGCAAACGCACTTCGTAGTACAACCGCTCGCCCGCGTTCACGACGTCGGCCGGAATCGCAATCAGTTGCGCGCTCGGTGCGAATTGCGCTTCGGCGTGCGTCGCAATATCGAGCGCCGGGAACGGCACCGGACTGATGCCTTTTCCTTGCAGCGAACCCTCGAGCGCAAGCGTGCGGTTTCCGGAAATCGCGCGCAACAACCGCAGCGTCAATCGCGCGGTGTGCGTACTTTCCGCCGCAACGTCGGCAAAAGCGAGCCCGTCGCGGTCGCGGCGCGCATCGACGGCGCGTTCGACGACGAGTTCCGGCGGCAAGGTCAACAGCAAGCGCGCGTCGCGCAACACATCGGAACCGCTATTGTGCACGCGCACGATGAGGTCGACCGTGCGATTTGGACGCAGCGGTTCATGCGATTCCAATTCCCATTCGACGCGATCGACGCTCGCGCGCGAACGTACGACGATCGACGCGGTACCGAGATCCACGGCTCCGTCTGCATGTTCCAACACGACGCCGAGCGTTGCCGTCGAACGATCGGGCACTTTCGACGCGATACGCGCGTGCACGGTGAAAATGCGTTCATTATGTGGTGCGACGACGCCGAGTTCGACCGGACCCGTGTAGAGCCACGGCTCGCTGCCGCCTTCGCTGACGCGAACGTCGTTGAGATACAAGCCCGGAACGAGGCGCAGCCGGACGTCGGATTCGGGCGCAGTTCCGTCGTTGTACACGTGCACGTCGAAGGACACCTCATCGCGCGCTTGCGTGACGCCTTCGTGCGCGGTGACAAAGTTGCGCGCGCGGCTAAACCGCGGCGCGACGCGAACCGCGAGACGTCGCGAGAACGAACGCTCCCCGGTTTTCCAGCGCAGTGATGAATCTATCGGCAACACCGTTTGTCCGGGCGCCGGTACCGCAACCGTTGCAGCGATGCCGACTTCCGCCATGCGGCCTGCCGGAAGCGCACCGAGCGAGAACGTCAGATTCGGAATCGAATCATCGCTCACGGGCTGTCCGTCCATGTGCGCGGAACCCGGTGCATAAATCAAGCCGGCCGGAAGCGCAAATGAGACCTGCACGCGTTGCGCAATGCCCGTGCCGTTGTTCATCGCGCGTAGGATCATCGGAACGCGCATGCCCGGTGTCACGGCATCGTCGCTCAACACGGTCAGCGCGGTGTCTTCGCCGTCGAAATCAACCGGTGAGACGACGACGATCTCGGCCGATGCAATTGTGAATTCCGCCGATTCGCGCGAACCGACCGTTCCCGACGCTTTGATGCGCGTACCGTCGGCGAGCGGTGAATCAATTTGCGCCTGATATTCAACGAGGACGGATTGCCCCGGCGCGAGACGCTCGCTCACGACGGTCGCGCTATCGTAGTCGAACGCTTCGCCTTCGACGCCGGCGACGAGACGGCCGTCGACGCGCGCGCTGCGCGCAATGTACGTCGTATGCGCCGGCGCGGGAAGAATGACGACGACGTCATGCGCGCTCGATGCGCCCGTATTGCGAACCGTCGCGCGAATCGAAATCACATCGCCTGGATGCGGCTGCGCGGGCGCGGACAACGTTACGAGCGTCGAACTATTTTGCAGTTCGGGACGGCTGCGCACCGCGACGCGCTCGATATTCGAACCCACGAGCGGCGTTTGATCGGTGACGAGCGCCGCTTGGAAGACGAGTTCGCTCGCGTCTTCGATCGTGTCATTGACGCGGAACGTGCATGTTACGCGGCGTTGCGCGTTCGGTTCGAGATCGGCGATCGGCGCGCCGTTGGGATCGATAAAACCGGCGTCGCCTTCGAGGGGCGCGTCATCGACCAAGTCGCCGCCTGCGACGTGTTCGCATCCTTGCGGATGCGCAAAGCGCACGCGCACGCCGGTCGCGGCCGCGCCGCCGAGGTTCGAAAAGCTGAAGGTCGCGCGGATCGTCTCGCCCGGTAGCACCGTGCGTGCCGGGTCCAAGACCAACGTGCGAAGACTCTCGACCAAAGCGGGAGAGCCCGGGGCAAAAATGCCGGTCAGCGACGTTGAGGCCACAGCCGATTCTTTCCCTTTAAGTAGCGGGACGACCTATGTTGGCGCGCGCCTAGTCGCTACGCTGCGAATCAAGGAGCGAGAGGGTCTGCGCGATCCGGTCGGCGCGCCGTCCCGGATTGCCCGAAAGAAACGAGTCGACCGTGTTTCGGCGCCCGCTCGAGATCAACACGTGCGCGGCGGCGAGCGACACAGCCTCGGCCGGATCGTTCAGCGCGTGCTCGAGCAGATGGTGTGAGCGTTCGTCGTCGAGCGCGGCGACCGCGAAGACCATGTCGCACCGTGCCGACTCGGAAAGGCCGGCGAACTCGTCGCCGGCCGCATTCGTCCAGTCCGTCGTCCCTTGCAGCGGTTCTTCCGAACGCTGCACGCGCACGCGCTCCGCGCGCCGCGGCGCCATCCACGCATATACGCCGATCAGGATGCCCACGACGATGACGAGGATGACGGCGATGGTCATAGGTCAGACGGCGTTCGCGTGAAGTGACGTGCGCACTACGTCGAGTGCGGCGTCGAGCGCGATGTCGCGACGGCGCTGCAGCGCGTCGAGAAACTCGCTCGCGTCCGTTTCAGTGAACGCGTCGAGACGTTCGATCAACATGGCGCGATAGTGCGCAAGCTGCGGCGTTCCGTCCGGCAGCAGCCGTGCGGAGATCGCCCACGGCAGCGCCGACGCAAGTTCGGCATCGCCCAGATGTTCGCTCATTTCCGCAACTTCCGCCGGATCGAACGCACCGCGCAAAATCACGGTCACGTTCGGGGTCTCTGCAGGCACGCCGCGCGCTGCGGTGATGTCGTGCAGCAGACGCTCGAGCGTCGCGCGCATTGACGGCGTTTCGATGTCGCGTGGTGCGATGACATAGTTCGGAAGACGCAGCTTGATGAAGAGCCTGTCGAGTTCTTCGCGCAGCACGTCGCGCATCGACGCAACGGCGCCGATATGCGCATCGCCGATCGCTTCCGGGAAGAGCGCGCGCAAGGCGAAGAGATGCGTGATCAATCCATCAAAGCGCGCTTCATCTAAGAAGCGCAGAATGCGCGCGTGCCGGTCTGCGGTAAACGTTACGGCAACGCCGACACCGCCTTCGGCGGCAAGCGATCCTTCGACGACTTCGTCTCCGGTATGCATTTCGCCGTTGCTGGGCGCGAGCGCCGGGTACTCGTTGTGCGCGAGCCAACTGCGCGTGCCGTGACCATTATGCGCATCACCGTTGACCGGGGTCGCCGGCGGCAGTTCCATGAAACGGTCTTCCGGCAGAGCGCGTTGTGCGCCGGCGAATGCCGGGCCGACCATGCCGTCCAAGCCGAACGGTAAACCCGGGATTGCATTTGCAAACACCGGCGTCGCACGAACTTTCAGTTCGTTCGAGTTAATTTCGTCATCGCGCTCGCCGTCGTAGCGGATGTTTGCTACACGAACGATCGCCTCGCCGGCAGGAAGCTGGTTGTGCACGACGTCGCGGAAGCGGATCGTGGCTTCGACGCCGGGATCGACATCGTTGAGGACGATGCCGCGCTCGCTCGCCAGCGCCGAAAATGCGCCGACATCGCGAATCGGCACGTCGTTGACCGTCGTCGAATTCGGGACGTAGATGAGCGAATCGGGCTGGCCGCACACGATCTGCACGCGACGCGCCGGACCATCGCCGCCGTTGCGGACGTGGAGCACCCATTCGATCGTCTCGCCGACGTCGACCATATCCAACGGTTCGCTGCGAAGCGTTCCGACCGAGAAATCGGGTTCAGCGGTCGTGACGATCGTCAACCGTTGCAGCGGCACCGGCAGCATCGCGTCGGACGTCAACACGGCGTCAACGGTTACGGGAAATTCCTTTGCAAGACTGCGCAGCAGACGCAGTCCGAGGCGCGCTTCGGCCGTCGCGCCGGGCGGAATCTCGCCAAAGACGAGTTTCGATTTTTCACGCGTCGCGCCGTCGACCGTTTCCAGCCGTGCTTCCGGGGAAACGTAGAGCCGGACGCGCACGTTGTGCGCGACATCCGTGCCCACATTCGTCACGCGAACCGCGACGTCGGCAAGCTGATTCGGACGCAAGATGTCTTCGCTTTCAAGTTGCAGATGCGAACTCTGCGGCGAAAACGCCGGATGCGAATCGACGCGCCACAACACGTCACCGAGCGGCGTTTCGCCAAGCTCGCGTGAATGCAGACTCGCACCAATTCGCAATTCGCTGCGGTCCGCATACGGTGTGCGAACGCGCGCGCGCACTTGGAACTTCCGCTTCGAATACGGTTCGAGCGTTCCGATCTCCGCCGCATCGCCGTCGAGCGTGACGCGCGAACCCTTCTCGCTCACACGAACTTCATCGAGCGCTGCATCGAGACGCAGATGCAACACGCAGTCGGTTGCCGCCGCGCTGCCGTCATTGGCGACAACGACAGTCGCCTCGACTTCTTCTCCGGGCCGCACGACCTCGGCGCCCGCGCGCGCAATTGTATTGCGGCGCGCCGCAAGCGATGGTTCGGAATGCACGACGATGGTTTTTTCGAACTTGCGCTCCGATGCATCGCCTGACGGTTCCCATTCGAGCGATGCACCAACGCTCAACGTCGAGCCGTCGCCGAGCGGCGACATGACGATCGCTTCGCAGCGCAAATCAACGCGTTCATCGGCGTCGATGCGGCCGAGTTCGAAGACGAGTCCGTTATTTTTCTTTCCTTCACGCAGCGCATGCCCGTCGATTTGCGTAGCACCGCGCACGGGAAGCAGCGTATCGGGCAGCTCGATCGTCGCCAGCACGTCCTCGGCAGCAGCCGAACCGGCGTTATGCGCGCAGAGCGAGAGCGTCACGCGTTGTCCCGGACGCACGTCATGCGTCGGTTCGACGGTAAACGACGTTCGATCGTCATCGAAGTGCGGCGCAGAACGAACGACCAGCGACGCGGGCGCGAGTTCGAATGCGGCCGTTTCCTGCGATGCAACCGACGCGCGCGCCGAGATCTCCGTGCCGTCGTCGAGCGGCGAATCGATCCGTACGCGATAGACGAGCGTATTGCTCGCGCTGGCCGCCAGCGCAGCCGTGACGATCGGCGCGTATACGCGGTCGAACGGCAGCCCGAGATCTCGTTCGATCTCACGGCCGTTCACGCGGGCCGAACCGGCGATGTAACTCGTGTGCTCGGGAACCGGCGCAACGACGACCACGTCGCGCGCACTCGATTCACCCGCATTGTGCAGACGCACTGTAATTTGCGCCTCGGCGCCCGGCACCGGCTCAGAGCGAGCTTCGATTGCGACGCTGGTCAGTGCGTTTTCGAGTTGCGGACGGCTGCGCGCGATGAGACGCACGATGTTCGAGCCGACCGGCGGCACTTCAAAGGAAGCAACCGCGGCTTGCAATTCGATCGTCGTTCCGTTTTCGATTGCACCCGCGACGCTGTACGCAATTTCGAGGCGGCGTTCTTCGCCGGGGCCGACGTCGCCGATGTGCGCGCCGGAACGCGAGAGCAACGGCGAGTTGCCGTGTTCGTCGTCGAGATCGGCGCCGTCGAGTTGACCCGTACCAACGAGATAAACGAGTCCGTCAGGTAAATTGAAACGCACGCGGACACCGGTTGCGGGCGCTCCACCTTGATTGCGGAACGTGAATGCGGCACGCACCGTCATTCCAGGTTCCAACTCGCGGTCGGGCGAAACGACGAGCGTTCGGAGACCTTCTGGTAACGTCGGTGCTCCTGGCGCAAAAACTTCGGACAGGGTGCGCATGACGCGAGACGCTTCGACAGGCGCAGGGCGCCCCCTTGATTTAATTACGTCGAATTTATCTAAATTTTGAAAGGCTTTGTGTCGATGTTGGCAGTGCACGATAAACGAATTGCGGATGCGGTTGCTCGCTTAGGTGCAGAGAACGCATTCCAAGTATTAGCTCGCGCCCGAGAGATCGAGGCGACCGGGCGTCGCGTCGTGCACATGGAAATCGGCGAACCCGATTTCGACACGCCGAAGCACATCAAAGATGCCGCCGTTGCATCGCTGATGGCGCACGACACGCATTACACACCGTCCGCCGGCATCATGGAACTCCGCGAAACCGTTGCTGACTACGCGACACGTTTTCGCAAGATGCCGAAACCATACACGCACGCAAACGTGACGGTGGCGCCGGGCGCAAAACCGATCATCTGGAACATCCTGAGCGCGATCCTGAATCCCGGCGACGACTTCATTTACTTCGATCCGGCATATCCGGCGTACGGATCGGCATCGACCTATCTGCAAGCCAACGTTATCCGCATTCCGTTGCGCGAATCACTCGACTGGCGCATGGATCTCGACGAACTCGAACGTCGCGTCAGCGATCGCACGAAAGCCATCGTGATCAATTCGCCGCACAATCCGACGGGCGGCGTCCTCTTGCGCGAAGATCTCGAGCGCATCGCGGAGCTTGCGCAGAAGCACGACTTCCTCGTCATCTCGGACGAGATATATAGCCGTAACTTCTATCTCGAGACCGAGTTTATCTCGATCGCGTCGCTCCCGGGCATGCAAGAGCGCACGATCATCGTCGACGGTTTCTCGAAAGCCTACGCGATGACCGGATGGCGCCTCGGCTACGCGGTCATGCCGGAAGAGCTCTGCAAGATCGTCACGCTCTTCAACAACAACACGTTCAGCTGCGTCGCGACGTTCGTGCAGAAGGCCGGCGTCGCCGCACTGACGGGCGACGACGCGCCGGTCGTAGAGATGAACGAAATCTTCCGTCAACGCCGGGACAAACTCGTGAAGGGACTCAACGAGATTCCCGGCATGAGCTGTACGCTGCCCGAGGGCGCCTTCTACGCGTTCCCCAACGTGCAACAGATCACGCACGACGATAAAGCGCTCGCGAGCTACCTCTTAGAAGAAGGCGGCGTCGCCTGCGGCGGCGGCTCGTCGTTCGGCCCCGCCGGCGCCGGCTACCTCCGCTTCTCCTACGCCGCCTCCCTCGACGACATCGATTACGCGCTCAGCCAAATCCGCACCGTGCTGCCGAAATTTAAAGGCTAAGTGTCATCCTGAACGGAGCGCCGCAGGCGCGCAGTTGAAGGATCGCCTCAATAGAAACGCCCGGCAAAATCTCGTCGGGCGTTTTGTTCGTAACGATCCTTCGACAAGCTCAGGATGACACAGGGGTGCGCTATGGTTTGGAGGACGGGTTCTCCCAAGCGAATGCGCCGTATGGATTCGGCTTCACCCAGACGACGAGATCCCAGATCGTCGGAAACTCAAAGATCGTCGCGACATCGCTTGCGCTTTTAACTTTGCCCATCTTCACTAATGTGTCGGCCGACGGACTCGTCAGGGATCCGCCCGCGGCGACAAAGTCTTTGTTCCAAACCCACTGATCGTACTTCATCGCGCCGCTCGCATCTTTGGTGACGTAGTGGACGTGCCCGTTGAGTTCCACCCAGCGGCCCGGATCCACACCCCACAATTGCGGACGCGGCTCGTTGTTCGGACGCAACACGGAGAAATCGGCGCCGAGTAAATCGCCGTTCTTGTCGTACCACAGCTGGCTCGGATGCGATTGATCGGACGCCCACTGCTTATTTGCGTAACTGATCGCGCCCGTGTCGTCGGGTGAGGTGTAGCGCACGTACCCGGCCTTCACCGCGTCGCTCGCGTTCGGATACCGGCGAGTGAGATCTTGTTGAACCTGTTGAGCAAATTGTGTCTCGCTCATGGTCATCGGGCCGGTGTTGGTCGGGCCTTCATCGGCGCGCGCGATCGTGGCAAATCCGAACATGGCGATAAGCGCCAACGCGGCAAAGCGCAGCTTCATATGGATCCTCCTGCAGCCCCTGCAACCGTGATATCGAGCGCGCATCAGGAGTTGTGACATTCTCTCAGGCTGCGCTAATGAACGTGCGCGCGCTTGCCTCTATGCTTGGGAAGCAAACCCGGCACATCTACTTCACCAACACGAGGAACACGAGCAATGCGCACCCCCCTACTTCTTGCGTTAGCAACGACCTTCGCACTCACCGCATGCGGCGGCGGCGGTGGAACGTCGGGCGGCGGGAACAATCCCGTCCCTAATCCACCCTCCGGCGGCAACGTCTCGTCGCAGTCACAATCCGAAACGGCGATCACCGTCGCAAATTCGCTGGGCGATCCCGTCAAGAACATCACGAATTTTAACAGCACCGTGTCCGGCGCATCCATGGTGATGCGACGCGGTCAGCTCGTCGCGATGGCGGGCAGCAGCGGCCAGTGCAATAGCGGAAGCGAGTTCTTCGCACCCGACAAGAACAACGATCCGAACTCGACCGAAGAGCAGTATTTCTACGATAGCGGATGCACGGAACTTGCGCGCGACATCGTTCGCATCTTCAACGTTAGCGGAACGTCGGAGACCGTCAACCGCACGGAAAAACAATATGCGATCAACAACGCGACACCGACGGCGCAGCGAACGACGATGGTCAGCTTTATCAACGGCAGCTATAACGCGAACGGTTTTCCGAATGTCGCGAACGGTTTCGATCGTTCCGCTACGAGCGAACTGGATATCAGCGGCTCGAAGACGATGCTGAATGACGACGAGCTCGTCATGACGGCCGGCAGCAACGGCGTGAACGCGTACTGCTCCGATGCCGCGGGCTATAACGCAACCGGCATTGCGTCGCTGAATGAAACGTTCGGCAATCAGGGCGGCGCGTCGAGTGGAACGCGCACGGTGAACAGCGACGGCTCCGTCACGTGGCAGTCGACGAACAGCGGGACGGCTTATAAAGGTGCAATCGGGTCATTCGCAATCAACATCGGCGCAGCGAACACGGCTTGCCCGATCGCGACGCCGGAATATTCGCTCTCGGGCGGCACCGCTACTGGGACGTACTCGATTCCGGTTACCGTGACGTTCAACCACGGACTGTTGACGAACCTCACGGTGACGAACGCGCAACTTGCGAACGGCAATACGCTTAACGTAACGACGAACAGCGGCGTACAACCGCAAAACAGCCAATTCATTACCGGCACCGTCAGCAATAACGGCACGCAAATTTCCACCTTCGCCGTCGACGCCTTCGGCGACGGAACGTTGACGGTCACGTCGAGCGGCGCGCAATACGTCATGAGCGACTGGCACGTCGTAAAATAATCCCATGTCATCCTGAACGAAGTTGAGGGATCGCCTCAATTGAAAAGCCCGCCGAAACATCTCGGCGGGCTTTTTGTTCGTCGCGATCGGCTACAGCAGTTTCATAGCGCGTTTCACGTCGAGCATGACGGATGACGCGATTTCGCGTGTGCGAGCTGTGCCTTCTTCGATGATTGCTTCGACTTGCGCGGGATCGTCGCGAAATACCGCGAGACGTTCGCGCACGGGGCGCAGATACGCATTGAGTTGTTCGGCGAAGTCCGTTTTATCCGCAACGCATCCGAGCGCGCCGCTGCGGCAGCCTTCGGCGATGCCGTCCAATTTCAACGGGTTGACGAATTTCCACAGCGCGAACACGGGACAAACTTCCGGACGTCCCGGATCGCCTTTGCGCACTTTCTGCGGATCGGTGATCATCGAACGGACTTTCTTCGTCGTCGTTTCTTCATCGTCGGCGATTAAAATCGCGTTGTTATACGACTTTGACATCTTTCGTCCGTCGGTGCCGGGGACTTCTGCGAATTCCGTCAGGGTCGGCTGCGGCTCGACAAGTACTTCGCTTCCGTCGCCGTACAAATAGTTGAAACGCCGCACGACTTCGCGACCGAATTCCAGGTGCGCCACCTGATCGCGCCCGACCGGAACGCGTTCGCCGCGAACGATCGCAATGTCGCATAACTGCAGTAACGGATAACCGAGAAATCCGTATGTCGCGACATGCGAGCCGAGCTCTTCGATCTGACCTTTCCAGGTCGGCACGCGCTCGAGCCACGACACCGGCGTGATCATTGCGAGTAGCGCCTGCAGTTCCGCAATTTCGGGCACGGCGGACTGCAAGAAGATCGTCGACTTCTTCGGGTCGACGCCCGCCGCGAGCCACACCGCGACCATCTCGTTGCGCGCATCGCGAATAGCCTGCGGATTTTCGTATCCCGTCGTGTACGCGTGCAAGTCGGCGATTTCAAAGAACGCGTCGGCCGTGTCGCAAAACGCGGTCCACTGCGTGAGCACGCCGACGAGATGCCCGAGGTGCAAGCCTCCCGTCGGGCGCATTCCCGACATGACGCGCGGTTTTGCAGAAGTCAAGGGTGCGGTCGTGGTCGTCATCTCGCGGCTAATACGCCACGGGAAGGCCCCCGAACTTCCGCGGGCTCGCGATCTTTCGCCGCACGAACGCGCGCGCAAAGCGCACCGCGTCGCTCAGCGTATCGCCTTGCGCAAGGGCGCAGGCAAGCGCCATCGCAAGCAAACATCCTGTTCCACGCAGCTCGCCGTCGACGCGCGCGCCGTCGAAAAGCTCGACGTCGTCTCGCGTGGCAAGTGCGTCGACGGGGTTCCCCGGCAGATGGCCGCCTTTCAAGAGGACCGCACGACAACCGAGCTGCTGCACGTCGCGCGCCGCCTGAGCGAGTGAGTTGCGATCGATGTGCCGCCCGCCGAGGAGCTGACGCGCCTCGCCGATATTCGGCGTCGCGATCACGTTCGGCAGCGTGAGAATGGCCTCGCGCAACGCAGCGATAGTACTGCCGTCCGCAAACACTCCGCCGCGCGA
Source organism: Vulcanimicrobiota bacterium (assembly GCA_019232905.1). Classification (GTDB taxonomy): domain Bacteria; phylum Vulcanimicrobiota; class Vulcanimicrobiia; order Vulcanimicrobiales; family Vulcanimicrobiaceae; genus JAMXLG01. Next base: position 29,967 of record JAFANA010000068.1, read on the forward strand.
CGCGTGAAAAACCGGATCGACGACGATCGGGACCGCGTGGTAGCTTCGAAGCCCTTCGCCGACGACGGCGACCATCTCGGCCGACGTGAGCGCGCCGACCCGCACCGCGTCGGTCTCGGATGGATGCGCAGTCTCGAATTGCGCGCGAACAATGTAAGGCGAAAGCGTTTCGATTGCATGCAGCCCGCGCTCGTCTTGCGCCGTGACGGCGGTTCGGACGGTAACAGTCCGCACGCCGAGCTCGTGACCGACCAGCATGTCGAGGCCGACGCCCGCGATGTTCCAAGGATGCGTAGTTCCGATCGACAAGACACTCGTCATTTTACGTAGCCCAGACGCTCGTAGCACTCGAACCCGTTGCGCACGAGTGCACTCAATTCAGCGAATAATTCCGGTTCCGGCCGGGTGAAGTTAAAACACGATTTTCCGTGCAAGCGCCGCCGGAGAGCATCAGAGATGCGGCCCATTAATTCCGGGTTCGAGTAGACCGGCATCAAATAAAAGCTAACATAGGCGCGTCCCGCCCGCACGCCCGCGAAGAACATGGGCCGGTTGATGGCCGGCGCGTACTCCCCCTCGAGCATGTAGGTTGACGCGGTATCGGTGCTCACATGGAGTCGCGGGGCGTAGGGCGCAAGGAGCGCTTTGAGGTCCGCGAACGTGTCGTCAAACTTCGCCATCGCCGTTCCACCGGCGAACGAGGTCCCGGGCTGCGGCCCGCGGGTCCGAAGCGCCCGCGATGGCTGAAATGACGGCAGCCATCGCGACGCCGCTTTGACGAACCGGCTCCAGGTTGTGCGCCGTTATCCCTCCGATCGCCACGACCGGCATCGTTGCGACGGCCGCGACCCGGCGTAGGCCCTCGATTCCGATCGGATCGCCGGCATCGGCCTTCGACGCGGTTGCATACACCGAACCGACCCCGATGTAATCGGCGCCGAGCCGATTCGCCTCGCGCGCTTCCTCGACGGTGCCGCACGAGAGCCCGATAAGCCGCGTACCGATCGCTTCGCGGACCGGCGCGACGTCCACGAACCCGTCGTCGTCGGGACCGAGATGCACGCCGTCGCAATCGAATTCAATCACCGCGCGCCAATCGTCGTTGACGACGAGCAGCGCTCCGGCATGCGACGTTATCTCGCGCAAAGCGCGCAGATGCGCGGGAATGATACCGCGTTTCGCGCGGTACTGGATGATGCCGATTCCGGCGTCGAGCGTTGCGCGGGCGAGATCCAAGACGTTGCCGGTCTCGTTCACTATCGCGTAAATGCCGTGGAGGCGGCTTACGCGCGCCGTTTCATCCGTCGCCATAGCACGACATTCGCGATCAAATACAACACGAAGGCGACGCTGATCCCGATCGCAATGAACATGTTGTGACGCTGTAATGCCAGCGGCACGATCAGGACGAAACAGAGCACACCGAACATCAGCACGGTGAGGATGCGGGTAAACGGAATCATTCTTGAATATCGAGAAGCAAATCGCCCAGACGCAGTAATTCTTTATCGTTCGTGAAGCGAAACTCGATGCGGCCGCCGCGTCCGCTGCGTACGAGCGCAACATGCGTACCGAATCGCTCGCGCAGCCGCGATTCAAAATCGTGTTCTTCCGCAGAGAGCTCGCGGGCGCGCGGAATTTTCTGCGCATTCGGCGTGTCGACGGCGCCCGTGAGACGCTCGAGCGCGCGCACGGAAAGCCCTTCGTTTACCGCACGTTCCGCGAGTTGAATCCGCTGATCCGCCGGCGCGGCGAGGAGCGCGCGCGCATGTCCGGCGGAGAGCCGGCCCGCGGCGAGCATGGCTTTGATCGCGTCGGGCAGTTGGAGCAAACGCAATCCGTTCGCAATCACGGGACGGCTTTTGCCGAGGCGCTGCGCGACTTCGTCTTGCGTCAGTGCGTACTCTTCGATCAGATGTGAGAATCCGGCCGCTTCTTCGAGCGGATTCAAGTTCTCACGCTGCAGGTTTTCGATGATCGCGACTTCGAGCGAATCGCGATCGTCGCTCTCGCGCACGATGGCCGGAATCGTCTCTTTACGAAGCGCCGCGCACGCGCGCCAACGCCGCTCGCCCGCGACGAGTTCGTACTTTTCGCCGCGCTTGCGCACGATGATCGGCACGAGCACGCCGTAGTTCGCGATGGAGGCTTGCAATTCGTCGAGCGCGGCTTGATCGAACGTCGAACGCGGCTGGTGCGGGTTCGGCGTGATCGATGCGATCGGCACTTCGCGCATCGTTTCACGTGCGGCAGGCGCAGTCGGAACCGGCGCGTCGCCGAGCAGCGCGCCGAGCCCTTTGCCGAGACCGCGTTTGGGAGCTTGACTCACGCGCCGTGCCCGACGGCCTGCGCGTTTTCGGGCGCGAGCAACTCGCGCGCGAGGGCGAGATACGCTTGCGCGCCGCGGCTCTTCACGTCGAAGAGAATGACGGGCTTGCCGAAGGACGGCGCTTCCGACAGCCGGATATTGCGTGGAATCTGCGTTTTGAACATTTGTTCCGGAAAGAATTTTTCGAGTTCATCGAGCACTTCCATTGCAAGTCGCGTGCGCCCGTCGAACATCGTCACGAGCACGCCGCTCACGTGAAGCGTCGGATTGAGCGCTTCGCGCACGCGGCGGACGACCGCGGTAAGTTGCGAAAGCCCTTCGAGTGCGTAATATTCCGCCTGCACCGGAATGATGATTTCTTCCGCGGCGGTCAGCGCATTGATCGTCAATAGACCGAGCGACGGCGGACAGTCGATCAAGACGAAATCAAAGCGCGACGCAACGGGCGCAACCGCTTGACGCAGCCGCGTTTCACGTGAGAGACCGGAGACGAGCTCGATTTCGGCGCCGGCGAGATTGATCGTCGCGGGCACGAGCTGCAAACTTTCGAGTTCCGTGCGCTGCACGACGTCGTCAATCGTTGCTTCCTGCATCAACACGTTGTACACGTCGCGCGTGAGCCCGTGTTTTTCGATGCCGAAACCGGTCGTCGTGTTGCCTTGCGGATCGCAATCGACGACGAGCACTTTGCGGCCTTGCACCGCAAGTGCAGCACCAAGATTTACGGCCGTCGTGCTTTTTCCGACGCCGCCTTTTTGATTGACGAGGGCGATGATTCGACTCAAAGAGAGGTCCTGAAAATGTTACGGCACTCCCGCGAAGTATTCGTCGAGAAGTGCGTACAGTGTCTCGCGCTCGTTACGCTCGGGCCGCTCCGTGACCTGCTCGAAAAGCCACTGCAACGCGTCGCCGACGCGGCGATCTCCGCGAAATCCCGGCGCTGCCAAACCGCGTTGCACCATTGCCGACATGACGTCGGCACCGTCTACCGCTAGATCGGTAACCGAGAAAGCGGGCTTTCGTTCGACCTCGGCCCACACGCGCGCTTCGAACCGTTCGTTCGAGTCGTCGCGCTTCGGCATACCGGAACCGACGATATCGGCGGCGCGCACGGCGAACTGGCGCTGCAGATGCTGCAAACCGATACGCCGCACGAATCGGCGAACGGCGGCGTCACTGAGTTCAGGATCTTGATTGTACATGTGGTGCCGGACGAGGTGCTCAACGGTCGCCACATCATCGTTCGAAAACCTTAGCCTGCTAAGCATTTCTTCTGCCATCTCGGCGCCGACGATTTCGTGGCGGTAGAAATGGCCGTCCTCCTTAGTCCGCGGCTTTCCGACGTCGTGGAGTAAGGCCGCGACGCGCAAGATGCCGTCACCGGGCGGCGTCGCGTCCATGGTCTCGAGGTTGTGGCGCCACACGTCGTACGCGTGCCACTCGTTCTGCTCGACGCCGACGCCCTCGAGCAGTTCGGGCCAGAAGTGCTGCAGCACACCCGTTTCCTGGAGTAAACGGAAACCAATCGACGGTTTCGGCGCCCGCTCGAACAGCTTCATGAGCTCGTCGTGGATGCGCTCCGGCGAGACCGTCTTCACGAGCGGTGCTGCGGCCCGCATCGCGTCGACCGTCTGCGGCGTGGGCTCGTAGCCGAAACGCGCGGCAAATTGCGCGGCCCGCAGCATCCGCAGCGGATCTTCTTCGAACGTCTGTGGCGCCAGGATGTCGATTCTGCGAGCGCGGATGTCCGCTTCACCGTGGTAGGGGTCGAGGAGCGCCCCGCCCGGGAGAGCGCGCGCGATCATGTTCATGCGGAAATCCCGGCGTGCCAAGTCATCCTCGATGGGAATCTCCGGACCGCTTTGGACCTCGAAGTCTTTGTGGCCGTGGCCGGTCGACTTCTCGCGACGCGGAAGGGCAACGTCGACCGTCTCGCCGTCAACGGTGAGCTTGACCACGGCGAAAGCTGCACCGACGAGGTCGACTTTGCCAAGCGGCTGGAGCCTGGACCGCAGTTCGTCGATGGGGACACCGGTCACGACGTAGTCCGAATCCTTGGCCGGCGCCTCGCCGCCCTCGATGTCGGCTCGAAGCTCGTCCCGCACGCGGCCGCCGACCGTGTACAGCGACCCGGCCGGCAAGGTGGCGGCCAGCCGCTCGTCTAGCGGATGCGGACGGTACATGTCTTAATCTTCTGTTTCACGGTAAACGCGACGGAGCCTTAATCTTTCGTTTCACGTTAAATACGCGCTCTCCGAAGGGCCAAATCGGGCGTTCGTCTTGAGACAATCCTTCAACTGCGGTGCTTCGCACCTTGGTTCAGGATGACACCTGGGGAGCGCAGCGAAGTTGCCTAAGAAGTGAAGATCGGGCTGAGCTACGATCAGGGAACTCCGAAGTACCGGTTATACCTTGGTGCTCTTCTTGCATGCGCCGAGCAAACCGGACATCGCGACGGGCTCGACCCCGTTTGGCTCGCGGGTGCCGCGCAGCCGCTCGACCGCGAGGCGCTCGAGGACATAGACGGCCTTATGCTGGTCGGCGGTTCCGACGTTGAGCCGCATCGCTACGGTGCCCGCGATCCCGAACAGGTCTGCGAGACGTTTCCCGGCCGCGACGAGGCAGAACTGAAGATGCTCGACGCGGCATTTCGTCGCCGGCTTCCCATTCTCGCGATTTGTAGGGGCATGCAGTTGCTCAATGTGTATCAAGGCGGAACCCTGATCCCCGATTTGCCGGACAACGAGCACAGGCTGCCGGACACTTCGCGTCATGCCGTCCATCTCGAATCCGGATCCGCGCTCCATCGGCTCGTCCGGACTCACCGCGGCGACGCCACCTCGTCGCACCACCAAGCCATCGACGAAGTTGGCGAGGGCCTCCGCGTCGTCGCCCGTCATGAAGACGGCGTCATCGAGGCCGTGGAATGGACGACGCCGATGCGCAAGCCGTGGCTCGTGGCCATTCAATGGCATCCCGAGCGGATGGGGCTGGACGAGCGCTTAGGCGGACCGGTTCTAGGCGGATTCCTCGACGCAGTGCGCGCCCGAACCGGTTAGAAACAGAGCGGGCGTTTTTCGGGGATGCCGACGCGGCGCGGGAAGCGCGGCTGCGTATGCCCCGTCTTCTCCACGATAACGACCTGACGGACGATTCCGGCTTCTCCGATTTCCGGCAGCTGCGGCACCACGCGCTCCACGCGCCCTCCCAGGACGAGCGACGCGTCCTCGAGCGCCTGATACTCGCGCTCGTCCATCGTTCCGCGCTGCAGCACCGCGCGGCCGCCGCTCTGAATGAACGGCAACAATAGCTCCGCGACCGTCGGCGCCGACGATACGGCTCGGGCCGTGCCCGTGTGAAAGTGCTCGCGAAGGTCCGCGTCATGTGCAGCGACCTCAGCCCGCTGGGCCACGACCGCGCCTTGGAGCTCGAATTCCGCGAGCAGCGACTCGAGGAAGCGCGCCTTCTTCGTCGTCGACTCGACCATCGTCACCGGAACGCCCGTCACGATCGCGAGTGGAATCCCCGGCAAGCCACCACCCGAGCCGATGTCGATCAGCGATTGCTCGACGTACTCGGCGATCGAGACGCTATCGATAATATGCGGGGCGAACTCCGCCGCGTCTTTGGCTCCGGTCAAATTGAATTTCCGGTTGACCTCCAGCACTCGCGCGCCGTATCGGGACAGCCGTTCACGATGCGCTTCGGGAACGTGACCGCTCAGAAGCTCGAGGAGTTCGTCGAACTCGCTCACGCGCTCGCTGCGCTTCGTTCTCGCTGGACGAAGAGGCCTAGAATCGCGATATCCGCCGGCGTGACGCCGGGAATGCGGCTCGCCGCACCGAGCGTGCGCGGCCGCTGCGCCGTCAGCTTTTCGCGTGCCTCGCGCGAGAGTGCCGCAATTCCGGCATAGTTGAGGCTCTCGGGGATAAGGACGCGCTCCGTACGCGCCGCTTTCTCGATCGCGATCTCCTGACGGCGCACGTATCCCGCGACCTTCAGTTCAATCGTCGCGCGTTCGCCCAGTTCATCGCCGACCGGCGGGTCGAAATATGGCGCAATATCACCAAACATGAGCGTCGGGCGGCGCAGCGCGTCGGCGAGCGTCGCGCCCGCCTCGAAGCGCTGGTCGCCGATCTGTTCGACCGGCACGCGCGCACGCTCCGCGCGCTTCATGACGTCGTGCAACGCCGCTTGTCGATCGTTGAACGCATCCCACGCATCGTCCGAAACGAGTCCGATCTCGCGACCAATCGGCGTTAAACGCGCATCGGCATTGTCGTGGCGCAGGATCACGCGATGTTCGGCGCGCGACGTCAACATGCGATACGGTTCGTCAACGCCCTTGCTGACGAGATCGTCGATCATCACGCCGATGTAGGCATCGCTGCGCGAGAGACGCAACGGTTCGCGTCCTTGCACCGTGCGCGCCGCATTGATGCCGGCAATCAGTCCTTGCGCGGCGGCTTCTTCATATCCCGACGTGCCGTTGAGTTGTCCGCAATGGAAGAGATTCTGCACGCGATGCGTTTCGAGCGTGTCGCGTAATTCCGTCGGCGGCACCATATCATATTCAACCGCGTAGCCGGCGCGCAACATCACGCACGATTCCAATCCGGGCAGCGTGTGCAGCATTTCCAGTTGCACTTCCGCCGGTAACGACGTCGAAAATCCGCCGACATAGAGCGTCGGCTCGTTCCAGCCTTCCGGTTCGATAAAGAGCGAATGCGTCGGATTGTGTGCGAATTTCACGACTTTGTCTTCGATCGACGGACAATACCGCGGACCGATGCCTTCGATCAAATCCAAGCCGTAGAGCGGCGAGAGATGCAGATTCTCGCGCACGAGTGCGTGCGTGCGATCGTTGGTCTGCGTGATGTAACAATTCAATTGCGGACCGGCAAAACGCGCTTCGCTGGTATACGAAAACATGAGCGGCATTTCACTCGGCGGTTGCAAGTGCATCGCGTCGTAATCAACGCTCGTCTTATCGATACGCGGCGGCGTCCCGGTCTTCAAACGGCGCGTCGGAAATCCAATGCGGCGCAGCGCGTGCGAGAGTCCGACAGCCGGCGCTTCGCCGAAGCGGCCTTCGGGCTGAACGACGTCGCCGCGGAACGTCTTGCCGCCGAGAAACGTGCCGGTCGCGAGCACGACGGCACGCGCATAGTGACGCGTTCCGTCCGCGCACACGACCCCGCGCACCACGCCCGCTTCAACGATCAGATCTTCGACGAGCCCTTGAACGATCGCAAGGTTCGGCTGCGAACCGAGGACCTCAATCGCCAAACGCGCGTAGGCGGGCTTATCCATCTGCTGGCGCAGCGCGCGCACCGCCGGACCCTTGCTCTCATTGAGAAACCGCGAGTGCACGCTGCACTGGTCCGCCAGCGTTCCCATCGCCCCGCCAAGGGCGTCGATCTCGCGCACCAGCTGGCCCTTCGCACTGCCGCCGATCGACGGATTGCACGGAAGCGTACAGATCTTCTGTGGGTCGCCGGTGACGAGCACCGTCGGCACCCCGAGGCGCGCCGAAGCAAGCGCCGCTTCGACGCCTGCATGACCGCCGCCAACAATGATCACCCCGTTCACGATGTGCTAGTGTATCAGATATGGCGATGGCGCACATCCGCACGTTCGCTACCCTTGCGCTAGTGGTCACGGCCTTTACCGGCCGCGTCCTCGACGAAGGCAACGGCCACGTCCTTGAAGGCGTGCACGTGCGGGCCGAGGGCCCGACAACGACCGAAGCCACGACCGACCGTGACGGCCGCTTCGCGCTGACCAAACTCAAACCGGGCCCGTACACCGTCACCGCCGACTCGGACGAAGTGCCGATGCAAGCGTTCCACGTGACGCTGACCCCGGTGCGACCGACCTACTTCGAGATGAAGGTTTGCAGTACGCGTTATGACGCACACTGCGGACCCCCACCGCGCGGCCTACCGTACTAGCGCAGGTTCGTGTTTGGCAAACGGGCGTAGCCGCAGGGCTAGGCCGATCATCATCACGCCGAAGACGATTGCATATGCGCCGATGAGCCAGATCACCGTCAAGATTCCGGCGAGCGGATAGACGATCATCAATATTCCGAACACGAGCGACGCGACGCCGCCCAGTATGAGCAGCCATTCGTTCTGAATCTCTTTGCGCAGCCGCACCGCGGCGACCAGTTCAAAGATACCGGTGAGAATCGCCCACGCCGCAATCGTAATATAGAGCGCGAACGCGGTCAGGCGCGGTTCGAAGAATGTAATCGCAGCGATGATGAGGCCGATGATGCCCTCGATCACGAATGCGCCCCAACGTTCGTGCGCTTGCGCGGCTCGAATCGCCGCTACAATAGCGAAGATTCCGTCGACGAATGCGTAGGCCCCGAAAAGAAGAACGAGTGCAGCGCCGGTCGCGCCCGGCCATGCAAACGCAAGAATACCGAAGATAATAGCCGCGATGCCGCGGATCAGGACCGCCCACCAGTTGCGGGCCAGGGCGTGTAGCATGAAGCCTCCTTATTTTCCGATGCAAAACCTCGCGAAGACGCCCGTGAGCACTTCTTCGGCTGCGAAATCACCGCTCACGTGCCCCAATACAGCATACGCTTGTTGCAAATCGCTGACTATCCAGTCCATCGCGTCGCCGCGCTGCAACGTCGCGCGCGCTTCCGTCAGCGCCGCAATCGCCGCGTTCACGGCATCGAATTCATACAGCGACGCAAGATGCGGCCGCTCGAGATCCGGCACTTCGCCGCCCCATCCAATGCGCGCGATCGCCGCGCGAATCGCGCGCAGCGTCCCTGGTTCGCGCACGGAGCCGACGATTGCATCCGGCACGTTCGCTTCGTGCGCGCCGTCTTCGCCGAGATCCGCTTTGTTGAAAAAAACGACGCGCTCGCGATCAGCGGTCGCGGTTAAGAGGGCGCGCGCTTCAGCATCGAGCGGTTGAGAACCGTCGAGCACCAGCAACGCAATACGCGCGGAGGTCAGCACGCGACGCGTCCGGTCGATCCCAGCAGCTTCGAGCCGGTCCGCATGTTCGCGGATGCCCGCCGTATCGACGAGGCGCACGCGCACGCCGTCGATCGCGATCGACTCTTCGATCGTGTCGCGCGTCGTGCCGGGGATTTCCGAGACGATCGCGCGTTCTTCGCCGAGCAACGCATTGAGCAACGACGACTTGCCGGCATTCGGCGGTCCGACGATCGCGACGCTCACGCCTTCGCGCACGAGCCGGCCGACCTCGCCGTCGTGCCGCAACTGCTCGAGGCGCTCGAGCACCGCGCGCAGCTCCGTATCGACGCGCTCGCGATCCGGCTCCGGCACTTCCTCCGGGAAATCGATCGCGCCGCTGCAATCCTCGACGATCGCCGTCAAGCGCGACCGTAATGCGCGAACCTCGCCCGCAAGTCCGCCACCGAGATTCGCCAGTGCTGCGCGTGCGGCCGAACGCGTTTCCGCGTCGATGAGGTCCGCAACCGACGACGCGGCGTGCAAATCCATCTTGCCGTTCATGAACGCGCGCCGCGTGAATTCGCCGGGCTCCGCCAATCGCGCGCCCCGCGCAAGCAGGGCGCGAACGACGTCATTTGCAACGACCGGCGATCCGTGTACGTGCAGCTCGAGCGTGTCTTCGCCGGTATAAGAATGAGGTGCCGGAGAAAAGAGCACGAGTCCGCGGTCGATCGCGCGGTGGTTTTCATCCAGAATTTCCGCGTAATGCGCATAGCGCGGGCGCAGCTGCACGTCGGGAACGATCCGCGCCGCGAGCCTGCGCACATCGGGTCCGCTGACGCGAACGATGGCGATTGCACCCCGGCCGGGCGGTGTCGCGATGGCAGCAATCGTATCGGCGGTCATTGGAGCGACCAATCCTGAGTTTGCCCGAAGTTGTACAGCATGTTCGGAGCGACACCGCGAAGTGAGGGATTAATCGCTTCGTATTCGGTGCGGTACACCATAAACACCGCCGTAACGTTGTTTGACATGCGCTGCTGCATCGTGTGGAAGTCTTGCGTTCGCCGCACCGGATCGAGCGTGCGCTGTTGATCGTTGAACGCGCCGTCATACGGGGCGTCGCACCATCGCGCGAGGTTCGGGCCGTTCGGCGCACGATTGGCGCAAATCCACGGTTCCGACGTCTCGGGATCGAGTCCGCCGTACCAGCCGCTCACCGCGACGTCGAACCGGCCGCCATAGTAGATGCCGCCTTGCCCGGCCGGCCCGTACAACACACTCGGTGCGGCTCCGCGCAAGACCGCGTTCATGCCGGCATCGCGCAAATTCTGTTGGACGACGGTGGCCGCCGAGCGATACATGGACTCGGCATTGTTGAATGCGACGCGCACTTCGCCCGTGTAGCCGGCGGCGCGCACGAGCGCCCTGGCGCGTGAGGGGTCGTACGTCCGCGCGACGATCGATCCATCATGTTCGGGAAAGAGCGGCGGCACTTCGGTGGTGGCAAGCGGCGAAAGACCGCGATAGACGGTTCGCGCGAGCGTCGCACGGTCGATGGCATACGCGACCGCTTCGCGCATGCGCCGGTCGCGCATCGCATCGCCCTGCGTTTGCAATTCGAGCTGATCGCTTTCATTCCGCGGGACGGCAATGAGTGACACGTCACGCAGCGGCCGCATCTGTTCCACTTGATCCGCCGTAATATCCGTGAAGTCGACTTCATGCGCGCGTATCGCAACGAGCGCCGCGTTTTCATCCGGGACGATTCGAACGATCAGCCGCTGCAACTTCGGATGCTGCCATGAATACGGATTGCGCTCCATAACGACACGATCGCCGCGACGCCACTGCGTCACATAAAACGGGCCCGTACCGAAGGGGCGATTGTTCCAAGCGGCGCGACGCATGTCGGTATTGTCGTGAAACGCGTGGGCCGGAAGAATCCCGAAGATGTAGTCGCTTGCCGCAAAGAGTTCGCGCGGGGCGCCCGACCATGGCGCCTTCAGATGAAAAACGACGGTGTACTTATCCGGCGCGTCGACGGAAGCGACGCGCAGATAGGGCGCCATTTCACTGATCGCGTTGCGCGAGTCGATCGCCGCACGATACGTAAATACGACGTCATGCGACGTAAATTCAACACCATCGGCGAAGCGCACGCCGCGCCGCAAATGATACGTGATGGTGCGCGCGTCGCGCGAAATACCGCCGTTTTCAACGCGAGGAACTTCCTCGCACAAAATCGGGATCGCGCGATTGTCCGGACTGACTCCAACGAGCGGCTGCGCATAGATCTGCGTCAGATCGATCAACCGCTGCCCAAAGGCCGTCAGCGGATTGAGATTCCAAATATCGCCGAGCTGCACAATGCGGGCCTCACCGGGCATGCCCCACTGTGAATCTGCTCGCGTACACGAGGCCAGCACGAGCAGCAGTAGAAAGGCGAACCTCATGCCGCACGTTTTGGTTCAGGTAGAAAAGAATACCTCGGCGCTACGATATCGCGCGCCGGTGCGCCACAATGGCGTCGTACAAGCCTTGCGGATCGTCGGTGCCGAGCGTCACGCGTGAACCGTCGCGCTTCGTGATTTCTACGGCTTGGAATCCACTCACGTTCCAGAGCCAGCCGTGCCAGATCGTCCAGTGAATGCCCCAGCCCTCGAGCAGGTTCGTTTCCGTGCCCTCAACGCTCTGGATATCTGCAAGCGGAATCGAGCCGGAGGGCCAGCCCCATCCGAACGACCACGATACGGCATCCGAATCAACGCGCGTCGAAAGACGCGAAAAGACGGCAATCGACGCCGCGACCAGGACGCTCGCAAGCGCGAGACCCGGACCCGTCGA
>JAFANA010000083.1 GCA_019232905.1 Vulcanimicrobiota bacterium
TCCCCGTTCAAGGTGCAGGCTTAACCCGGCGCATCACATCCTGGTCTGATATGCGGACACGCGCGCGCAAAGCGCGCGCGTGTCTGCGTATTTGACCTTTTTCGTTTTTTGGTTTAGGGATGAGTCTGCCGAAAAAATGCACAAGTAGAAAACCCACACGATGTGGGTTTTCGGGCGGTTTCCGGTACGAGGTTAGAGCGACTTATCCCCAAGCCAAAAAACGAAAACGCCCGCCACCAATCTACTGCTTCGCGCAGTTTGCGATCGCGGCGTCGTAAGCAGTATCGACGGCTTTTTCTTCGTTTTGGGCGATCACATCGCGTTGGCCGTCAAAGCGCAGTGATGCTTTGATGTCTTTCTCGTTTGCCGGGAGGGTCATTTCCGAGTATGAGTTCCCACCCAGTGAGTGCGGGAGATCGTCGGTGTTGTATTCCATCATGGTTTGAGCGACGCCGTTGAGGTCGATCGTCATTGCGCGTTGTTTGGTGTAGGCGCGTTGAAGGTCGTCGGCGGAATCGTTGATGGCTTTTGCTGCGGCTTGGTCCGTTGTGAGCGAGGCGCCTTTGCGTAGTTCGACGATTTCGGACTCGATCGTTGGAAGCGTCTTTTGGAGCACGTCTACGTACTTCAGCAGCTTGGAGCGCGCATCGACGAAGCGCGCTTGATAATCCGGTTTCCCGAAGAGTTCGTTGATGTCGACGAGTTGCGTGTCGACTTGATCGAGGGTTCGGTCGTTGGCGTACATTGGGACGAAGGCGCCGTTGAAGTGGCGTGCGAGCGAGTTGCAGTAGGGCGATGATTTGACGGTCACGATCGTCTTCGGGGGCGCCGCCGGCATCGCGGGCGCGGAGACCGGCGTCGCGGCGGGAGACGCTGCGGGCGGCGGGACGATTATGGCGAGGAGCAAGCAAAGGATCATCATAGAAAAAGAAAACGCGGAGCTCTTCGCTCCGCGTGACGTTCTTTCCGCGGTCGTTATTCGTTCGACCAGTAGTCTTTGAGGGCTTTGCCTCTTGACGGGTGGCGCAGCTTACGCAGCGCTTTCGCTTCGATTTGGCGGATGCGTTCGCGCGTTACGCCGAACTCTTGGCCGACCTCTTCGAGCGTGCGCTGATGGCCATCTTCGAGGCCGAAGCGCAGCACGAGCACTTTACGCTCGCGCTCGGTGAGGTTTTGGAGCACGTCCTGCATCTTCTCTTTGAGCAGCATGACGGACGCTGCCTCGGCCGGCGCAACGGCTTCTTGATCCTCGATGAAGTCACCCAGATGTGAATCTTCCTCTTCGCCGATCGGCGTTTCGAGGGAGATCGGCTCCTGCGAAATCTTCATGACCTCGCGGACCTTTTCAGGCGTGAGCGCCATCGCTTCGGCGATCTCTTCAACCGACGGCTCGCGGCCCAGCTCTTGTAGAAGCTGGCGCGAGATCTTGATCAGACGGTTGATCGTCTCGACCATGTGCACCGGAATGCGAATCGTGCGCGCCTGATCCGCGAGTGCGCGCGTGATCGCCTGACGGATCCACCACGTCGCGTACGTCGAGAACTTGTAGCCTTTGCGGTAGTCGAACTTTTCGACGGCGCGAATCAAGCCGAGATTGCCTTCCTGAATTAAATCGAGGAAGAGCATTCCGCGGCCCACGTACTTCTTCGCAATCGAAACGACGAGCCGAAGATTCGCTTCCGTCAGTTGACGTTTTGCTTCCTCGCCGTCCGCGACGAGCGCGACGTCAGCCGTGCCGTTCTTGCTCAGTTCCAGTTCGCCGGCTTCGATCCGCATGGCGAGCGACTTCTCTTGCTCCATCGAGAGCAGCGGAACGCGCCCGATCTCCTTGAGATACATGCGAACCGGATCGTCGAGCGAGAGCCCGTCGGGAATCGGTTCTTCTTGTTCCTCTTCGTCCGGCTTTTCTTCTTTTTGCTCGTCGATGATCTCGATGCCGGCGGCGGTGATCTCTTCGAAGAGGCCGTCGATCTCGTCGGGATTGACGTCGTCGAGCGCATCGAAGGCCGAATTGATTTCTTCGTACGTCAACGAACCGCGCTGCTTGCCGCGCGCAATAAGCTTCTTCTTCAGCTCGTCGAGCGTCAGCGTGGGCTGGGCTTCTGCGACCGCTGCTCCTGCCTTCTTACGTGCCATACTCTTCGACGTCACCCCCTTTCTCGAAATTTGGTCATTCCCGGAAACCCGGGACTGCTCTACATTAGACTCGTGAATTTGTGTTTACTTCTTTAACTTCAGTTTCACCGCCTCGAACTCGTCCATGAGCTCGCGCGGCACGGGTTTGCCTGTTTCAAATAATTCGTCGAGGGTGCGGGACAGGTACGCATACCGGTCGTGTTCCTCATCCCTCTTCAATCGCTCGACGATACGCTCGAGATGCGCTCGGCGTTCGTCCCGGTCGCCTTCGTATCGCACCGCCTTGCTGCGATCCGCCTGTCCTAACGATGCGAGCAATTCCATTGCATCACCGTCGTCCGCGAACGCGGCAAACACATCCGCCGTGTCACGCAATCCACTCGCTTGCTGCACGATTTGCTCGTACGTACGGCGGTAAAGTTCGTTGCGAAACCGCACCGGCAGAATACGATCGGCGTACTCTGACGCGAGCGGCGGATCTTCGAGAATGATGCTAAGGACCTCGCGCTCGAAGGAGAGCGGCTCCAACCGTCCGCTGCCCGCGCTGCGATGATGGACCGCGGCGTGACGGCTGCCCACACCCGCGCTCGGCCCTGGGGCACGAGGTGCGAAGTTGGCACTGTTCGCGAGGAACCGGCTATTCCGAAGGTCATCTACGTTCACCTTCAACCGCCCCGCAACGTAGACGCGCCATCGGTCCCATTCCTCACGTGGAGTTAACTCGCGAATCAAGGCCTCAGCCTTCCGTGCAATCGCCGAAGGGGATTCAAATCCCATGCTAAGGCGGTCGATTTGAGGGTCGAGCTTGAATTCGATCGAGGGCTTGGCTGTTTCGAGAAGAGCACGGAATGCGGCCGATCCATGCGCCCGGACATAGCTGTCGGGGTCTTCCCCCTCCGGCAACATCACCACGCGCACGGAAGAGCCGGTGTGCTCTATCACTCTAGATGCAATATCAACTGCTTTGGTTGCAGCGGAACTTCCCGCCGCGTCGGCGTCGAAACAAAGAAATACATACTCCGCATATTTGCGCAACTCGGATGCTTGCTTCTCGGTAAACGAGGTGCCGAGCGCAGCAACCGCGTTCTCGAACCCGGCTTGGTGAAGCGCGATGCAATCGAGGTAGCCCTCGACGACGATCAACGTACGTTCGGCCTGCGCGGCGCGGCGCGCGACGTTGAGTGCGAAGAGATGCTCGCCCTTGGTATAGACGGGCGTCGTGCTCGTGTTCAAATATTTCGGTTCGTCGCTGCCGAGCGCGCGTCCGCCGAAGGCAATCACTTCACCGGTCGTCGCATACGTCGGGATCATCAGGCGATCGCGATAGAAATCGTAGTATCCCCGTTGGCCTTGCTTCACGAGTCCTGCTTTGGCAGCAATCGGCAGATCGACGCCGTTCGAGCGCAACTCATCGGTCAATCCGTTCCAACCGTCGGGGGCATATCCGATTGCGAATTTTTCGATCGTGGCTTCACCGAAACCGCGACGTTCGCAGTATGCGCGCGCGGCGGTGCCCGCTCCGCTTTTGAGCATTCGTGCAAAGTAGACGACGGCGATCTTATTTGCTTCGTAGATTGCTTCGCGCTCGTTGCGCGCGCGGGTGGCGTGCGGATCCTCGGCCTCGAGTTCGATTCCCGCCTTGCCGGCGAGGAGCCGCACGGCGTCGGGAAACGGCAGATTCTCGAGCTTCTGCACGAACGCAATCACGTCGCCTGCGGCGCCGCAGCCGAAGCATTTGAAATACCCCTCTTCGGGGTGCACGTGAAACGAGGGCGTCTTCTCGCCGTGGAACGGACAGAGCCCCACGAGATCGCGCCCGCGCTTCTTAAGCGGAACGTACTGGCCGATGAAGGTTGCGATATCGATCCGCGAGTGAACCTCGCGAATGACGCCCTGATCGAAACGCGGCATGACTATACGATGAAATGTTCGCGCCAGGCTCGGGAATCCCGGCGCCGAAAGCCGGAGCCTGTTGAAGCGCATATTCGATCCGGTTCATCACTTCATCGAACTCGATCCGGCCGAGGCGCGCCTGCTCGACCTGCCTGCGATGCAGCGTCTGCGGCGTCTGCGCCAACTCGGCCTCGCCTATTTCGCGTTTCCCTCGGCCGAGCACTCGCGCTTCACGCATGCTCTCGGAGCGCTTGCGATGGGGACGCGCGCCTTCGATGAACTGGCGCGCCACGGTTCGCAATTCTTTACAAACGATAGAGAACGCGCCTATCAGCGTCGGCTCGTCCGCTGCGCGCTGCTGCTGCACGACATCGGCCATGGGCCCTTCAGCCATGCCTGCGAAGCGGTGCTCGGCGTTATGCACGAGTCCCGGACGCGGGACTTACTGGAACTGCCCGAAATGCGCGCGGGCATCGAAGCACTGCAGGTTGAGCCGCAGGACGTACTCGCACTTATCACCGGCGATCGTACGTGCCGGTATCCGGCCCTTTGCGAACTCGTGAGCGGGCCGAACCTCGATGCCGACCGCATGGACTATCTGCAGCGCGATGCATACTTTACGGGCGTCGCGAGCGGGCGCTATGACGCGGATCAGCTGGTATCGTCCCTCCGTTTGTTTGAACGCGGCGGACAGATCGTCGTGGGCATCGATCACCGGGGCGTGGTCGCGCTCGAATCGTTCGTTGTCGCGCGCTATATGATGTTCGCGTCGGTCTACTTCCATCACACCACGCGCATGTTCGAGCGCATCTTGCAAGACGTGCTGCGTGAATTGTGGCCCGATCCGCGCGCGCTCGATCCGATCGACGAGTTTCTGCGATGGGACGATTTCCGTGTGCTGAACGAATTGCGCGACCGCGCGAGCGAACCGGCGCGAGCGTTGCGCGAGCGTATTCGCGTCTACGCGCTCGCGGCGGAATTCAATGCGGAATCGGACCTGCGCGCGTACGAACAGTGTGAAGCCGCACTGCGAGAGCGATACGGTGCTGCGGCGGTGTGGGCCGACGAGCAGTCGCAGGTGCTGCACCGGCTGCCCCTCGGTGCGGACGAACGCCGGCAAACCGTGTGGGTCGATACCGCCTCAGGACTCGTCGACGCGCGCGACGCGTCCGACTTGATCGCAAAACTCAGCGGCAAAGCGTACTGGCGAAAACTCTTCGTCCGCCGCGACACAGCCGACGTACGCGAGGCACGCCGGCTGTGCGGAGAAATTATCGCGTCCTTAGTGTCATCCTGAGCGCAGGTGCGAAGCACCGGAGTCGAAGGATCGCAACGAACAAAAGCCCGGCAAGATCTCGTCGGGCTTTTGAATTGAGGCGATCCTTCGACTCCGGTGCTTCGCACCTGCGCTCAGGATGACAAGAGCTAATACCCGTGGGACTTTGCGAACTGTTCGGCGTCGACGAGTTGGGCGCGGGCAGCTTGCATCGCGTTGATGGCGGCGACGCGGTGGCCGTCGTAGTCATGCTGGTCGCGCTGGAGTTGGTCGATCATGTTTTCGATCCAGCCGCGAACGTACCAGACGTCGCGATTGCTGCCGCCTTGACCGCGGATGCCCCAATTCGCGTCACTGCCGCCGGTCGCCCCGTATGTGCGCATACACGCGGTGTTCTCGTGATCGTCATTGGCGGCCCACTGTTCGGCCTGGGCGAGTTGCATCCGCGCGTTTTGCAAGTCGTTGATCGCGTCGACGCGGTGGCCGCCGTAGTCGCGCTGATCGTGTTGTAGTTGATCGATTGCGCCGTCAAGGCGCCGGTGCACGTGTGCGAGATTTCCATTGCTCGCGCAATCCGTGCGCGCATCGGCGGGCACGCTCATCACGAGACTGCCGATAAGGACGAGCGCACTGATGCTGAAACGAAAATACGGATTCATGATTGCGTTGCCTCCATGATGGTTTTGCGCTGAACGCGCAAACCCGAACACTGATATGCAAGGGCAACGCACAGCATTGAACGTCCGGTTCCGAGCACTTGCCTGAACCCGACGATTCTCACGCGGCTTTAAGTTAAGGCGCCGAGCGTTGCCTGAGCCGCTGCGAGGCGCGCAACCGGCACGCGATACGGCGAACATGAGACGTAATCGAGTTCGAGTTGATCGCAAAACGCGACGCTGCTCGGCTCTCCGCCGTGCTCGCCGCAGATGCCGATCTTCATTCCGCCGCGCGTTCCACGGCCGAGGCGCACCGCCTCGCGCATCAGCGAACCCACGCCGCGGCGGTCGAGGACTTGGAACGGATCGTCCTTGAGGATCTTCTTGTCGAGATATGCCGGGATGAAGGTCGCTTCCGCGTCGTCGCGGCTATAGCCGTAGGTCGTTTGCGTGAGGTCGTTCGTTCCGAAGGAAAAGAATTCCGCAATTGCCGCAAGCTCGTCCGCAACCACACACGCGCGAGGAAGTTCGACCATCGTCCCGATCCGGTACTCGATGGCCACGTTATTTACTGCGAGCACCTCATCAGCCACCGCTTTAGCCGCGTCATATGTTGCCCGCATCTCTTCTTTTGTGCCGACACCGGGAATCATGACTTCCGGACGTGCATCGACGCCGCGCTTTTTCAATTCGCACGCTGCTTCGAAAATCGCGCGAACTTGCATTGCGTAGATCTCCGGATAGACGATGCCGAGGCGGCACACGCGCAATCCGAGCATCGGATTCTGCTCGTGCAGTTGCTGCACGCGCTTGAGCATGGCGTCCTTCGCCTTGTATTCAGCTGAATCGGTGCCTTCGCGAACCCGTAGCTCCGTCGTCTGCACCAACAACTGTTCCATCGACGGTAAAAATTCGTGCAACGGCGGATCCAGCAGCCGGATCGTCACCGGATAACCAGCCATTGCTTCCAAGATTCCGACGAAGTCCTCTCGCTGGAACGGCAACAGCTTTTCAAGCGCTTGAGCGCGCGCTTCCGGCGTGTTTGCAAGAATCATCTGCTGCACGATCGGCAAGCGATCTTGCTGCATGAACATATGCTCGGTGCGGCAAAGGCCGATACCCTGCGCACCGAGCTGCCGCGCTTTATGCGCATCCTCGGGCGTATCGGCGTTCGCCCACACCTGCATGCGCCGCGTCTCGTCCGCCCACGAGAGAAACGTCGAGAGCCACTCAGGCAGCGTCGATGGCGCGTCAATCAATTCGAGTTTTCCGACGATCACGCGGCCGGTCGTGCCGTCGATCGTGAGCCAGTCGCCTTCGCTCAGCTTTGCGTCGCCGATTGCTGCCGTCTTATTGCGACGGTCGATTTCGAGCGCGTCACAGCCGGCGACGCACGGTTTCCCCATGCCGCGCGCGACGACTGCAGCATGTGATGTCGCCCCGCCCTTTGCCGTCAACACGCCTTGCGCGGCGATCATCCCGTGAACGTCGTCGGGCGTGGTCTCGACGCGAACGAGAATCGTGTCAAGCCCGCGTTCCTTCCATGCAACAGCGTCGTCGGCGGTAAACACGATCTGTCCGGTTGCGGCTCCCGGTGAAGCGTTGAGGCCTTTGCAGGCAACGTCGAAAGCCTGGTTTGCATCGATACGCGCATGGAACAGTTGATCGAGCGCTTTCGCATCGACGCGCGCGACGGCGGTCTTCTTATCGATCAACCCTTCTTGCACCATATCGAGGGCGATCTTGACCGCCGCTTCGGCGGAGCGTTTGCCGGTGCGGTTCTGCAGCATGTAGAGTTTGCCGCGCTCGACGGTAAACTCGAGGTCTTGCATCTCTTTGTAATGCGCTTCGAGACGCTGCGCAATCTCTTGAAACTGCCGGTAAATATCGGGCTGCGTGCGTTCCAAATCTGCAATCTTCTGGGGCGTGCGAATGCCGGCGACGACGTCTTCACCTTGCGCATTCGTCAAGTACTCGCCGAAGAGCACGTTCTCGCCGGTGTTCGGGTCACGCGTAAAGGCAACACCCGTGCCCGAGTCGTCGCCCATATTTCCGAAGACCATCTGCACGACGCTGACGGCAGTGCCCCAGTCGTCGGGAATCTTATTGAAACGCCGGTAGTCGGTTG
Source organism: Vulcanimicrobiota bacterium (assembly GCA_019232905.1). Classification (GTDB taxonomy): domain Bacteria; phylum Vulcanimicrobiota; class Vulcanimicrobiia; order Vulcanimicrobiales; family Vulcanimicrobiaceae; genus JAMXLG01. Next base: position 8,090 of record JAFANA010000083.1, read on the forward strand.
CGCGCTTGGAGTTCCACGAGTCGAAGACGGCTTCGATCGCAAGATGCAGCTGTTCTTCGACGTCTTGCGGAAACTCACGCCCCGAACGCTCGCGAACGACGTCTTTGAAGCGAGCGACGAGCGCTTTCCACGATTGCGCGTCGATATCGGGATCGTTTGCAACGCCGAGTTCGTGTTTGCGCGCTTCGATCAAATCCTCGAACGCGTCTTTTTCAATACCGAGCACGACGGTGGAGAACATCATGACGAAACGCCGGTATGCGTCCCAGGCAAAGCGTTCGTTGCCGGTCCGCGCGACGAGGCCGGCAACGGTCGCGTCGTTGAGGCCGAGGTTGAGAATCGTATCCATCATCCCGGGCATCGAGACGCGCGCACCGCTTCGTACCGAAACTAACAGCGGATCGTTCGGATCGCCGAAGTTCTTTCCGGTTCGCTTTTCCAGTTCGCGCATGGCGCGTTGGACCTGTTCATCGAGGCCGGACGGAAAGTGCTTGCCCTCGCTGTAAAAGGCGAGGCACGCATCGGTGGTGATTGTGAAGCCTTGGGGGACCGGGAGTTTCGCGCGAGTCATCTCCGCTAAGCCGGCGCCCTTACCGCCGAGGAGCTCTTTCATCGAGCCGTCGCCCTCGTCGAAAAAGTAGACGTATTTCGGCATCACCGGAAATGCCTTAACCGGTCGCTCTGCAAGCTCCATGGATGTCCTCCGCGCGATAGTGCAAGAACTATCCCCACCCGCAACGCATTTTTCACCGGGCCGTTCGTCCTAGACGCGCAGCCGGTCGGCGATATATCGCTCGAGCGCGTCTGCCGCAACGCGTTCCTGACGCATCGAGTCGCGATCGCGAACGGTCACGGTTGTATCTTCCAGCGTATCGTAATCGACGGTGACGCAAAACGGCGTTCCGATTTCGTCTTGACGGCGATACAACTGGCCGATATTTCCTTCGTCATACTGCGTTCGATGCAGCGGGCGCAAGGCTGCTTCGATAGATCTCGCGCGATCCACGAGTTCAGGTTTGTTACGCGCAAGTGAAAAGACTGCCACTTGCACCGGCGCAATGAACGGATGGAAGCGCAACACGATGCGTTCCGTCTCCTTGCCGTTCGGATCGACACTCTTTTCGCGTTCGAAGGCGTCGATCAACATCGTGAGCGTCGTGCGATCCATCCCCGCGGAGCTCTCGATTAGAATCGGCGTGTAATGCGCCTTCGCAGCTTCATCGAAGAATCGCAAATCTTTGCCGGAGAGCTTCATGTGGGCATCGAGATCGTACGTCCCGCGATGCGCGATGGATTCGAGTTCGCCCCACCCCCACGGAAACAGATACTCGACGTCGATTCCGGCCTTGGCGTAGTGCGGCCGCTCTTGCGGCGTCAATTCATAGAACCGCAAGCGGTCCGGCTTCACGCCGTATTTCGAGTACCACGCCTTGCGCAGGTCGACCCACTCCTGAAACGTCTTGAGGTCGTTGCCGTCGTCCGGAACGAAATACTCGAGTTCTGCCTGCTCGAATTCGCGAACGCGGAACGTGAAGTTGCCCGGCGTGATCTCGTTACGGAACGACTTGCCGATCTGCGCAATTCCGAACGGCGGCTTTTTACGCGCCGTTTGATACACGTTTTTAAAGTTGACGAAGATGCCTTGCGCCGTTTCCGGGCGCAGATACGCGATCGACGCCGTATCTTCCATCGGACCGATCTGCGTCTTCATCATCAAGTTGAAGTTGCGCGGTTCCGTGAAGCTGTCTTTGCTTCCGCAATCTGGGCATTGATTCGGATTCTTCAGATGATCGAGACGGAAGCGGTGTTTGCAGACCTTGCAGTCCACCAACTTGTCATGGAACTGCGCGAGGTGGCCCGAGGCTTCCCACGTTGACGGGTGCATGATGATCGACGAATCGAACGCGACGACGTCGTCACGCAGTTCGACGGTATCACGCCACCATGCGTCCTTGACGTTGCGCTTGAGGACCGCGCCCAGCGGACCGTAATCCCAGAACCCGTTGATCCCGCCGTAGATCTCACTCGACTGGAAAATAAAGCCGCGGCGCTTTGCCAGCGCCGTGATCTCTTCCATCGTAACGTTCGTCTGGGGAGCCGCCGTATCCATAAGGCTTGATAGATTTATCAAGCACCCCCAAAACCCTAGAAAGCGAACCGCGGGAAGCCCGCCTCAAGCAGCCTGGACTGGCCAGGGATTGTGAATCTCGAGGCGGCGCACCCCTTGCGGATATGACGACGGATAACGTTCGATCCAGTCCTCGGAGAGGACAGCCAGGTACTCGAAGAGCTCCCAGAGTCCGCGCTCGCCGCTTGCCTCGCGCCTAAACGCCGTGTATTTCGCAAGCCGCTTCCACGCGCCCAACGCAACCGCACAATAGCCTTCGACGAACGATGACGGATCGACGTATTGCCGACCCTCGCAGCAGCATCGTGCATGTCCAGGTACGACTGGCCGACCTCTGAAGGTTGTTCGCGCTTGATAATGGCAACTTCGTACGCGCGAAACGACGGATCTGCGAGTGCGGCTTCGAGCCCTCGGTTCGCTAACATGAGCGCGTCTCGAAACTCGTGTCCCTCGAGTTTTTCGCTAACGGCGAGCAGAGCGTGAATTTGATTTCCGGCGCGCAAGTGTCGCAGTTGAACGAGCGCCGCGACCGCGGGTCATTGCGACGCAGTCGCAAGTCTTCGGGCGAGCCGAGCACGAAATCGTGAGTCATGAACTGGGAAGCGGTCACGGCACTTTCCACCGCCTTTACGGGCGCCGTTATCCTCGTGACAGCCATGGTCGGCATCGTCCAACTTCGACAGTTGCGGGAGCAACGGCGCGACTCGGCGGCTATCGAGCTGATGCGTTCGCTTCAGGACACGACGTTCGCCCGATCGTTCCGCATGGTCTTAGCGCCTCCGGCTTCGGAGCCGCTTGCGCGCAATGCGGATCTGGAAGAAGCAGAGATGATCCTTGCGTTTCGTTTCGAAACGCTGGGTCTGCTCGTCTACCGCGGTGCAATTTCGTTTGATGTCATGGAGGAGCTGGTGGGCGGCGCGGTCATTACTATGTGGAAACGGCTCGAGAAACCCATATGCGACACGCGCACAGAAAAAGAGTGGCCGGGATATTGCGAGTGGTTTCAGTGGCTCGCAGAGCACCTTGACGAGCGCGGACGACTGCAGCAAGTCCCGGCGTACATTCGCCTGAAGAACCGGGCCGGCGCATGAGCCCTCCTACTCTATGGGCTGCGAAAATGTGCGCTTTTGCGACGTCCGATGCCCCTTTCGCCAAACGCCGTTGCGAACGTGTGATATCTTCGGTTTTGTATCAGGCCGGCAGGCACGTCGAAACGCGCGAGGCGCCGCAGTAATGCGGCGCCTCGTTTCATTTCAACGGTGAAGGGTGCTTCGGTTCGTACAAACCGATGCTCTCTCCACCTGCAAGTTCGATTGACGTGAGTCGACCCCAACGCTGTTCGGATACGGGTCCGCACTTTATGCCGCGCTCGGCAAGTTTTTTCACCGCAGCGTCTACGTCGTCGCACATGAGATAGAGCTCATGCTCCGGTGTCAGCGCCGCGTTTTTTTGTTGGATCTACGCCGTTGCGGCCTTCTTGTGCGCTTTCGGTTGTGTTTCGGCGCGCAACTGACCGCATGCGGCGGAGATGTCACGTCCCATGTTGTGGCGCACCGTCGTCGGAACGCGCGCTTCGTCCAGGATTCCGGCGAAAGCCCAGATGCGCGCGTCGGCGGTGCCTTGGAACGGCGCGTCCGGCGTTGAGTTGTACGGAATTAGATTGACGTGGTAGAGTTTGCCGCGCATCAAGTCGGCGAGTTCGTGCGCGCACGCTTCTGTATCATTGATACCTTCGAGCATGACGTATTCAAAGAATACCTTACGGTTCGTCTTCTCCACGTACCGTTCGATCGCGGCCATTAATTCTGCGGTGTCAAACTTCCGGTTCACGGGCATGATCGTGCTGCGGACGCGATCGCTCGGTGCGTGCAATGAGATGGCAAGATTGACTTGCAAGCCCTCATCGGTGAAGCGATCGATTTTGTCGACGAGACCCACGGTCGAAATCGTGATGTGACGATGGCCGAGACCGAGGCCGTGCGGATCGTTCAGCAGCGCGACCGCGTTCATCACGGCGTCGTAGTTGTGGAACGGCTCGCCCATGCCCATGAAGACGATGTTCGTAATGCGCTTACCGCGCGATTGCAGTTCCTGCGCAAAGAAGCGCGCTTGATCGAAGATCTCCGTCGCCTCGAGATTGCGCGTAAATCCCGCCTGTCCGGTGGAACAGAATGCACATGCAAACGCGCACCCGGCTTGCGACGAAATGCACACCGTCGTGCGATCGCCGTGATGCTCCATCAGGACGGCTTCCACTTCATTGCCGTCGCGCAGCCGAAACAGTCCTTTCGTCGTTTGGGCGTCTTTCGATCGCTGCAACACAACCGGCGTTACGGAAGAAAATGCAACGCCGCGCGCGGCGAATTCGGCGCGCAGTTCTTTCGGAAGCGTTGTGACGCTCTCGAGATCTTCTACGAGTTCTTTCGTGGCGGCGCGATAGAGCTGCTTGAGGCGAAACGGCTTGAGGTCGAAGGCACGCGCAAAATCGTCGGCTCCGGCAAAGCCGGTCCGGCGCGCGATGTCGTCAACCCAAATACGAAGGGGATCCCTGGTCATGGTGGCACCCCATGATATCACTGCGTGTCAAACAGCGCGGCTTGCTCGGCGGGTGCGCTAGGCGCTTGCTCGTCGAGCTTGCTCTTGATCGCCTTGAGGTCGTTCCAGACCATCCGCTTTACGGCCGTGAGCTCGCCGCCTGTCTGGCGCAAGAGATATGCCGGGTGGAATGTCACCATCAGGGCAATGCCTTGCGGCCCTTCGTACCACCGCCCACGCATCTTCGTGATTTGGAAATCGCGACCGAGAAATGATTTTGCAGCAGGCGCACCGAGCGCGAGAATCACACGCGGACGAATGATGTCGATCTGCTCGTCGAGATATGGACGGCAGTTCGCCATCTCCAGCGGTTCGGGCGCGCGATTCTTTGGACCGCGTGGCCCCGGGAGCGTTGGACGGCATTTCACAGTGTTACAGATGTATACGTCTTCGCGCGCCAAATCGATCGCGCCGAGCATTTTGTCGAGCAACTGTCCCGCGCGTCCGACGAAGGGGCGCCCGAGCAAATCTTCGGTTTCACCCGGACCCTCGCCGATTACCATCAAACGCGCGCACGGATCGCCCTCGCCGTAGACATTGTTGCGCCGCTGCGAACCGATCGCGCACTTGCGACATGCAGCCGCGACACCGGCGCCATGTTCGAGTAAGCGCGCCCGTCGCGCCCGCTCTTCAAGCATGCGCCGCGCCTTCTTCCGGCGCCGTCAATACGGCTTCGCCGAACGCCACGACCTTGCACGAACCGTCGGCACCTTCGGACACGTGAAAACTGAGCCCGATAACCGCATTGGCTCCGAGCGCCGTTGCGCGTTTGTAGACGCCTTCGAGCGCTTCGTTTCGCAAGTGCTCCGCGTCGGAGAGAAATTCGTTCGGTGAGACACCGATCAGCATCCCAAGACTGCGGAATGTCGAGCGCAGACGGTTGCGCGGGCGCGACGCGATTCCCGAAACGTACCCGTACCGGCGAACGATTCGGACGCCGTCGAGTTCGCTGAAGGTGACCACGTCGTGCGGGGCAATCATCCAAGCACCATGCCGCAGACTTCACCGTCGGTCCTCGTGATCCGCCTGGATGCAATCGGCGACGCGCTCGCACTTACACCGCTACTCGCCGCCTTGCGCGAGCGCTCGATACCGGTCGATCTCGTGCTCCGCGGCGTGAACGCACACATCTTTTCATCACGTGCCGCACGTGCGGTCTACATCGCGCCGTTTGCCCTGCGGTCGAGCACACGGGAGAACCTGCGCGCGATCGATGAATTTGCGGAGCATCTTCGGCCTAACGCGTACACGAACGTACTCGTCGCAACCGAAGATCCGGGCGGCTACCGCCTCGCGCGTGGAATTGGTGCGCCGGAGCGCGTCGGCTTCATCAACGGCTGGGGAAAGCCGCTCAAATCGTTGTGGGCGCGAACGCACGTGAATCGAGTCGTCGTCCGGAGCGCAGGTCTCGATCCCGCTGCACCGCACGAGTGCGACGTCCTCTTCGAACTTGGACGCAGCCTTCTCGGCGATCACGCAACGCCGACGCGCGATGCAGCACGCCTACGCCCGTTGATACTGGAACGCGAACCTTCGCGCAGCTCGCGCATCGCGTTTCAAGTGAGCGATAAATGGCAGCGATTAGGGATCGCGCTCGAGGATGTCGTCGCGGCGCTTCGCGCGGCGGGAAACGCCGGCGAAGTGCATCCGATTGCGCCGGAAAGTGAGGCCGCGTATGCGCGGAGAGTCGCTGCGGCAAGCGGTATCGCGGTCGACCGGTATGCGACGCTCGAGCCCTGGAAAGAGGCGATCGCCGGTGCGCGCGCGCTCATCGCTCCCGATTCGGGAGCCGTCCACGTTGCAGGAATGGTCGGCACGCCGACGGTTGCCGTGTTTCCGCCGATTGCGCAGTATGCATTGCAAACCGCGCGCTGGGCGCCCTGGGCCGCGCCGTATCGCGCGATTCGGGCCGAGAACGGATGGCCGCGCGAGATCTCGCGCGCACTCGGCGAGTTACTCTAGCGGCACGATCCTTTGCGGCGGTAGAGTTCAATCGAGTCTTGCTGCTCCACCAGCGCATACCTGTGCGCTGCTACGAGCTGGGCGAACGCAGCGGCGTACTCTTGCAAGCGCGGCGAATCCGGGAAGGCCCGGTCGACAAGCACGAAACACGCATCGAGCGGATCTCGCGCATCCTCGGGCAACAAGCGCGCGTTTGGATCGTCCAACGCAAGATGCGTGTAAGCTTCCTCCTGAGTTGCGACCGGAATATCGGACGGGAGCCGTGAAAGCGCGCGATCCAGTGCGACGTCACGCGGCTGCCAGGCGCGCAGATTCATGCCGGGGTGGAGCGGATTTGCGATCGCAAGCTCAACGACGCACAATACGCAGCACGCGATAACGAGCGAACGAACGCGCACGAGCGGCAGATTGCGAACAGCATACGCGAACGCGGCAAGCACATATCCAATCCAAGCTCCGGCATAGTGCGAACCCGTCGTGTATGTCGTCGACATGCGGGAGAGTAAGACTTCTGCAAATGGAGCGGCTGCAAGCCAGATCACGCTCGAACGAAACGGCAGAAACAAGAGCGGCAGAAAGACGAGAATAATAAACCCGAGCCGTTCGGCAATCCCGCGAGGAACGAGCGTCTGCAGATCTCCACTCGACCATGCATAGAAGCGAACGGGCTGCCAGTTCGGGTTCGCGGCGGCATGCGGTTGAATGACGCAGAAAAATACGGCCGCAAGAACAACGCCGCAGACCGCGACGAGCGTGCCCGCCGTCGCGCGCGCCGTGCCTCGATAGACCCACGCAGCGGCGCCGCCGGCGATGGCCATGAAGATCGCCTGATCTTCCTTGATGCACATCGCAATCAGCGCAGCGAACACGGCGAACGTCAAGCGCCCGGCATCGAACGCCCAAAAGGCCCAGAGCACCGCCGCCGGTGCGAGTGCATTCTCGTGAAAATCGTTGAACGTCAAGCCTTGCAGCGGAGGGTAGAGGAACACCGTAAGCGCTGCGTACCGCGCGATCGTTCGATCGCCGCGACGTAAGACCAGCGCGTACACCGGCGGGATGGCAAGCGCACCGCCGATCGCCGATACGGCGATCAGCGCTAGCGGCGAATGCCAGACGTACACGATCGCGCCCACGATATAGAGAATGGGCGAGAAGTGAAAAGCCCAGTGGCTCCCCTCGATCGCATTGCAGAAGCATCCGAACACGCTCGCAACGGTCTGCGCGAAGATGCCGAAATCTACGAAATTTCTGTGGACGTTATAGCGTATCGATCCAAGCCACGTGAACAGCGCCGCATAGATCAGCGCGAGAATCCACGGGAAGCGATCGCGCATCAGGACTGTACGAGCGTCCGCCGCTGCTGCAAGTACGGCCAAATGAACGTGTCGATGTCACCGTCGAGCACGCCCTGCGCGTTCCCCGTTTCGACGTTCGTTCGATGGTCTTTGACCAGCTGATACGGCTGGAGCACGTACGATCGGATCTGCGATCCCCACTCGTTCGCCTGACGTTCGCCGCGCAATTCGGCGAGCTTTGCACTGCGTTCTTCGGCGGCGCGCTGCACGAGTTTCGCGCGCAAAATATTCATCGCGACGTCGCGGTTCTGCGCCTGCGAGCGCTCCTGTTGCGAGGCCACGATAATATTGGTCGGGATGTGAACGATCCGCACGGCGGATTCCGTCTTATTGACGTATTGACCGCCTGCGCCGCCGGACTTGAACGTTTCGAAGCGCAATTCGTCCGGTTTGATCTCGACGTCGACGTCTTCGCCGGCTTCGATCTCCGGAATGACGTCGACGGCCGCAAACGATGTATGACGGCGATGGGCCGCGTCAAACGGCGACAGTCGCACGAGCCGGTGGACGCCGCGTTCGCTTTCGAGCATACCGTATGCATTGCGTCCGCGCACGAAGAACGTCACCGATTTCAATCCCGCTTCTTCTGCGGGGGATTCATCGACGATCTGCGTCGCGAAGTGTTTTTGATCGGCCCAACGCAGATACATGCGCAGCAGCATCTGCGTCCAATCGGCCGCATCGACCCCGCCCGCACCTGCAAAAATACTAACGATCGCTCCGTGCGAGTCGAACTCGCCGTCGAAGTTGGCCGCCATCTCCAATTCATCGAGCACGGCGGATGCCTGAGAAAGATTGCCGTCGACTTCATGCGACGCAGCTTCATCGTCGCCGAAGAGTTCGATCAGCTCGCGCGCGTCACGCAAGGCGCGCTCGACACCGTCCATACGCGCAACCTCGTCGCGCAGATCGGCGAGCTCTTTCATCGTCCGTTGCGCTGCGTCCGGGTCGTTCCAAAAGCCTTCGGCACGCGAGCGTTCGTCGAGCTCGCTTAGCTTACGGGTCTGGCCTGCGTAGTCAAAGACGCTCCTTGAGCGTCGTGAGGCGGTCGTCGAGGCGGTTGATCGTGCTAACTTGAGTGTCGCTCATTGCGCAAGCCGGATTCTCGGCCGCTACGATCGTCCCTTGCCGCGGCAACCGCCGGAGGGATAGAAGGTCGGAGGTTTTTTCAATGAATTTCCCAGTGCAGGAGCGCCCGCTCGATTTGTCGTTCGCGCAGCCGCAGTTCGGAGGGCAGCCTTTGCCGGACATTTCCGGACCGCTCGATGGGCCCGGAGCGAATGCCGGCGATTTTTTCCGAAGCCAGTACTATCAAAATCCGTGGCATTCCGGCTACGGAGTACCGCCTTCGCAAAATCTTTTGCAGCAGCTTTATCAAATGCTGCAGCAATTTTTCGGAGGCCAAAACTCCGGCGAGCAATACTTTCAAAATGCAAGCGGCGGATCCGTCGGCGATCCGCATCTCTCGTTCAACGGGCAGACCTGGAACAACATGGGAAGTCAACCCGACTTGCTCCATTCCGATTCGATTCCGGGCAGCTATCAACTCTCGACGCAAACGACCGCGCCGGCGGCGAACGGCGTAACGTACAACCAATCGGCAACGGTCACTACGAACGACGGCGCGACCTCGGTAACGATGGACAACAGCGGACACGTCAATATCTCGCAATTCGGCAACAGCTTCGCGCTACAGCCAGGAGCGAGCGAGGACCTCGGCAACGGCCAGTTCGTTCAGCGCAATCAAGACGGATCGCTGGTAATAACCTGCAATAACGGCACCGGTGGAAACATCACGACGACGATGCGTTCGAACGGAACGGGCATTGACGTCAATACCTCGGCAAACAACGTCGATCTCGGCGGGGCACTCGTCAACGGCCCGAATTCGGCGACCGCGGCACCGCTCCCGATGCCCGTACGTGAACGCTGGCACGATCGCTACACGAACTACAACGGACTGGACTTCGATTAATCGTTAGGGAAGCGGAGCGCGGGAGCGCGAAGGCGGCAGCATGATGATCCGCCAAGCGGTACTTGCCGACGTTGAAAGCCTCGTTCCGCTTTTCGACGCATACCGGTCGTTTTTCGCAGGCGCTACGCCCGCAGGGTCACGCGAATTCCTGACGGAGCGCCTGCAAAAAGGCGACGCGGTGTTCTTTATGTCGTTCGAGGCCAAAACCGCAACCGGTTTTCTAACGCTTTATCCGCTCTTCTCATCTTGGCACGCGGCTAGGATTTGGTTTCTGAGCGACCTTTACGTCGCGCCGGAGTACCGAAAGCAACGACTCGGCAGAACACTCGTCGCCGCGGCTCAAACGTTTGCGAACGAAAACTCATCGCGTAGCATTATGGTCGAAATTCCGCATCGCGAACCGCACCTCGTGCGCTTCTACGAGTCGCTCGGATTCCAACGCGACAAAGATTTCGACTTGTACCGCTACTATCAGACGGGCTAGAACGTGACCGTCGCCGCCGGCGCGGTCGCGGTACACACGGGTTGGACCATGCGTATCGGCAGATGCAACTTCGTCGTTCCGTCGCCGGCGTCGCTGGACCGTGTGAACGTGTAGTACGCTTTGTACGATCCGTTCGGATGCAGCGGCGGAATCCCGATTGCATCGAGTTTCTGACGATCGTGATAGATGTCGACGAACTGCAAGGTGTTGCTCGCCTGCGTACCTCCCGTCGCGTTGGTAATGTTTATCGCAACGCGATAGTGACTGAGATTGCCGTCGCGCGTGACGTTGACAACGTTGGCAGTGGCGACGGACGGTACGATGCACGATGAAGCAGCCGCCGCCGGGCCGGCCGCGGCAAGGAAGAGCAGTGCGGTCAATATCGTCTTCATGCTCCGCTTGTACCCGGTACAGGCGGCCGCTTAAGGTATCAGGCGAATGCTACGTGTTGGCGGCTCCGTGGCATTTTTTGTACTTCTTGCCGCTGCCGCACGGGCAGAGATCGTTGCGCCCGACTTTATCCGCGTGACGCACCGGTTTCGCCGATTCGCCGTCGCCGAGATTCGTATGCATCTGTTGCGGACGCCGGTTTGCTCCCGGCATCGGTCCGAGCAATTGCTCCGCTTCGCGCGACGACAACCGCCCTTCCGGCGCGGCTTGCGGAACCATCGCGCCGGCGGGAATCGGTTCGAATTGCGGCATCTGCTGCTGTTGTTGCTGCACTTGATCCGGCGGCGGACCGTGCTCGATCACGACGCGGAAGACGCCTTTGATCGCTTCGTCCGCGATATTGTTCTTCAGCGACTCGAAGATCTCGTAGGCCTCTTTTTCATACTCGACGCGCGGATCTTTTTGACCGTATCCGCGCAAGCCGATACCGGTCTTCAAGTGATCCATCACGTACAGATGGTCGACCCATTGGCGATCGATAATCGGCAGCAACAGATACCGCTGCTCGACCACGCGCAGAATCTCCGGCGTAACTTCCGCTTCTTTCGCTTCATATGCCGTGCGCGCGTGTTCGTTGAGGATACGGCGAATCTCTTCGCGGTCTTTGCCGCGCAGGTCATCGGCGCTCAGCTCTTGCTTCACCGGCCAAACCTGATCGAGCATCGCAAGCATCTCGTTGTAATCCCACTCGCTCGCGTGCGCGTTCTCGGGCGCGTTGTTGTCGACGGCTTCGTCGATCTTTGCCTCGAGCGACTGCAACATGAACGTCCGCGAATCAAAATTGCCTTCGAGAATTGCGCGGCGATCGGCGTAGATGATCTCGCGCTGCTTGTTCATCACGTCGTCGTATTCGAGGACATGCTTACGAATCTCGTAGTTGTGATTCTCGACCTTGCTCTGCGCGCGCTCGATCGACTTCGTGACAAGGCCGGATTCTATCGGCTGCTCGTCGGTAAAACCGACGCGATCCATGATGTTCGTCATGCGATCGCCGCCGAAGAGGCGCATCACTTCGTCTTCGAGCGACACGTAAAAGCGCGTCGAACCCGTGTCGCCTTGACGCCCCGAACGGCCGCGCAGCTGGTTGTCGATGCGGCGCGATTCATGGCGCTCCGTACCGATGATGTGCAAGCCGCCCTTCTCGGCGACGCCCGCACCGAGCTTGATGTCGGTGCCGCGACCCGCCATGTTGGTTGCGATCGTGACTTGGCCTTCTTGGCCGGCATCTTTGACGATCTCGGCTTCCTGCTCGTGGTACTTCGCGTTGAGCACGTTGCATTCGACGCCCTTGCGGCGCAGCATCGCAGCGAGCAATTCGCTCTTCTCAATCGAGCGCGTGCCGACCAGCACGGGACGGCCTTTGCTGTGCTCGGCGATGATCTCGTTGACGACCGCGTCGAACTTCGCTTTCTCCGACTTGTAGACGATGTCGGAGTTGTCTTTACGCGCCATCGGCCGATTCGTCGGAACGACGACGACGTCGAGACCGTAGATGTCGCGGAATTCTCGCTCTTCGGTCTTCGCCGTACCCGTCATACCGGCAAGATGATCGTAGAGACGGAAAAGATTCTGGAAGGTGATCGTTGCGAGCGTTTGATCCTCGCCGCGAACTTTGATGCCTTCCTTCGCTTCTATCGCTTGATGAATACCATCGGAGTACCGGCGTCCGTGCATCAGACGGCCGGTGAACTCATCGACGATGATCACTTCACCGTCCTTGACGATGTACTGCTGATCTTTGTGGAACAGATTCCACGCCTTCAGCGCTGCGTTCAACTGGTGCGCGAGCTCGATGTTGCGCTGATCGTAGAGATTCGTGATGCCGAGCATCTTCTCGACCTTCGCGACACCGGCTTCGGTGATCGGAACGGCATGCGCCTTTTGGTCGACGGTGAAGTCTTCTTCTTTCTTCAGCCGCGGAATAATCTGCGCGAATTTTTCATAGAGTTCCGTCGACTCTTGCGACGGGCCGCTGATAATGAGCGGCGTACGCGCTTCGTCAACGAGAATGGAATCGACTTCGTCGACGAGCGCGAAGTAGAGTTCCCGCTGCACGAGATCTTCCATCTGCCACGCCATATTGTCGCGCAGATAATCGAAGCCCACTTCGTTGTTCGTGACATACGTAACGTCACACGCGTACTGCGCGCGCCGTTCGGGAGGCGTCAGACCATGCTGAATGACGCCGATGGTCAGTCCCAGGAACTGATAGAGGGGCCCCATCCACTCGGCGTCGCGACGCGCGAGATAGTCGTTCACGGTAACGACGTGAACGCCGCGGCCTTCGAGCGCGCGCGCGTAGACCGGCAGCGTCGCAACGAGCGTCTTACCTTCGCCCGTCTTCATTTCGGCGATCCGGCCTTCAAACAGGACCTGGCCACCCATGATCTGCACGTCGAAGTGACGCATGCCGAGCACGCGCTTGCCGGCTTCGCGCACGGCAGCGAACGCTTCGGGAAGTAGATCGTCCAGGAGCTCGCCCGCAGCTAGACGGCCGCGAAACTCTTCCGTTTTCGCACGAAGCGCGTCATCGGAGAGCGCCTCCATCTCCGGTTCGAGCGCGTTGACTCGGTCGGCAGTGCGACGCAGCCGTGAAATTTCGCGCTCGTTGCCGTCAAAAAGCGCCTTAAGGAATGCCATACGAGTTAGTAACGTTCTCCGGGAATAAGTGTTTCTATTGCTTTCGAGGTGCTTTAGTCGCCCAGGATCGGCAACGAGACGATGAAGGTTGCCCCTTCATTTTCTTTTGACCGTACCGAGATCGTACCACGATGCACTTCGACGATCTTTCGTGCGACGTACAGACCGATACCCGATCCGGTAATGCCCTTATCCAGCGCGTTGCTCGCTCGCCCGAAGCGCGTGAAAAGTGCGTCTTGTTCGGCTGCCGGTATACCGATGCCGCGGTCGCTCACCTCGATGATGGCGCGATCGCCGTCCTTGAAGACGTCGACGCGAACCTGATCGCTCGAATACTTCAGCGCATTCGAAACGAGGTTGTCGAGAACGTGGCGGAAGCGGTGCGGGTCCAGATCGACCGGGATCGGGCCGGCGGGGACAGCTACCTCTAACCGCGGGTTGTTCGCTGCGGTTGCGTTGCAGCATTCGGCGACGAAGGCGCCCACATCAACGACCGTGCGGGCAAGCGAGAACCCTTCGGCTTGCGTTTGCGCAAGTACGAGCGCATCTTCCGAGAGCCGAACCAGGCGCTTCGTTTGCGAGTAGACCGTTTCGATCTCATCGCGACGCTCGTCGCTCGATTCGAGCAGCAGCTCGCAGTAGCCGAGAATCACAGTGAGCGGCCCTTTGAAATCGTGCGCGAGCATCGCGAGCAGATCGTCTTTGAACGAACTCGACTCTTGCAACGCGCGATTCGCAAAACCCATCGCTTCATACAATTCGAGATTGCGCAACGCGAGTGAGAGCAGCGCCCCGAGTTCCTGCATGATGCGCAACTCGTCGCGATTGAACCGTTCACCGGCGCTGCGTCCGACCAGCAAAAACGCATCGATCGCTTCGCCGCCGCCCGCAGCCGTTTGTGTCAACGGAATAACCACGTACCCCGGACCGTCGATCAGACGCTGCACGCGGCGTTCGTCCCGGACGATCGTCGCTAGGCGTTCCGCGCGGTGCACGAGATCGATTCCGCTCGCTTGGATCGTTTCGTCGATGCCGTCACCGAACGAGCCGACCATTGCGTAGCGTTCGCCGTTCCACCGTAAAACGCACGCGCGCTCGGCGTGGACGAGCGTTCCTGCGAGACGGGACATCACGTCTGCAAGCGAACCGATCGCCGTGTGACTGAGAATCGTGCGCGCCGCTTCGGCGAGCGTCTCACGTTCTTGAGCGCGGCGCAGCTCGCGCTCGTACGCATGCGCGTTTGCAAGCGCGATTTCGAGATGCGACCCGAGCGTGCGGAAAAACGTCGCGCGTTCTTCCGGCGGCCAGTCGAGGCCCCCGTCCGCACCACGCACGATGAAGCACCCCCACAGCGCACCTTCCATGCGAATCGGAACGATGACACCGTCGCGACCGTCGAAGAGCGCGTCGCGAGCAATGCGCGGAAGCAGCGATGCATCGGACGGTTCGTCGACGACCAGAAACGGCTCGAGAATCGAGCGTTCTACGGTCATGGCCGGCTCGAATCCACGCGGCTCGCGAATCCGCATCGCCTTACGGACGAGCGACTCGCCCTCGAGCGCGTACGCCGCACAGTCCAACGGGAGTTCGTGCGAGACCGTTACGACGAAAACGAGCGAAACTTCATCGACGTACTGCGTGTCGCGCAAAATTCGTACGACGCGCTCGAGCGATTCAGCCTGCGCGCGCCGCGCGCGTTCGCGTTCGTACAAGCGCGCATTCGAAAGTGCTAGGCCTACGTGAAACGCGAGCGATCGTAGCGCGGCGATGTCGGCATCGTCGAAACCGGCCGGACGATCGAAGGCGAGAACGAGCGCATCTTCGACGCGCCCATCGACAACGAACGGCAGCGCCATTGCGCTGCGCGCGCTCGTTCCGTAGACGTCGGAACCGTCAAACTCGTCGCGGCGGACGGTGAGCCCTCCGAAGACCTTTCGCAAGTCCGCATCGAGGGGGACGGCGCGCTTCGGTGCGCCGGTCGCCGCACCACGCGCCGCCGCCGCAACCACGACTGCGTGTTCTCCGTCGGGCATGCGCTCGTACACGAAACACCGATCGGCGGAAAATGCCGCGCGAACGCCTTCGACGATGCCGAAGAGCACGTCGCGTCGATCGAGCGACTTGTGCAGCCTCTCGTTGACCATGGTGAGCAGCTGGCTGTCGCGGGACTGCCTGCGCGCCGCAACGAGTGCGCGCTCCGTATCGAGTATCCGCGTTACGACATTACAGAACGCCGCGAGTTCGCGGCGCTCGTCTTCGTCCGGCTCGCGATCGAGAAGAACCGCAACAACGCCGAGGGTTCTTCCGCCCGCAATCAACGGCGCGAAGATCACGTCGCGTTCGCCGATCGAGCTGCTTACGCCGACGAACGCGCGCTGCTGATCGCGCGGAACGTATGACAGCGCGCCGTCGCCGAACCGTGCAAGCGCGTGAAGAAAGAGCCGGCGGAGTTCGGCGGATCCGTCACGCAGGGCGAATCCGGCGAAGCCCTCCGGCTCCGTTGCACTGACGACCGTGTCGTCGTTAAAGATCAGCGCCGTCGCCGTTGCGTTCGACACGCACGCCAGCGCACCGCGCGCGACCGCCGACGCCTTCGCTTGCGGCGTTGACGCATCGGCGAGATTCGCCAGCGCGCTCAGGCGGTCGACATGCGTTCGAACGGTGTTCCTCGCTTACGGCGCTAGGCCAAGGCCGATCACAGTACCCGGTGACGTGAACGTGGTAGCAGGAGCCACGTTTCCGGTCGCGCCCGCAGCGAAGACGTAAATAACGCCTGCGCCGGACGAGGTCGAATCCGCGACGTAGATCTTTCCGGAGCTATCAACTTTAACATCGGTCGGCGAGAAGAGTTTTGTATTGCTCCCGGCGATAAAGGTCGGCGTCGTGCTGCCGCTCGCGAAGACCAGGATCGCGGGACAAGCGGGGCTGCAGGCCGTCGATGCCTGGTCGCTGACGTAGAGGTTGCCGCTGCCGTCGAGGGCGACTCCCGTCGGCTGGCCGATATCGGTCGTTAACGTCTTCACCGGCGGGATGTTGACCGGCGTTGCGGTCGGCGACGGAGTCGGTGACGGGCTTGCGGTTGCGCCGGTCGGCGTCGCCGTCGGCGTCGGGGTCGCGGTCGGCGACGCAGTTGCCGTCGGTGAGGGGGTCGGCGACGGGGTGGGAATCGTGAATTCCTCGACGGATGCGCCTTGAAGGTTCGTCACGTAGATGTTGTGGTTCGCATCGACCGCTACGCCGCTCGGAACGTTCAACCCGGTGTTCGGGCCCGCGACCGTTTCGATCGCCGCGCCTAAGACGCCGGCATTGAAGAGCTGCAGCTGATTTGAGAACGTTGCCGGTTGCGTCGGATCGACCACGGCCGTCACGAGAAAGTTGGTGGTCGTACCCGACGTCGTCGTCGAGTAGCCGGCGATGCCGCGCGGATGCGTCGTTCCATAACTGAACGTATTGAACGGAATGACGTTCCCGGTCGCCTGCGCTTTGATTTCGACGATGCCGCCCGCTTTGAGGCTCGGCTGCCAGTTGGTCGAGAAGATGTCGGCTGAATTATCGAACGCGAGATACTGGGGGCCATTAAGACCGCCGCCAGAGCCGCCCGTTGAAATTTGATACGACGGGCCGCCGCCGCTCGCGCTCGTGTAGATGCTGATTCCGTTCTGCGTCGCGTTCGTCGCATACAAACTTTGCGGTGCGAACGACGGACCGACGGAAAGTGTTTGGTTGGCGCCGCCGGACGCGCACCCGGCGACCGTAATCGCCGTAGCGGCAAGTCCCGCTAGACCAATAGCAAGCCTACGCAGCATAAATTCTCCTCGAGGAAAGCAGTCCCAGGTTGGATAGGCGGGCCGCTTTTCCTGGAACAGCCAACCCGACGGGTACGGAATGGTGCGACGCCTTGAGATATTCGAAGGCGAAAAATACAATAATTACGATCAACATGATCGCGATGATCCAACGGATCGCAAGCCGGCGCTGGTAGGCCGGCTTACTGGATTCCGTGTCGATAATCTGACGAGGCACAAGGATTCCTTCTGTGGTTCAGTCGGCGGACACCCGCTTGTCGTGTGGTGCGTGGTTTACCGCATACGGAGTTACCCGCCGCAGCAATTCGCCGGCGGTAACAAACGTGTACCCGGCGCGCCGAAACCGGTCGACAATCGCCGGAATCGCCTGCACCGTCGCGAGTTTGCCGCTGTGCATGAGCACAATGTCCGGGCTCGTAGCATTTTTCACCACGCCGTTTTCGATAGTCTCCGCAGTCACCGTGCGCCAATCACCCGTGTCGTCAGTCCACAGCACGACGTCGTAACCCATCTGCTGCGCGGTTTGAAGCGTCTGTACCGTATAGCGTCCGTGCGGCGGACGCATCATCGTGCGCACCGACGGATCGTGGACGAGACTCCACAACACGTCACGGCCGCGTGTGATCTCGTCGCGCACCTGCGCAGGCGTCTCTTGATCGAGATTCGGATGTGAATAGGTATGATCGGCGATCTCGTTGCCGTCGGCTTCGATTCGCTGGGCCAGCTCGGGCCATTGTTCGGCGTCGCGGCCGATAAGAAAGAACGTCGCCGGCACGTTGAGCGCATGCAGCTCGTCGAGCAGGAGCGGCGTGAACATCGGATACGGTCCGTCGTCGAATGTCAGCGCGATCAACTTCGGATGATCGGCCGCGGCATGCGAGGTTGTTCTTTCGAGAAGGCGGTGTACGCGCGCGCCGACGCCTGTGCCGAGTTCATCGTCCGCGTTCATCTGCGGCGTGATAACGGCCGACGTCGGTTCGGTCATGTGCTTGAATTCACGCGTACCTGCGAACACGAGCGTGAGAACGACAAGCGCCGTAAAGACGGTCTGCATGCGTCGTTTCACTTACAACGGCGTCGCCGACGGACTGGTCCGCTTGGCGATAACGGCGTTTGCTAAATCACGCCCGACGTAGACGGTCACGTCGCTCGGCGCAGTGGTTGCCGTCGCAGCGGGACTGCTCGTGGGGACGCGCGCGCCGGTAATCGGCGTCTTCTGCATCGCCGCAGGCAATGCGGAACGCACTTTCGCTCCGGCAAATGTTACGGTCGAATGCTCTTGGATTTGGGTCTTGTCTTGATCGGTAACGTCCGCGTTGCCGACATCGCCGATCGCGAATCCGGCTTTCTTGAGCGCATCCGCGACGGCGCGCGCCGCCCCGGTCATTCCGCTCGCGTTCTCGATGTCAACGCGCACCGTGGCCGGCGCGATCGCGGCGAGCGCCATTGCGTCCGGCGACGGCTGCGGTGTCGGGGGAGCGATCAAGTTGTCCTGAACGATGCTCGCGAGTTGCGTTTCATCAGGAATCAAGTCGTCGCCGTCGGGCATCTCGACATCTCCCGTGTACGGGATCTGCGTGAAGTGCACGTCTTTCGATGAGAAACCCGAGAAGTATGATGCGAGCGAAAAAAGCTCGTTCTGCGTGAGATTCGTGTCGACGTCGCGGCGAATGACGCCAAGAATGTTCCCCGCGTGAATCAGCGTGTTCATCTTGTCGCCTTTGAGCTTATCGAGGGCGGCGGTAATCACTTGATTCTGGCGCATGATGCGGCAGGGATCGCTGCACCAGTCATGCCGGAAGCGTCCGTAGCCGACGGCGGCGGGACCGTCGAGATGATGCATTCCCTCCGTCATGTGAATGTGCAGGTGTCCCCACGTGTCGTCGTAGTCGATGTGTCCGCCGGTACAACCGGTATGATTCATCAAGCAATCCGACGTTTTGACGTAGACGTCGACTCCACCGATGGCGTTGATCAGATCCTTCGTTGCGTCGATGCGAAGCACGACATAGCGATCGAAGCCCGGAATGTCGAGAAACTGCGCGATCACATGCGAGGCCTCTTTGACACCGCCGTCCGATTGCGCTTGATTGATCTTGTACTGCTTTCCGTCCGGAAACGTCGCGAGCATATCGCGCGGTACGGACACGACGTACACGCCTTTGTTCACGAAGTCCAGATTGACGACTTTAATGACGTCGCTTCGGGAATTCTTCGAAAACTCGACGTCGTTGTCGGTATAGTCGTAGTCGAGGCCTTCCATCAGGACGAGCACGTTCGGTTTTCCGAAAACCTGATCGGGTGATGGGACGAACACCTGCGAAATCATCTGCACGGGATTCTCGTGCTTGAAGAGCGAGAATCCGGCGAGTGCCGAGCCGACGCCGACGAACACGAGCCCGACGATGAGGGCTGTGCGTCGAACCCACAAAGGTGTGCTGCGTGCAGGTTTTTCCGTAAAAACCGGCGGCTGCTCCAAGTGCTTACCCAACCGAAACAGGCTCCTTTACGTCGGCCGCGACGTGTCCGTAGAAATCGAACGGTCCGTGACCGTCCAACGTGATCTCGACGAAATCGCCGATCTGCGCGTCGCCCGTAAAATAGATTCCACCGTCGACACCGGGCGCTTCACCCTCTGAACGTCCGAACCACGCCTCGGCTTGCCCGAGCGCAGCGCGGAACGGGTCGCTCTTTCGCAGACGTCGCCGTTCTTCCACGAGGACGCGCACGGTCGAACCGACGCGTTTGCTGCGTGCCCGCTCGGACGCAATCCGTTGGGCTTCACGCAGACGAACCAGCCGCTTGCGACGTTCGCGCGCCGGCACTTTGCCGGCGAGCTCCGCTCCCGGCGTGCCCTCCTCCGCGCTGTACTCGAAAAATCCGACGCGATCCAATTCGGCTCGCCCGATCCACTCTTCGAGGTATCGCACGTGTTCCTCAGTCTCGCCTGGGAAACCGACGATGAACGTCGAGCGCATGGTGACTCCCGGAACGCGTTCGCGGAAGTCGTTGATGATCTCCAAATATCGTTCGCCGTTGCTCGGGCGCAGCATCGCGCGCAGCACGTCGGGATGCGCGTGCTGCAACGGCATGTCCATGTACTTGCACATCTTCGGCAGACGTGCCATCGTGTCGATCAGCTCGCGATCCACGGTTGCGGGATACAAGTAGAGCAAACGAATCCACTCAATGCCGTCGACCTCGTGCAATTCTTCGAGGAGCGCGGCGAGGCCGCCGCGGCGCATCCCGCGATCGCGTCCGTACATTGACGTATCTTGCGCGATCAGAATCAATTCTTTCGTGCCGCCCGCGGCCAACGCGCGCGCCTCTTTCACGATCGACTCGATGCTGCGGCTGCGGAAACCGCCGCGGAGTTTCGGAATGATGCAGAACGTGCACGGATGATCGCAGCCTTCTGCAACCTTCAGATACGCGGTGGCTTGCGGCGTCGTGATCAAGCGCGGAAGAAAATCGTGCTCGGGTTCCGCTTCGAAATCCAGTCGCACGGGTTTGCGGCCGGCGTGAACGTCGTCGAGCAACTCGACGATACTGCCGTACGCGCCGGTGCCGACGACACCGTCGACCTCGGGAATGAGCGACTGCAGTTGTTCGCCGTACCGCTGTGCGAGGCAACCCGCCACGACGAGTTGCTGCCCCGGACCTTTACGCTGCGCATGCTCGAGAATCACTTCGGTCGATTCCGCTTTTGCCGGATCGATGAACGCGCACGTATTGATGACGACGGTATCCGCACCTTCGGCATCGGGCGCGAGTTCGTACCCCGCAGCGCCGAGCTTCGCGATCATAACTTCGGTGTCGACGAGATTTTTGGCGCAGCCTAAACTAACGAACGAGACGGACGGCATGGGGTTACCTGTAATTCGTGAACTGGAGGGGGAGTTCGTAGTTCATCGCTTTGAGTTCGGCGATGACTTTTTGCAGGTCGTCGCGGTTTTTGCCCGTCACGCGAATCTGCTCGTCCTGGTACTGCGCGTTGACCTTGAGCTTCAGCGCCTTGATTTTTTCCATCAAGGGCTTGCTCTTATCTTTCGGGATGCCGTTGCGAAGGGTGATGACGCGTCGCACGGTGGCGCCGGCCGCCGGTTCGAGTTCGCCGATATCGAACGCCTTGATGTCGATTCCGCGCTTGACGGCCTTGCTTTCGATGACGTCGATAACGTTCTTCATCTTCAGCTCGTCGTCGGAGACCACGGTGATTTTTTTTGAATCGCTCTCGATCGACGTTTTGGAGTTTTTGAAATCGAACCGGTTCTCGATCTCCTTGCGCGCCTGATTGAGCGCGTTATCCAACTCTTGTTGATCGATGCGCGACACGATATCGAACGACGCTTCGCTCGCCATGAACCTTCCTCTGCCTTAAAAAGAGCGATCCACGTTGCGGATCGCTTGCCGCCAAAAACCATTTCGACGGTTAGAGGGTGAAGCTGCGCTCCACCACGTCACCTTCTGCTCCGAGCTTGCCGAGGTTTCTTCCATCGACAAACACGTCCACGCCGCCGGCATTGCCGATCCGGACGACGGCGTTCTTTCCGTGGAACACGCGAGCGGTCCCCGCCGGAAACGTACCCTCCATGCTAACACTGCCGTCAACGGCCACCCTAATCCAGGAAGCGGCCGAGAGGCGCACCTCCAAGGTCTTCGGCTGGGGCGAGGACGACGGATTGGCTGAGGGGAGAATGCTCGGCGAGACGGCCGGCGCGGCGCCGTCCATTGCGTCCGCCGCAGGTGCCGGAGAAGTATTAGAAGGAAGGGCGGCCGTTCGGGCTTGCCGCGCGTGCAGCGTGAACTCGTTGTAGAAGACGAATGCAACCAGGGCAACCGCGATAAGCGAGGCGATCCAAATAAGCGGAGAGAGGTTGCGCGGGCGCGGCTCGTGGAGGCGGGAGATCGACGAAGGCGCGGGCGCGGTGGCCGTGGACGGGGCTGAACCCGACGACGTTGCGCGGTTGAATTCGCCGACGACTTCCTCAGGGTCCAGCCCGAGGAAGCGGGCGTACGTGCGAAGGAAGCCCCGGGTATAAACCGGCGCGCCGATTGCAGTCCAGTTCTCGTCTTCGATGGCGCCGAGGTAGACCGAACGAATGCGGATCTGCTCGGCAACATCGGAGAGGGAGAGGCCGCGTGCCTCGCGCGCGGCGCGAAACCGTTCGCCCAATGCTGCCATTGAGGGGTGGAGTTATGCCCCTATTCCTGTTATCCTGTGCCACGGTATGAGCCTCAAACCCCGCGTAATCGCTGCAATGAGCGGCGGCGTCGACTCTGCAGTCGCGGCCGGACTGCTGGTTGAAGCAGGCTACGACGTCGTCGGCGTGACGATGAAGATGTATTCGCCGACGAAAGCGCCGCATGCAAAAAGTTGCTGCGGCATCGACGATTTCGACGACGCGCGACGCAGCGCGGCGGTACTGGGCATTCCGCATTACGTACTAAATTTCGAAGAAACGTTTCGCCGAAACGTCATGGAACGTTTCGCGGACGATTACGCGAACGGTCGTACGCCCAATCCGTGCGTCGCGTGCAATAACTTTGTGAAGCTTGGCACGCTCGCGCAATACGCACAGCGTCTCGGGGCGCAATTCGTAGCAACCGGCCATTATGCGCGGCTGGAGCATCGCGACGACGGGCCGCACTTATTTCGCACCGCAAATGCGAAAGATCAGTCGTACGCGCTCGCGCAGTTGACACCCGAACAGCTCTCGATGCTCATGTTGCCGCTCGGTGAGTTCGACAAGACGACAACGCGCTCGCACGCCAAGCGGTTGGGACTGCCGGTGCACGAGAAGACGGAGTCGCAAGACATCTGCTTCGTTGAAGGCGGGGACTATCGCGACGTACTCAACCGCGTGCGCCCGGAGATCAATCGCGAAGGCGCAATTCGCACGAGCGCAGGCGAGTTGGTCGGCGCGCACGCAGGCATCGCAAATTACACCGTCGGGCAGCGCGCGAAACTACCGGCGCATAACGACGGCGCGCGTTACGTCACGCGCATCGACGCGCAGACGAATACGATCGTCATCGGACGTGAAGACGAATTGATGGCAACGTCGCTGGTTGCCGATGAAGTGAACGTCATTCGGCCCGGACACTTTGCGCAGCGCAATGCGCGCGTGCGCGCAATGGTGCGTTACCGTGCTACGCCCTCGCTTGCTTCCGCCTCACTTTCCGACGGAGCGCTCGCTTTAGCGTTCGACGAGCCGTTGCGTGCCGTTACACCGGG
>JAFANA010000049.1 GCA_019232905.1 Vulcanimicrobiota bacterium
AAAGGTGCGCAGCCGACCGAGACCGTTCGCCGTCTCTTCGCTGAGAAGGGCATTATGGAGCGCGGTCCGATTCCGACGACCAAACGCGCTCCGCGCAAAGGCGCTGAGTAATGTCCTCGTTTGATGACGAATTCGGCCTGTTCGGGGAAGACTCGGACGAGGCCGAGCGTCGTCCTACCCTCGGCGCGCGCAAAATCGCGTCGAACGAAACGATCATCGACGACGTAGAACCCGAAGAAGAGCGTCCGGCGCGCGCGGAACGTCCGCCGCGTTCGGGCGGCGGCAAGCCACGCCGCGATTATGGTGGCGGCGGCGTACGCCGCGGTGGCTACGAACGTCGCGATCGTCAGCCCTCGGATCCGTGGGCGTCGCAACGTCGCGCAAGCGAACTGCTCGATTTCATTGCGAAGAAGCTCGTGCAAAAGCCTGAGGACGCGAGCGTCGAGCTGTTTACGGACGAAGAAGGCAAACCCGTGATCGAACTCGTCGTCGATCCGGAAGACTTAGGAAAAGTCATCGGCCGCAACGGCCGTGTCGCGCAAGCGCTTCGTACGATCGTGCGCGCGACGGCTGAAGGCCGCATCTCGGTCGACATTCTCGATACCGAAGAAGCTGCTGCTGCCGACGAGGCAAACCCTGAAGAGTAACGAGTTTCCGATCGGCCGGATCGCCGGCGCCTTCGGAATTCGTGGAGAACTTAAGTGCGACCCGACTAGTTCGGGTCGCGCACTCTTTTCCGCCGGCGCCGAATTGGATTGCGACGTCAAGGGCCGGCGCGAAATCGTCCACATCGAAAGCGTCCGCGAACATAAAGGCCGCTTGTTGATTGCACTCGACGAGGCACCGGATGCAACGAGCGCGGAGAAGTATATCGGCGCCACATTTTTCGCACCGCGCGAAGCGCTAGATGTCGCCGAAGGCGAGTACCTCGACGTCGATCTCATCGGCTGCAACGTCGTAAGCGAAAGCGGAATGCAGTACGGCGCTGTCAGCCGCGTCGATCACTACCCGTCAAACGACATGCTCATCGTCGGAAAACACATGCTGCCGATGGTCTCGGCGTTCATTAAAAACATCGACACTGCCAATAAAGCAATCACCGTCGAGGTTCCGCCCGGTTTACTAGACGACGACTCCGTGTCATCCTGAGCGAATTGCATCTTATTGCACGAAAGCAAAGAAGTTATAGTAATTGCCCTTATCGTCGCGAACAATAATCCGGCCATTGCCTTTGCCGACGGATTCAATCTGAAGCTGTGTCCGAGAAACCCATTTCACAATCCGGACGACCGCAGGCTGCGACGCGGACGCCGTCCAAGGACCGGCGTAATTCGTTTCACCGACCGTCAGCGTTAGATATTGGTCCGGAGCCTTAAACGTATAGAGCGATACCCCGGGATCAACGGTAATCGAATTCAGAATGCGAACGCCTATCGTTCCGTTCTGCATCGCAAAATAGAGATTGCCATCGCCGGCTACCGCACCGCCCTCAGCTGTCGTTGGATATGGCAGACAAGCGGGCTTACCCCAAACCGTGTTCGGTACCGGCGTTACAGTAATGGGTTTCCCGCTAGCCTCGACTTGCCATTCAATGACATACGTTGTTTCAGGCCCGCATGCGGTTGTCTGATCGTTCGCAACAAACCAAAGAGCATCTTCGGCTACGAGAATCTGAGAAGCGCAGTTTGACTCTCCGAGAGAAACGTGGTTCACCACGCTGCCTCCCGTAGAAAGTTCGTATACCTTGCAGTCTGGGCTAATCGTGAACATGTCACCATTTGGTCCGGCTGCAATACCGGAATAGTTGCCGTAGGGAACCGGCAAGACGTAAGTCGCCTCGGTATCGGGGTTAATTCTGACGACGTTGGCGGGAGTCGTATACCAAATGTTGCCGTCGTGGCCTTTCGTTATGCCTGTTCCCAAGTAGGCAGAGGTCAATGAAAGGGTACTAACGGTATTCTTCACGTAGTCGAAGTGGTGAATGTAACTGTCGACTTCCCAAATGTCCGATCCAAAGCCTGCGGTAACCACGCCAAACGTCGCTCCCGACGATAGCGGGTCGGTCCACTCGTGGCCCAACGCGACGTTCTTACCTTTCGGCGTTTTCGCTGCAAGGCCGTAATAAAAGGTTCCGGCGTGTTCGGCCCACGTGCTGTACCAGATATTGCCGTCATTTCCAATGGCGAGACTTGGACTGTTGTTGCTGTAGAACCAGGGCACACCGTTTGAAAAGTTCAGAGGGAAAGGCGTGACTGTACCCGAGAAATTCATCTTATCAATGCCGTATCTAGCGACGTAATAGATGTTGCCGCTACGATCGGCCACCATTTCTCCGGTTCGTCCCGGCGCATATCTGTCAGGGAAGTCAGTCCAGAGATGTTCTCCGTGAGCTTGAACAACTTGCGGGACACGTTCAGCACTGTCGGCGGGAGCGGATGGCAACGGCGAAGTCAACCTCGACGCACTGCATGCCGTCAATGCAACAATCACGACGACCGGCAGCCATTTAACCATGGCGGGCCTCCATCCGGCGTAACGCGGCCGGACTAAGCGGATATTCGCCGAGTTTCGCTTTGGCCTTAGCTGCCGACCACTATCTAAGCGGCTACTGGGGCAACGTCGCGATAAACGCGTTGACGTCACGCACTACGTCGTCGGGATTTGAAATGAAGATGTACTCATTTGCGTTGGGTACGCGGATCACTTTGGCGTTGCGTAGGCCATGAGCGAATGCGTCTGCGACGGCGTCCATTTGTTTCTTGTCATTGCTCTCTGCCCATGCGATTTGCGCGTCGGGAACGTGGCCATGCATGTCGTGGGGATCGGCAAACAGCGCGAGGATCGGAACGTTGATCGGGCCGGTAAATGTGCGTCCCGGATCTTCGATGATCACCTTGGCGATCGGCGCAATGGGCGGACCACCGGGCAGCGGCGTTCCGAGCGGCACAGGCGAGCTCGCGGGCGTGCGCAACGCGTACCAATAACCGGCCTCGAGATAGATGAGCGCGGCTACTTTTTGCGGATACCTCGTACCGATGTCGCTCAACTCTTCACCGGCCATCGAATGACCGACCAGCACGGGTTTTTCAATATTCAACGCGTTCATCGCGGCTACGACATCATCACCGAGACGATCCGCGGAATAGTTCGCAGCACTTACACTCGGTTTACTGGAAGTGCCGAAGCCGCGACGCGTTAAGGAATAGACGTGATATTTCGCGGTGAGCGACGGGATCAGGCTGTACCAAATGTGCGCCGTATTTCCGAGACCCGCTAGTAACATCACCGGCCTGCCGGTGCCGCCCCAATCGAGCACTTCGTCTTTCACGTTCCCATCGACGGAGACCATGTGAGACTTCGGCTCGATGATCTTCCACGACGGGCGCGCGACTTTGAGAAATATCATCTCGTCCGCGGGACCGTGTTGAATGCCCCATGCGCCGACCATGGCGTTTCCATGTTGGGCGATCGTCGCGACGTACAGACGGTGATAGTCAAACCACGGCTCGGCATTCGCGTTGAAACGCATCCGTACGCCGGAGTTGCGAACGGTTACGTCCTGCGTGACCAGCGGCACATCGCTTTCGTCGATTGCATGGACGATCACGTTCCAGCGGCCATGCGCTTTCGTGATCTCCATGATGCGTCGCACGGGGCCGGTCGGGCCCTGGATCATGCCTTGCCAGGTTCCTGAGATGTCGATTGCGGCCACCGCGCACCGCGTCGAGGCAAGGAGGCACGCGAATATCGACGCTACGAGGAGAAGATACCGCATGAGCCCTCCTGTCCTTTGACAAGCTCAGGATGACGTAAGCGTCAGGTGTTTTCCGGGTGATCCTTGATGTAGGCGGCGACTGCGTCTTGGACGGCTTTGCGTTTATCGTCGTTGGTTTGAGTGTTCGTGTAGAGGACGGCGCCAAAACACGTGTAGACGTTTAGCGTAAACGTGTACGAATTGTGCGGATGCATGCCGCCGATGTGAGCAGCGTTGAGAACACCCGAAGCAATCGTGTTTTCGCGGTTCGTGCCGCAGATGGTATTCGCTTGCGTCGCGAGGTTGGATGAATTCGCGCGCGTCATCGATGTTTTATAGAACGCGTTCATCGACCGGAACAAGTCGTCTGTGGCTTCACTGATGTCGCCCGGAGCTGCAGTGCCGGTCATACGCGCGACGATCATCGACATCGGCGGTTTCACAACCGGGGCCGGCGTCGGGCCGGCGGCAACGTTCTTCCCGTGGCCTTTGAACATGCTGCCGAGATTGCTGAGCACGTTGTTGACGCTGTATGACGCGCCGTTTCCGGTTCCGGCAGGCGTGGGCGTTGCCTTTCCTTCGCTGACGACATCCGGACGATCGACCCCGGCGGCTTGCAGCACAACGGTGCGTGCCGTGAGCGCTTGCGAAGCAATGTCCGGGACACTTTGAATCTGCGTCGTCGCCGAATACACGGCAACATCGGTGTTCGAATCAACGACGCGGGCAACGATGGCGGCGCCCGAACCGATGGGCTGAACGTATCCGCTCACGTAGTAATCCGCGCGTTGGGACAGTGCGTATTTAGCCCAGTCTTCTTGCTTGATTTTTTGCGGGATCGGCAGCACGTTGAGACCGCCGGCCTGCGACATGACCTGCGAGTAGATTTGCGCGATGGCTTGGCCCGTGCGCACGTCGACGTCGGACGGCGTTTGGAACGGATAGACCACGACGGTGGGCGTGACCGCTGCAGGCGCAGGCGCGGAGGCCGGTGCGAAGGTTGGCGACGCCTTCGGGAGCGGCGCAGGCTTTGGAGACGGCGGCGCAGCCGCAATCAGCGCAAGGCTCGAGCACAACAAAACGATACCGAAGGTGCGACGCACGGCACTCCTTTACTTCGAGGGCAACGAATCAATACTGCTAACGAACGTGCGAAGCGCATCGTTCGTATCGTCGGGCCGCTCGATGAAGAGCAGGTGTCCCGTTCCCTCGACTATTCGCGCTTGGGCACCTGAGACCCGGTCGGCGACCGCAAGGGAGAATTTCGGCGAAACCATGGCGTCTTTTTCCCCGCTAAGCACGAGCAGGGGCACGTCGATCTCACCGAGCCGATCGAGCACGTCGAAGGTATTGCACGCTTCGAAGTCACGCCGGGTTTGCGCTTGCCCGACGGCCAGCATCTCCGCAACCGATCGTTCGAGCAACTCCTCGGTCGGCTGTGCGTAGAAATAACCGGCAAGCATCCGGGCAGCCCCGGGAAAATCACGATCGATCGCGTCGAAGATTGCGGGGGCGACGCGCAGCTTTCCCGACGAGCCGAGAAGGACTACGGCGCGAACGCGCGGCTCTCGGCGCAGCGCAAGTTCGAGCGCGATGGCGCCACCCATCGAGCTGCCGGCAAGTACCACGTCATGCAGGTCGTTGCGTTCCAGCGTCAATGCGACGGCGTCGGCGAATTCCGCAATTGTCGCCGGTTCGCCCGGCGTGCCATGTCCCGGGAGCAGCGGCGCCGTCGATCCGGGAAATGCGGCGAGTTGTTGCGCGAAAACGGACGGCGTGCATCCGGCGCCGTGAATGAAGACGAGTTGGGTCATCAGGCCGTCGTCGTGGTCGTCGTGTCGCGAATCGGGTCGATCTGATCGACGACGAGCGGAATGCGCGCTTTACCGGAGTGCGCGTGCCATGCCGCAGAAAATTCGGCGCCGAAGAAAAACGTCGAACCGATCACGTAAAACCACAGCAACAACACGAGCGGAACCGAGAGCGCACCGTAGATGCCGGCAAAGTTGACGTGCAACGTGTACTCGGCAAAGATAAACTGCACGACCGGCCACAAGATCGCGACAACCGTTGCGCCAGGCAAGGAGAAGGCCCACGTCATCCCTTCGCGATTCGGCAAGAAGCGATAGAGAATCATCGTCGCCGTGAACACGAGCGCGATCGAAATGAGATACGCACCGATGTGTGTGAGGTTTTGCTGATCGGGCACATCGGCAACGTACATCGCGATCGAAAGAATGACCGGCAACGCCATTGCGATCATCAAGAAGAGTGCCATAACCGGCAACATGATGATTGAAAGCGCGATGTTGTGAATGAGCGGCCGCCCTTTCGGCACGCCGAGCGCGCGGTCGAGCGCATACGCCAGCCCCATGAAGAGATTTTTGCCCGACCAAATCAGAACGCCAAGCGCGATGATGCTCGAGATGCCGCGACCGTAGATGTACGTTTGCAGGTTCGCCGAGACGAACTCGTGCAGCGTCGGACTAAACGTGTCGAAAAACGTCAGCACGCGCGTCTGAGCCATCGGATAAATATACGAGGCGACGGTCAGGATCAGGACGACGAGCGGAAAGAGCGCAAACAGGGCGTTGAACGCGACCGCCTGCGCGAGAAACGCGCACCCGTCGCGCGAAAACCGAAGCCCCGCTTCCCGCAGGGCAGAGATGACTCGTCCCATCGATGCGCTAATATCGCTGTGCCTTGGCTGTATTCCCACCCGCAGCACCGGTGACCGTAGTTCTCGACGGAAAAACGGTGCGCTCGTACACAGGCGCCTTCGAAAGCGCCGGCCGCGTTTACGCCCCGCTCCGTCCGTTCGTCACCGGGATTGCCGACGCGATGTGGTTCGAGGGCGACAGTCTCGTGATCGTGCACGGCGGCCGCTCCATCGTCGTGCGCATGCCGTCCCGCGAGCCCGACGCGCTCGACCACGCTTACGTCCCGCTTGCGCCGATCCTTCGCTCGCTCGGTGAGATCGTTGAATACCAGCCGTCCGGCCGCATCGTGGTGCGTTCGCCGTATCCGGCGGTGGTCGCGACTGCTACGCCCTTTAACCCTACCATGCCGTCGGCCGCACCCAGCGCCGTCTTCACTCCGGCGCCCGTGCCCACGCCGCGTCCCGTCTGGACCGGCGCGCCGCTTCCTCGCCGCACGCCGCTGCCCTACCCGACCGGCGTCCCGCGAAGTTCTTCGTAGGAAGGGAGCTATGGCAGAGCGCGGTCTGTGTCGAAACGAAGAAGAGATACCTCAGTTATCCTCGCTTACGTTGAAGTGGCAGGCCACTTTTGGTAAGCTTACTGTCTAGGAGGTATCGGGAGTACCGGAACGATGGCGACGAGCTCAAACGAACATGTAGATACGGATGGCGCACTGTGCCCGCGCTTCCACCGCGCAGTCGAGTTGGTCGGCCGCCGCTGGACGGGCGCAATTATTCGCGTACTGCTTTCCGGTCCGCATCGGTTCAATGAACTGCTCGGCGCGATTCCGGGCATCTCCGATCGTCTATTGACGGAGCGTCTGCGCGAGCTGGAAGGCGAAGGTCTCATTTCGCGGCACGTCGAGTCCGGGTCACCCGTCAAAGTCGTCTACGAATTGACGTGCGCGGGCGCGGAGTTGCAAGAGCCGATGGATGCGCTCGGCCGCTGGGCCGAACGCTGGATTCGCGCCGAGAACGAAAGCGCCGCTTCTTAATTCCTAGCGCGTGAGGTCCTGCGCGAGCACGAACTGAATGCCGTCGGCTTGAAACTGCGGGATCAACGCTTTCACGGCTTCCAGCGTCGTCGCTTTCGGATGACCGATCGCAATCGCGCTTCCCGTCCGTTTCGCGATTTCTTCCGCATCGCGTAGCTGCGCTTCGGAATACGCTACGTCTTCTTTGTTGTCGAGAAACACGTCGCGCGCGGCCGTCGGTACACCGTCCGCAGATGCAACTTGTTCGCCGACTGATGCGGCGTTCGTGCGCGAATCGATAAAGAAAAGGTCGCCGTGTTTTTTAAGCACGTCGATGACGTCGCTCATGACGCGCTTGTCCGCACTTGCCTTGCTGCCCTCATGATTGTTGACGCCCGCGGCAAGCGGAACTTGCGCGAGATCGTCTTCAACTTGCGCCGTGACCTGCGCGTCCGTCATTTCGGTCGTCACTTCACCCGGACCGGGATTCATGCCGGAAAGCGTCTCCATCGGCAGATGCAACATCACACCTTTGCCCGCGCCTTTTGCTTCTTGCGCGATGACCGTCGAGCCGTGCACGTGCGGTAACACCGAAAGCGTCAGCGGGACTGGCAGTGCAATGAACCCGCGTTCAGTCGTCAGCCATTGCCCGCAATCATCGATGATCAAGGCGAGTTTCGGCGCATTCGGATTGCCGGCGCGCACCGGAGCCGATGCAGTTGCGGTCGCGGCTGCGCTGGGCGCTTCAGTTGGTGTCGCTGCCGGCGAAGGCGGTGCGGTTGCGGCGGCGGTTTCCGTTGCTTGCGGCGTTTCAGCCGGTGTTTGCGCCGGCGCGGCCGTTTCTTCACTGACGACCGGATGGTGTGGGCGATGTGCTGGAGGCCGAAGCAGATACCAGCCGGCTGCAGCTGCGATGACGATCAGAAGGAGAAGAACCGGGATCCCGGAGCGAGACGCGCGTTGTCTGCGCGGTGGTTTACGCTTGGACACGACGAACGGTCGTTCGCTTTTTTGACCTCTGCGCCTGCCGCACATGGCACGCGTCGATCGCGTAGAATCACCGAGCGCATGACTGATGCGCTCGTCGACGTTTTAGATGGCATTCATGTCGTTGCCCTGACGACAAATATCCCCGGACCGGTTGCTGCCGCGCGGCTTCGCGCGCTCGGCGCGCGCGTCACGAAGATCGAACCGACGCGCGGCGATCCGCTTGCCGACGCCGCTCCGCAATGGTACGCACGGTTGTCGACCGGAATCGAGATCGTTCAAGTCGATTTTCGGGAACGCGGTGCGCGCACCGTCCTCGATGCGCACTTACAACATGCCGACATCGTGTTGACTGCGATGCGCGCGCGGTCGCTCGAACGCATTGGATTGCAGTGGGAACACATTCACGCGCAGTATCCCGCGCTCTCTATGATTGCGCTGACCGGTGAAGCGCCGCCGAATGACGATCGCGCCGGTCATGACCTCACGTATCAGGCGCGCGCCGGAACCATTGCGCCGCCGGCAATGCCGCGCGCACTCGTCGGGGACATGGCCGCCGCTGAACGCGTGGTCTCGGTCGCGCTTGCTGCGCTTGTAAAACGCGTGCGCACGGGCGAAGGGCTCTTTGCGAATGTCAGCATTGTCGATTGTGCTCGTTCGTTTGCGGAGCCGTACGCGCACGGGCTTACGCGAGACGGCGGATCGCTCGGCGGCGGGTTACCGGCATACGGTATCTATCCCGCCGAAGACGGCTGGGTCGCCGTCGCTGCGCTGGAGCCGCACTTCATCGAGCGACTCCAGGCGCTGCTTGGGGTCACCGATGTAACCCGCGCAGCGCTGCGCGATGCGCTCGTCCGCCGGAGTGCGCGCGAGTGGGAAGCGCTCGCGGAACAACATGACGTTCCGTTGGCGGCGGTCCGATGAGCGACGCCGTGATTGTTGACGCCGTGCGCACGCCGTCCGGCAGGCGCAATGGAATGTTGAGTGCGATTCATCCCGTCGACTTGTTGGCAACGGTCCTTGAGAGTCTCGTCGGGCGCAGCGGCATCGAAGCGCAAATGGTCGACGACGTCATCGCAGGTTGCGTCAGTCAAACCGGCGAGCAATCGTTCAATGTCGCGCGGAAAGCGTTGCTCGCTGCGCGGTTTCCGAATCACGTTCCGGGTACGACGATCGACCGCCAATGCGGCTCGAGTCAACAAGCGGTTGCGTTTGCGGCGCAAGGCGTGCTCGCGGGGGCATATGAATGCGTCATCGCATGCGGCGTAGAGTCGATGTCACGGGTTCCCTTGCTCGAGACCGCGCAGGGCCGCAGCGCGGAGTTGGTCGCGCAACGCTGGTCGCTCACGCGCGAGGAACTCGACCGCTACGCGCTCGAGTCTCATCGTCGCGCGGCAGCCGCGTCGGATTCGGGCGCATTTGTATCGCAAATTTTGCCGGTCGATGATCACGCGCGTGATGAAGGCATTCGCGCGGATACGTCGCTCGAAAAACTGGCAGCGTTGAAACCGGCCTTTACCGGCGACGGCGTGATTACGGCCGGCAACTCATCGCAAATCAGCGACGGCGCGGCGGCACTCCTCGTGTGTTCCGCCGAGTTTGCGCAACGCCACGGGTTGCGCGCGCGAGCCCGTATCGTTGATTCGATCGTCGTCGGCGACGATCCCGAATTGATGCTCACGGCGCCGATTCCCGCAACGGCGAAGATCCTGGATCGCGCGCACTTGACGCTCGACGACATCGATCTCACCGAAATCAATGAAGCCTTCGCAAGCGTTGTGCTCGCATGGCAGCGCGAAACCGGCGCGGATCTTGCGAAGACGAACGTGAACGGCGGTGCCATCGCGCTGGGTCATCCACTCGGCGCGACCGGAGCACGTCTGATGACGATTCTCCTCAACGAATTGGAAGCACGCGACGGCCGCTACGGCTTGCAGGTAATGTGCGAAGGTGGTGGTATGGCCAACGCGACCATCATCGAACGCATCACATAACTACGGAGGCTTGGCTGCGTGAAGATCGCCGGAAAATCGTTTCTCGTCACGGGTGGGAGTTCGGGGCTCGGCGCGGCGTGCGTTCGTGAACTCCACGGTGCCGGCGGCCGCGTGGTGATTCTCGATATCGGCGAACACGGCGCGAAGCTCGCGGAAGAACTCGGTGACGGCGTGCGTTTCTGCAAGACGGACGTCACCGATGAGGCTCAGGTTTCGGCTGCGATCGCGACGGCGGTCGATGCTTTCGGCGGTATCCACGGCTTGGTCAATTGCGCCGGCATTGCGACAGCGGAGCGCGCCGTCGGTAAAGAAGGGCCGCAGCCGCTCAAGCATTTCGCGAAGGTCATCACCGTGAATTTGATCGGGACGTTCAACGTGATCCGTCTCGCCGCAGCGCAAATGATGAAGCAGCCGGCGCAGCCGGATGAAGACCGCGGCGTCATCATTTGTACCGCATCGGTCGCGGCATTCGACGGACAGATCGGACAAGTCGCGTACTCAGCCTCCAAAGGCGGCGTCGCGGGCATGACGCTGCCGCTCGCGCGTGAATTCGCGCAGAGCCAAATTCGCGTCTGTTCGATCGCACCGGGAATTTTCGATACGCCGATGCTTGCCGGATTACCGGAAGCCGCGCGTGAATCGCTCGGCAAGCAGACACCGTTTCCGGCGCGACTCGGCCGTCCGGCCGAGTATGCTTCGTTGATGCGTCACATCGTCGAGAACGAGATGCTCAACGGCGAAGTGATCCGGCTCGACGGCGCGATCCGGTTAGCGCCCCGCTAGTACCTTCATCGGCGCAGCGTCGTTTTTGACGAGTGCGGGATACTTTGCTTTGAGCTCGCGCAACTTCGGCATGTCGTTGTAGACGATGTACGGATTATCGGGATTATGCACGAGATAATCCTGGTGGTAGTCTTCGGCCGGATAGAATCCGCGGAGCGGCTCGAGCTTCGTGACGATCGGCGCGTGAAAGACGTGGCGGCGTTCGAGTGAAGCAATGTAGGTTTGTGCTTCGGCGCGCTGCGCGTCGGACGTGTAGTAGATCTCGGAGCGGTACTGCGTGCCCTCATCCGGACCTTGATAGTTCAACTCGGTCGGATCGTGCGCGACGAGAAAATACACGTCGAGCAGCCGTTCAAACGAGATTTGCGAAGGGTCGTACGTCACGTCGACCGATTCTGCGTGACCGGTCTGGCCGGTGCTGACGATCTCGTAGTGCGCCGTGAGCGCCGAGCCGCCGGAAAACCCGGCAACGACGCGCTGGACGCCTTTGAGCGATTCGAAGACGGCTTGCATGCCCCAAAAACAGCCGCCGGCCAACACGACGTGTTGCTGGGACGCGGCCGGCGCCGGGATGGCTTGAACGAACAGCGCGAGCGCGAGCGCGAGGATACCGATTCCACGTTTCATCGTACTTGGGTAACGCACCAGAGCGCGGTTCGGATGAGAGTAACGCTTGACCCTCAGGAATCGTTAGGTAGAGCGAAGTATGTCTTATAGGATGAACTCGCGCCCAAGAGTGATGCCGTGGCTCGTCGCGCTATTGCTCGGCGTGTCGTTTTTCGTTGCGTTCGCTCACGCTGGTGCTCAGACCGTCCATGCGGTCGCTGCCGTGCCGCAGCCGACGATGTCCCCGGACGACCTTCTGGCGGCGATTCGAAACCGGTTCCGGTCGCACCGCCCGCCGCCGCCGTTCGAGACCTATGTGATCGTTCGCAAGCAAGAGACGAACTACGGATATCCAGACTACGCGAACAGTTACACGGACCACGTCTGGTATCGCTCGTACGATCACGCAGCGCTCGAGCGCCGCGAGACCGAGCTCGGTGACGTCGGTCAGATGCGGTTTGAACGGCCGTTGTTCAACCAGGCGACGGACCCGGGTCCGCCGACCGCCGACGTGTTTGAACCCGCGCCGCTGCACACGCTCGCGCCGGATTTCGTTCCGACCCCCGAAGCGTCGCTGCCGCCGGTTATTGCGACCGTCCGCGCGCGCGGCGAATTCGATTATCGCGTGACCGAAGTCGATCACGAAGGCGACGAGATTCACTTGAAACTGCAGCCGCGCCGCGAACCCGATCGCAATCGTTTGCGTGAGCTGTGGGTCGACGCGAGGACGCTGGATTTACGCAAGCTCGTCGCGACGGACAAACTTTTCGTTGAGAACGGCCCGATCTACCCGGTCCTGTTCACCGTAAATTTCGAGATGTTTCACTCCGTCCCGACCATCACGCACATCCATGGCGTGGTGTACGGCGGATATGACGGCGACGGCCAGGTCGTCGACTACGATTTCAAAGAGCTCGTCTTTCCGTTGACGCTCCCGGAGTGGTACTTCAACCCGCGCGACTACGCGCACCACGTCAGCGAAGCGCCGGAATAACTGATTCAGCCGAACATACAGAAACGGAGCCGGTAGGAACCGGCTCCGTCGTCCTGCTACGCCATTGGACTAACCCTTGAGTTTACCTTGACACTCTTATTCTTCCAAAGCAATGGAAGCGTTAAACGTTACAATTCGCTAACTTATTGAAGTCGTCGTTCCGGATGCGCTTGCCGTCTGAGGCGCCGAGAGGGCGTTTTGCCCGCGCAAAAACTCGTCGAGTAGTGCAGCAACGATGATCGCGAGCGAAGTGAAGACGACGTAGGGCGCGGATTCGGCCGCAAACATGCGCACTTGTAAGTATTGGCAAGCAAGCGTAATTGCAAGAAACGCGATCAATCCAAGTCGGGATTGCACGAGAAGCAGCGGAACGAGCATTACGGCGTACCAGTTTTCCAGTTTAGAGGGAAGAAGCAATACGAACACGGCGAGCGTTATTTCCAATAGGGGAAATCGTCGGTTCTTCAGCGCGTATAGTGCGATCGCAAGCGCTACGCCTGCCGTGCAGAGCGGCACTATTGCTGTAACCGGCTTGTATGAAAGCGAATGCAAATGAGGGAGATGGGCAAACACTCGCCAGATAAAGTAGCTGATGCGTGAAGGGTGTTCCGAGTTCCAGCCCAGTACGGGCTCGATCAATGACTTCTGCAAGCCGAGCGGCGAAGAAAAGAGCACGACGGGTAGCAAAAATGCGACGAACGCGCATACAGTGCGCAGGACCGAACGCGTCGCAGCATACGTGTACGCAAGAAGAGCCGGTACAAGCGGGCCGTAGGCAAATTTTATGCACACCGCCGTAGCCAGTGATGCAGCCGCGAGCTCAAAGGAGCGTCGTATTGCAAAGAACGACGCAAGCAGTCCGAAGAAGAGCAAGTAGACATCATTGTGGCCCCCGTTGCCTTCAGCGACCAGGATTAACGGATTGAGCGCGAACGCGACGAGCGCGGCATCTCTCCATGCAGTGATCGGGAGGACGCGCGCGAGTACGATCGTGCATGCGAGTGTCGTCAACGCGGCCAGCGCGCGCAGCAATTTTGCCTGTACCTCTGCGGGCTGCTTTCGAAAAGGGGCGAGTGCTGCAGCATTCGCGAGCGTCCACGCGGAGCCGTATCGATCGACCTCCGGCGGATTACCCCAAATGCACGGCAATGCGTTGTTCTTGGCTTTCTAGATGCAAAGGTGCTGGGTACTGCGGGTATGGGTTCACTCCCCGTAGCGTCAAGTCACCATAATATACATACGCAAATTGATCGCTGTCCATGGGAAACGGCGAAGCGACAAGAACGGCGAGGCTAAATGCTTGGGCAATCAGGAGTGCTCCGAAAAAACGACCGCCGAGTGCCTGTCGCAATTCAGACGCTGAAAACACGGTAACGAGGTACGCGATGCTCCACACGACGTCGATTTCGGCGAGGAAGTAAAACCAATGCATCGCGTTTGGAATCCGGTAGTTCAAGAAATGGATGGTCTCGCCGGTACGGTCCGCTGACCATGCCCCTCCAAGGGAGCTTTGAAACGCGACGACTGCTATAGGAAAAAGCGTCGAAACGGCGAGCGCTCCGAACGCAACGATCCGCCGCGTACTCACGTGATCGCCTTTCGAACGTTGTTCGTCGTAAAGACGGCGACGCAAACACAAACCGTGGCAAGTGCGGCTGCGAATCCCTCCACCAACGGGAATTCACCAAGAAACGACGCCTGGACGAGCACCATTCCCAGTGCGGAAAAGCCGAGGAAGGCCGTCTGCGCCGATTTTAGCGGAATGATAAGAAGCGGTGCAGTCATCAACGGATACCAGGGCTCGATCTTTCCGGGAAGTGCTAACATCAAGAGGGCGGCGACGATCAATAGTCTCGAGGAGAGATAACCGCGCGCCGCTTCAACGGTCAGCGCTGCAAGCGCGGCTACAAGTGCAATCGACGCGAGTGGTGTTAATCGCGCGAATGTCCCCTTCGAGTGTTCGACGAGTCCGAATACCGCGCTCAATGGCCCGTGGCGCCAGCCGAATGGTACCGTGAAGAGCGCAATGGTTGCGACGAACGCCGCAGCCGGCATAACGATGTTTTCCAGAGACGGCGCTCGCCGATAGGCAAATGCCAAAAGCGGAGCGATGAGCGGTGCATAGCTGAATTTAACGGCACTTGCGAGCGCCACGAGGATGGCGGCTACGGTGAAGCGGTGCCGCAGTGCGGCCCATGCCGCCGCGCAACCGCCCAGGACGAGGAAAATGTCGTTGTGCGCCCCGTTGGCCACTTCGAGAAACACGAGCGGGTTAAGAGCGAACGCCACGGCGACT
The DNA here is from genome assembly GCA_019232905.1 of Vulcanimicrobiota bacterium. Classification (GTDB taxonomy): domain Bacteria; phylum Vulcanimicrobiota; class Vulcanimicrobiia; order Vulcanimicrobiales; family Vulcanimicrobiaceae; genus JAMXLG01. Next base: position 15,087 of record JAFANA010000049.1, read on the forward strand.
GCGAATTTATTGCGTGACGATGCCGCAATCAGTAAGGTCGTCAAACAAGCCGCGATTAGGGCGGCGAAACGAAGGGCGAGAACTTGAACGCGTACGGAAGCGTTCTCAAACGGCGCCAAGAGCCAGGCGTTGAACGCCGTCCAGGCTCCGCCATAAGCGTCGGGCGGCGGCGGATTTCCCCAGTGTAACGCAATTTGACGATCGCTTGAGGGCGCGCTCATCGGCAAGCGTCCGGGTGAATATGGGTTGCCGTGCGACGCGACGTATGCGTACTCCGCGTAGGCGTACTGGTCACTGTCGACCGCGATCGGCATCAAAGTAAAGGCGCATCCGAGCAGAAATTGGCCGGCCACGAGCAAACCGATGCGCTGCCCATTAGCAACGACGTTTTTTCTTAAAAAAAGAACGACGACTGTCACGAAAATCGCGAACCACGCAAGTGACGCCGCGCCGAGCGCGAGCGCGAGTTCGTGTGCCTGGGGAAGCCGGTAGTGCGCGAAGAGGAGATCGGATGAATCGAAGGCCACGAAGTGAAGCTGCGCTGAGAACAGAACCGCAACAGTCGCCGCAAGTCCCAGCAAATAGGCGCCGGAGAGCGCCACGATTGCGCGAGCGTTGTTCGACACGGTTTCAAGGGTAACCAGCGGCGCGTGGGTGGACAACCGGCGACCAGTGTAGGCAAGGACGGCCCTCGTTGGCCGGACTTGTAAAGGTGCGGTAAAGCAACCGGGTGGTAAGTCGTCCATGGTCCAAATCGACTACCGGAGGGGGACGCGGGTGCAATCAGCGTGCATTCTTCGTGTGGGCGGCAGCGACGCTGATTTTCACACGTTGGAGACTGTTCTACGCGGCGCGGGATATACGGAGCTCGTCCGAGCTTCGACTCCGGCCGCGTTGGAATTGATCAATAACCGCAAAGTCGACGTGCTCGTGCTCGACCTCATGATGACGAGCAACGACGTCTTCGCGCTTCTCAAAGCCGCTCAGCCGCACGCGGGAAAAACGAGTCGCGTGCCCGTCATCGTTACCGCACCCACGACGGCCAACGACCGCATCCAGGCGTGTCTGCAGCGGGGCGCGGAAGACTACGTCGCAACACCCTTCGATCCGGCAAACGCGCTGATCGTTACGCGCCGCATCGAACTATGTCTGCATCGCAAACATCTTCGAGAATTTACCGTGCGCCTACGCGCGGCGAAGCCCGACGCAAACGAGACGGCACTCATCGAACTCTACTCGAACGCTTCGAGCAAGTTCGTGCCTCGTGAGTTCTTGCAGCATCTTGGCCGCGAAACGATTGCCGACGTGCGCCTCGGAGATCAAGTCGCGCGCGATATGACGGTGTTTTTCAGCGACATCCGCGACTTTACCACGATGTCCGAATCCATGACGCCGCAAGAAAATTTTGCGTTCCTGAATTCGTATCTCAAGCAAGCGACGCCGATCATTCGTCAGAATCACGGATTCATCGATAAGTACATCGGCGACGCAATCATGGCGCTCTTTCCGAAAGAGCCTTCCGACGCGTTGCGTGCAGCCGTCGATTTGCAGAAGACGCTCGTTACCTACAATCAAGGGCGAAAGAAGGCGGGATATGCGCCGATTCGCATCGGTATCGGGCTGCATCGCGGCGAGCTCATCCTCGGCACAATTGGTGAAGAAGAGCGCATGCAAACGACGGTGATCTCGGATGCGGTCAATCTTGCATCGCGCATCGAAGGCCTCACGAAGGTTTTCGGCGTCTCGTTGCTCGTCAGTAAATCCGTCGTCGACAAGCTGCCGTCGGGCCACGGCTTCCATTTGCGGCATCTCGGCGCGGTCAAAGCGAAAGGGAAGACGCGCAGTGTCGAGATCTACGAATGTTTCGATAACGATCCGATCGAGCTACGCGAGCACAAGCTCAATTCGATGGAGCTCTTCAGCAACGGCGTCAGCGAGTTCCGGAAGGGGCTGTTCTTAAGCGCGCAGCGATCGTTCAAGCGCGTAGCGGCGCTTGATGCAAACGACAACGTTGCCGCGCACTTCCGCGACAGCTGCACCCTTTCGGTAATGAACAAGCCCTCGGCCGAGTGGGACGCAGCGGAGATCCTCGAAGTCAAGTAACGCCGTTCACTTCGGCTTCCTGTCGCTTTCATACCGCGCGCGTACGATTGCCGGATGAAGATAACGATCATCGACGGTCATCCCGATCCGCAACAAGGGCATTTGAATCACGCGCTTGCCGAGCGGTACGCGCTCGCTGCGGAAGCAGCAGGCCACGAAATCCGGCGGATCAATGTCGCGAGCTTGACCTTTCCGATGATGCGGGACCCGAAGGACTTTACCGACGGCCATCCGGTGCAAGACATCGTGGGTGCCCAAGAGGATATTTCATGGGCCGATCATCTCGTGTTTTTCTTTCCGCTGTGGATGTCGGATATGCCGTCGCTCCTCAAAGCGTTTCTCGAGCAAACGTTCCGGCCGGGGTTCGCGTCGCGCGGGAAGTCGGCGCGCATCATCGTCACGATGGGCATGCCCGCGTTTTTCTACTACGGCCCGATGGGCGCGCACATGTTGAAGATGTTTTCACGCGCCTTGATATTTGCCGGGATCAGACCGGTCAGCAGTACCGTGATCGGGAGTGTCGAGAATGCGTCGGACGGGACACGCGACCGATGGTTTGCGAAAATGGACGCGCTTGTAAAGCGAGACGGAAACCGGCGACGGAACCGCGTCGCAATGGCCGCGAAGCTCTTGGCAGCCGTCACTACTTTTGCCGGAGGCGCATATCTCGGATCTGCCCTGCTGTCGTGGGCGCGTTACGGCGCGACGTCGCGTAGTGCAGAAAGCGACTCGCTGCTCGATCGCTTTATGTCGAACTATGAAGTTTCACTTCGTCACGGCACGATCGTGCATGCACCGGCAAGTCTGACGTTCGCAGCAATTCGATTGAGCGACTTCGAGCGCTCCCCGATGGTGCGCGCGCTGACGACCAACGAGTGGGGCGTCCTCGCCCTCGACCTCGGCCGCGAGATCGTGCTTGGCACCGTAACGAAGCCTTGGCAGCCGAACGCGCGCTTTCGCCTGTTGGATGCGCAGACGTTTGCAACGTTTGCGGAACCGGGATACGCAAAAATCGCCTTGGCGCTTCGCGTCGACGAGGTTTCATCAGAGCACTGCGAGGCGCGCATCGAGACACGCGTGCAGACGACCGATCCGATAAGCCGAGCGCGGTTTCGCCGGTACTGGGCGTTGCTCTCACCCGGTATGATCGTCATCCGACGCGCATTGCTGCAACAGGTGAAGACCGAAGCAGAGGCCGTGTGGGAACGTGCGCGGCCGCTCGCGGGAATGCGGTTTGAGGATACGGAGGATCGAAGCGGCGCAGTATCGTGATGCTATGCTTTGGAAAAACACCCGCAGCACAGCGATTGTCGTTTTCGCTTGCATTCTCGGCATCCCGGCCGTGGTATCCGCCACGGGAACCGCGCGGATCCAGCAGCCCGACGGAGACGTCAAGGTCTACAAGAACGTGCGCATTGCGATCGAGCACAAACAGATGACGGTTACGTCCGCCGACGGCGTTGGTACCTTCGTGATTTCGCGCGCGGCGTGTTCGGCGGTCGATAAGCTCGTTCGCTGCTACCCGTACGACGCCGTGTTAAAGCAGCACGGAATGACGTTGCCGATTACTATCGTCGAAGGTACGGCGTGGCTCAACCCGAGCGCGAATAAGGCGCACCTCCCGAATTCCGGAACGGAGCTTGAGCCGCACGGCCTGATGCTGTCGTTTCGCACGAAGCGCGGCAGTTATGTTTCGCTTTCCGGTGTCGTGGATGTGTTGCAAAAATGAACGTGAAGATTTTGATGATTGGGTGCGCCCTTTGCGCTAGCCTCGCTCCATCGCTTGCCGATGCGCGTGGATTCGCAGGAGGAGGCGGCGGCGGTTTCCGGGGTGGTGGCGGCGGATTCGATATGCACGGTGAAGCGCCCGCTGCGCACAGCCCGGGCAGCTATAGCCATTCGAGTACGGGGCCTGCCGGTACAAACCGGACGACAAACGTCAACGGAGCGCCGGGAGATTACAACCGAACGACGACGTCTACGAACGGCAACTACAATCACACGGGCACCGGCAGCATGAATAACGGTACCTATAGCCACAACGGGACGTCGAACTCGGCGTACGGCACGCACAATTCAAACGGAAGCTACAACACACAAAACGGAAACTACAACCGCAGCGCGAGTGGAAGCAACGGGTACGGCTCGTATAACACGAACAGTAGCGGCAACGCCTACAATCATACGGGAAGCACGTATACGAGCGGTTCAAATATCTACGGCCAGACGTATAGCAGCGCAACCTACCACAATAACGGCTACGTGTACCACGGTGCAACCGTAAACAATCCCGTGTACTACGGGTATCCGGCTTGGGGATGGAACGCCGGCTACGCTTGGGATCCGGTGCCGTACTACTACGGCGGCGGATTCTGGGGACCGTTCGCATTGGGGGCCGCCACTGCGGTAGCATTCGGCACGTTCACAACGCCCACGAATCAAACGATCACGTCGTACGAAGTGCAACCATCGACGCCGGGGTCAAAGCTCTTGCAGAGCTATCACTTGACGCAGACGCCGTGCGGCCCTCCGAATCTCGTCGTGATCTTCGGTCCCGACAACAGCGCAATTTGTGCAAAACCGAACAATCTCGTTGCCGCCGGCACGTACGGCGTCAACGAGCAGACGCTCACGCTCACCTCGGTCGCGCCGAAGAGCTCGTGATTTAAGGATAGAGTCCGCGCAACTTCGTCGCCTCGGCGACACGATCGACCGCAACCGCGTACGCTCCCTTACGCATGTTCACGCCATGGCGCTGCGATTGTTCGTAGGCCTCGTTGAACGCGCGCGTCATCTTGCGCCTGAGACGATCGTTGATTTCGTTCTCTTCCCAGAAGTTTTCTTGCAGGTCTTGCACCCACTCGAAATACGAAACGGTCACGCCGCCGGCATTGGCAAGAATGTCCGGTAAAACCATGACGCCTCGTTCGAAAAGGATATCGTCGGCTTCGGGCAGTGTCGGACCGTTTGCGGCTTCGGCGATGATCTTTGCGCGAATGCGCGGTGCGTTCTCGCGAGTGATCACCTTTTCCAATGCAGCCGGAACGAGTACGTCGCAGTCATACTCGAGGACGTCTGCGTTCGTCACGCGTTCGGCACCCGAGAATCCCGCAACCGAGCCGGTCTCAGCTTTATGCGCGATCAATCCCGCGATATCGAGCCCCTTGGCGTTTGCCACACCGCCCCGCGAATCGGATGCGGCAACGATGACGTAGCCGCGTTTGCTCATCAGTTCAGCTGCGTGCAAACCCGCGTTGCCGAACCCTTGAATCGCAACGCGCGTACCTTCGATGCTGCGGTTCAGCACCTTGATCGCTTCGTCGATCACGTACATGCAACCGCGCGCCGTCGCTTTGTCGCGCCCAAGGGAACCGCCGATTGCAAGCGGCTTACCCGTCACGACACCGGGAATCGAATATCCGTGCTGCATCGAGAACGTGTCCATGATCCACGCCATGATCTGCGGCGTCGTGTACACGTCAGGTGCCGGAATGTCTTTTTCCGGGCCGATGATGATCGAGATTTCGGTCGTGAACCGGCGCGTAAGGTTCTCGAGTTCTTGCAGCGACATCGATTTTGGATCGCAAATCACCCCGCCTTTTGCGCCGCCGAAGGGAATGTTGACGAGCGCGCATTTCCACGTCATCCACATCGCGAGCGCTTTGACTTCGTCGAGCGTCACATCCGGATGAAAGCGAATGCCGCCTTTACTTGGTCCGCGCGACATATTGTGCTGCACGCGGTAGCCCGGATACATGCGGAAGCCGCCGTTGTCCATCTTGACCGGAACGGAGACTTCTAATACGCGTTTAGGCACCCTGAGATACTGGTGAATTGCGTCGCTGAGGCCGATGAGCTTCGCGACTTCATCAAGCTGGCGTTGTGCCATGTCCCAGACATTGTCTGAGGCGGCCGCCGCTGAACGATCGACCGATACACTCATGCGGCGAGTGTATCACGAACGCTACGGTTGCATCGAGTCGCGGATACGGATTGCCATACGACCGCCGCCCATCGCCGTGCGGAGCAGAAGCTCGCCGGCGCTCGGCGTGCGACGCGCATCCGGCGTCCCGCCGGGCGGTGGTCCCATCATCATGGGTCCGCCCGGTCCCGGCGGCGGTCCCCCGTTTTGCGACATCTGTTGGCGCATGCTCTGCATCGCCGAGCCCATCTTGTCGCGCGCGGACTGTGATGCGTTTAGAATCGTTTGTTTCTCCGATGGCGAAAGCGCAGCGTCAAGCCGGGCCGCCGCACCGCTGTAATCGGGCGTCGTCGACGTCGCGAGTTCGCCCGCGATCGTCGCAAGCAATTGACGATGCGCCGGCGCGAGCGCGCCGAGCATCTGCGCCCGTTCTTGACTGTGAATCTGATCCATCTGCCGGCGCATCGTGTCGAACTGTTGCCGCATCTGGGGATTCGGCGTCGGGCGAGGCGGCGGGGCTTGGGCGAACACCGGGCCGGCCGCGGCCGCCGCGAGAGCCAAGGCCGTAAAGAAGACGGAAGTTCTCATAGGACCATTGTCGTCCGGGCACCTTAAAACTCGCTTTGCGGCAAGCGGTCGCCGACGGGCGAGAATCGAACGCGCCATGAGATGGTCAACGGAAACTCGGACGATAAGAGTCCGGTCGCTCACGCAACTCGCGCGGCTGCGCTAGCCGGACGCGGGGAACTGGATGGTGCAATCGCCGAAGCAAATCGCGCGCTGGAACTCGAGCCGGATTTCTCATACGCGCACTTGTTGCTTGCGAAGCTCCTGTCGGAGCGCGCGTTAGCGCATTTGCAAGCCGTTCAAAAACCGTTCGATTCCGTCATCACAAAGTACACCGGTGACGGCGAGCCGATCCGGGTTCTGCAATTGGGTTCGACGCGGGCGGTCGGACAAACGAATACCGAGGCGATGCTCGATCCGGCTACATTCGAGACGACGACGATCGTCGTGCAGTATTGGGATCCGCAGCGTGCGCTTCCGCCGCACCACGTCGTGTTCAATGCCATTGCAGATCCGGACTCGTGCGCAGGTGCGCTCGACGTCGCGAACTGGCTATTGCAGAAGACGGCCGCGCCGTTGATTAACCCGCCGGCGCGCGTCCTCGCAACCGGACGCGTCACCAACGCGGAACGTCTCCGGAACGTCGATGCCGTGATCGCTCCCGCCTCGGCGCTCATGTCGCGCGCATTCATCCTCGCAAACGGCAACGGCTTCAACTACCCGCTGCTGGTGCGTTCGCCGGGATACCACAACGGCGAACACCTTGCGTTTGTCGATGAAGCTTCCCGTTTGTTCGAAGCGGTGAACACGTTGCCCGGCGACGATCTGCTCGCGATCGAGTTCGTCGACACGCGGAGTGCGGACGGGCGGTTTCGCAAATATCGAGCCATGGCAATCGACGGAGAACTTTACCCGGCGCACATGGCCGTCTCGAATCATTGGAACGTGCACTATTTCAGCGCGCAAATGGGCGCAGCCGAGCGTGCCGAGGAGGCGCGGTACCTTGACGATATGCGTGATGCGCTGGGCAACGTCGCGTTTGAAGCGCTGCTGCGTCTCGCCGCTGCGGTTGGATTAGACTATCTCGGCATTGACTTCGGCATTGCGCCCGATGGGCGCGTGGTCGTCTTTGAGGCCAACGCCGCGATGACCATCTTCATGCCGGAAGCAAGTCCGGAAACGGAATACCGGCGCCGCGCTGCCGCTCGAATCTTCGAGGCGGGGCGGGAACTCGTTAAGCGGAGAGCCGGCCGTTGAACGTTTTGATTGCTTCGACGAACGCAACGCCGTAGCGCTCGAGCTTGACGTCGCCGACGCCGCTGATTGCGCGGAACGCCGCAAGCGTCGACGGCTTATGCAGACAGAGTTCCCGGAGCGTCGCGTCGGAGAAGACGACGTAGGGCGGAACGCCGGATTCGTCGGCGATCGACTTGCGTAAACCGCGCAGTTCTTCGAAAAGTGAATCGTCGGCATCGTCCATTATTCGCGCTGCCTCGCGTGCCTTCTTGGTCTTGACACGCGCGCGCTTCGCGAAGAAGAAAGGATGCGATTCGCGCAGCGCCGTGACGCCGTCTTGCGTGAGCGTCAACGTTTTACGCTCGATGTCTTGTTCGATCCAGCCCAGACGAATGAGGTCCGACGCGATCGCGATCCAATCGCGGCGGTCGTAGTCGCTGCCGATACCGAATGTGGAGAGACGGTCGTGATTCCACGACGTCACCTTTTCCGTCCGCTTGCCGACGAGCACGTCGGCGACATGATGCACGCCGGTGGCAAATCCGCCTTGCGTCCGAATGCGATAGACGCAAGAGAGGAGTTTGCGCGCTGCCTCGGTCGCATCGGTGCTTTGCGGCGGCGAAATGCAATTGTCGCAGTTTGCGCATCGTTCCGGCGATCCACGTTCGCCGAAATACTCGAGCAAGTGCTTGCGCCGGCAGGCGATCGCAGCGGCAAAATCGAGCATCTGCGTAAGAAGCAATCCTGCCTGTTCGCGCTCGCGTTCATTGGGAATTTGCCGGATGAAGTGGCGGTGCTTCGCGGCATCTCCGCCTGAAAAGAGCATCATGCACTCGCTGTCGAGCCCGTCCCGTCCGGCACGGCCGGTTTCTTGATAGTAGCCTTCGAGCGATTTCGGCATGTCGTAATGAACGACGTACCGGACGTTCGGCTTGTCGATGCCCATGCCGAAGGCGATCGTCGCGCAAATGACGCGTACTTCATCGCGAATAAACAGCTCTTGGTTGCGCGCGCGTTCGCCGGCCGTCAGCCCGGCGTGATACGGCAACGCCGCGATTCCCGCGGCGCTCAGCCGTTCCGCCAACTCTTCGGTTGCGCGACGGCTTTGCGCGTATACGATCCCGCTTTCCGTCTTGCGCTGCTCGCACCACGCCAGCAGCTGCTTCATCGCGTCGGATTTATCGAAAACGTGGTAGCGCAAATTAGCGCGGTTGAACGTTCCGACGAAGCGGTGCGGCGAGCGCATCTCGAGAAACCGTTCGATGTCGCTGCGAACGCGGTCGGTGGCGGTTGCAGTCAGGGCGATGACCGGAACATCGGGATAGCGGGATCGCAGTGACGCGATCTGCCGGTATTCGGGGCGAAAGTCGTGTCCCCATTCGCTTACGCAATGCGCTTCATCGATCGCGATGCGCTCGAGATTCCAGCGGTCGAGGCCCGCAAGAAAGCCGGGCAGCACGATGCGCTCCGGCGCGGCGTAGAGGATGCGATATTCGCCGCGATCGAGCCCTGCTATTCGCCTGCGAGCTTCCGATGCATCGAGCGAACTATTGAGAAACGTTGCCGGGATGCCGTTGGCGGTCAGCGCATCGACTTGATCTTTCATGAGCGCAATCAACGGCGAGACGACCAGCGTCAAACCGTCGGAAAGCACCGCCGGTAACTGGTAGCACAACGACTTTCCGCCGCCGGTAGGAAGCAGCGCGAGCACGTCGCTTCCGGAAAGTGTCGCTTCGACGATCTCCTGCTGCAACGGGCGAAACGTATCGAACCCAAAATGATGATTGAGCGCGTCGTGAAGCGTTAGCGTGGCCACCATACTGCATTCGTCGTTAACGCGCGCCGGACCTTACATCAAGGGGCGTGTGGACGCATGATGTCGGACAACATATCGGTTGTCCCGGGAATCCGCTCGAGATGCGGATAGCGCAGACCGCCGTGGTAGTCAAGCGAGAGCGTTTGCAACCAGCCCGACTTATCGACCGCCACGGTCATAGGCGCCGTAGCGTGCATGGCCTGGCGTAATTCGTAGTCGAGAACGTGCGATGAGAAGTGCTGTCCGTTTATGCCGTCGATGGTCATGCCGATGGAAAATCCGGCTTGCCACGCGGGAGAACCGTATCGTACGTCGCTCACTTTGCCTTCGTCGCTCAGCATGAGACCGATATCGTACCAGGCGTCGATTCTCGAGGGCCCTTCACCGTGGCTGTTCTCCGCGGTTATATAATCGTTCGGCTTATCGTTGTAGACGAATTTCCATCCGGCGCGAGCCAGGTCGTCGGCCGGCGGATCCAGGTCGACGTCGTAGATCCATTTCTCGAAGAAGGCATGCCAGTCATACGGTTCGATGGAATTCAGGAGCGATTCGACTTGTTCGCGCGTATACGTTTCGGTAATCGGTCCGGTCAAGACGGGCAACGTGAATTCGTGTAAGAACGTGTCGAGTGACCGCGCGCCATGCGATCGCTCGCGTATGATCGTATCGACGTCGAGCCACACGAGTTCGCCCTCGGTGTAGAAGTCGTTGGCGTTCCGGCGTATTGCGTGGTATTCGCCGGATGCTTCGTAGTAATAAGGCGCTCCGGCGGTCAAGTCGATGAGCGGCGTCGTATCGCGCCCCGTCTCCGAGTCCATGTCGGCGTAGATCGAAGCGAGGTATTCGGGATAGGTTTTATAATCGCGAATTCCCGAGCGGAAGGAGAGCAGATCGCCGAGATACTGGTTCATGCCTTCGTACACCCAAAGCAAATCCGTTTGCATTGGAACTTGAAAGTTCGGCGTCGTCAAGTCGGCGGGACGGCGGTATTTGCCGTTCCAAGAGTGCGAGAACTCATGCGTCACGAGGTCGCCGTCCGAAAGCGACATCTGCGGATTCGTCAGAAAATCCGCCGACGCGCGGTTGTCGCTCGACTGGTGGTGTTCGATTCCTTGGAATCCGATCTCGTTCGTCAGCGTGAGCAGCGCGTGATACGTGTTGAAATGACGGGAGCCGTAGAGTGCAAACGCTTCGGCCGGAACGCGCTTGTAGGCATCGAGGAGCTTCGTAGGTACGTCGAGGTCTTGCGGCGCATCCGCGAATGCATCGAGCTCGACTTCGGGTTCGTTGGCCGTTGAAAGCGTCCACTTCTTGACGAAACGGCCCATATCGAGCGGTGAATCGACGAGCATATTCAGCGATGTCACGGGAAAGTCGACTCGGTCGCCGGAGCGAGTGCCGGCGAGTGCCGTCCCATAGTCCCAATTGCGCGGAAACGTAATCGACGGACGTACGAAGTACGCGTGCGAATCGACTCCGTCTTGATAGAGCAGGGCCCTGTTCCAATTCAAAACGGCGACGTCGCCCGAAGCCATGACGTCACCCGGCGCATTCATCAGGACGTCGAAATCAACGTCGATCCTGCGAACACCGCTCGGTACTGCGACGTGAAATCCCCACATGTCGATCGTATCGCGCCGCCATTGGAGCGCCTTGCCG
>JAFANA010000001.1 GCA_019232905.1 Vulcanimicrobiota bacterium
GCGGCGGTCGAGCGCATGGAAGGTATTCTCGTTCGTGCCACGGCGCTGCTCGAGAACCGCGCATTCGAAGCCGAACTCGCGCAAGAAATCGACGTCACCTTTCCCGCGATCGCGCCCACGGCCGGCACGATCCATCCCGTGCGACGCGTCCTGCGCGACGCGGCGGCATACTTCGAACGTCACGGCTTTGCGGTCGTTCTTGGACCCGAAGTCGAACCGGACTATTACAATTTCGATGCACTCAACATACCGCCGACGCATCCGGCGCGCGCAGGCTTCGATTCATTCTTCATTACCGACACGCTGTTGTTACGCCCGCACACTTCACCGATGCAAATTCGCACGATGCAGCAGCATAAACCGCCGATCGCCGTCGTCGCACCAGGGCGCTGCTATCGCCGCGACGCCGTCGACGCGCGCCATCTCTTCCAGTTCCACCAGATCGAAGGTCTGCTCATCGCGCAAGGCATCCACTTCGGCCATTTGAAGGGCATGCTGACCGGGTTATGCCGCGAGATCTTCGGCAGCGACCAGCGCGTCAGGTTCCGTCCGTCGTTCTTCCCGTTCACGGAACCGAGCGCCGAAGTGGATACGACCTGCCCGAAATGCAAAGGTGAAGGCGGCAACTGCAACATGTGCGGTGGTTCCGGGTGGATCGAGCTTGGCGGATCGGGCATGGTGCATCCCAACGTCTTGCGCGAAGTCGGTTACGATCCGGACGTCTACACCGGCTGGGCATTCGGCTTTGGTATCGAACGCCTAGGTTTGACGCGATACGACATCGATGACATTCGGCGGTTTGTCGAAAGCGATCCTGACTTCCTCACGCAATTGGCATAGAAAGCGTTCGTAGTACAAAAGCATGCGCGTTCCGATTAGCTGGTTACGGCAATATGTCGATCTGCCCGATGATTCCGAAGCGATTGCCGACCGGCTCGCACTGCTCGGGTTTCCGGTTGAGGAGATCGTTCGGCGGCCGCTTGTTACAGGGGTGGTCATCGGCAAGATCGCCGAGCTCGAAAAACATCCGAATGCCGATCGTTTACAAGTCGGCAAGATCGACGTCGGCACCGGCACACCGTTGACGATCGCGACGGCGGCAACGAACGTCGCGCAAGATCAAGTCATTGCCGTTGCGACGATCGGCGCGCAGCTGCCGCACCTGAAAATCGAGCGGCGCAAAATGCGCGGCGTTGAGTCCGAAGGGATGATGATCTCGGCGGAAGAGCTTGCGCTGACGCCGGAATGGTTCGAGGACGGCATCATGCAGTTCGATCGGGACACTGCGCTCGGCGCAAACGTCGTCGAACTCTTCGGTCTCGCCGGCGACGTACTCGAAGTCGAGATTACGAGCAATCGCGTCGATGCGATGAGCATCCTCGGACTCGCTCGCGAACTCGCCGCATCGTACGGCGTGCCGTTGCGCTCGCCGTCATTCGATAATCCGGGAATCGACGAAGATCCGGCGTCTGCCGCGCCGCGCGTCACCATCGAGTCATCCGGATGCAAGCGATTCGTTGCACAGCTTTTCGACGGGGTGAAGGTTAGGCCGGCACCGGCCTGGATGCGCATTCGCCTCGCGCTTGCGGGACAGCGGCCGATCAACAATCTCGTCGACGTGTCGAATTACGTCATGCTCGAAACGGGACAACCGCTGCACTTCTACGATGCTCGCGAAGTCGCGCAGCACCGGTTCATCGTACGCGATGCGCGAGACGGCGAAACGCTAAAAACGCTTGACGGCGAAGACCACAAGCTGAGCGGTCAAGCTCTCGTCATTGCCGACGAACGTCATGCGCTCGGTCTGGCCGGACTCATGGGCGGTGAGGCAAGCGAAGTGCGCGACGATACCACGTCGATTCTTCTCGAATCGGCGAACTTCGAGGGCGTGCGTGTGCGTCGCATGGCGATGCAGCTCGCGATGCGCACCGAAGCGTCCTCGCGTCATGAAAAATCGCTGGCGCCCGCGTTGACGGATATGGGCGCCGCGCGCGCGGCACAACTGCTTGCCGAGATCGGCGCGCATCCGTACGTTCCGCACGCGTTTGGATCGGAGGTGCTCGAAAGCGACGTCATCACCGTCTCGGCGCGTGATGTCGTACGTCTTCTCGGACTGCGGATCGATGCCGAGCGCATCGGAGCGCATCTTCGCGCGCTTGGATGCAACGTCGTGATCGCCGGTGATACGCTAACCGTGACGCCGCCGGTTTGGCGCACCGACTTGACGATTGCAGCCGACCTCGTCGAAGAAGTCGCACGCATGGAAGGCTACGACGAAATCGAGGCGGTCGAACCGTCCGTGCCGGCACACGAGATTTCCAGTGCCGAGTACAACCTCGAAAATCATTTAGCAGACACGCTTGCGTCACTCGGGTATCACGAGATCATCAACTACTCGTTGCAAGGCCCGAAGATTTTCGACCTGATGGCACGTGCGGGAATCGAACCGAGTCATAAGGTCGTCGAGGTGCTCAACCCGCTCTCGGAAGATCAGCGCTATTTACGCTGGGCGCTCGGTCCGGGAATTTTGCAGTACCTTGCTCGAATCGACGCACCATATCGCGTCTTTGAAATCGGTCACGTGTTCTCGATGGACGAGAAGCCGCTCGTGGAATCGCCGGTGCTGACCTTCGGCTTTGCAGCAGAACCGCTCGATGAACCGGGATGGCGCGATTCGCATTTTTTGCGGCTCAAGGGAGATACCGAAGCGCTCCTTCGTGCGGTATCGGGCGTCACGGTTACCGCGGCGCGCGACGTTCGCAATGCGTTACATCCGGGAAAAACCGCCGTGCTGTTGCACAACGGGCGAGAGATCGCGAACCTCGGGAAAGTCGATCCACGCTTGACTCGCGCGTTCGACGTTCGCTTCCCCGTCTATCTTTGCAACATCTATCTCGACAACATTCCCGAATATCAGATTCCGCGCTATGCGCCGCCGTCGAAATTCCCGTCGACGTATCGCGATCTTGCGGTGGTCGTCGATCTCGACGTGACCGCGGAGCGGATTCGAACGATCGTGCGCGACGCGATCGGCGAGCTGTGCACGGGCGTTCGGGTGTTCGACGAGTATCGTGGACCGCAAGTGGGCGAAGGCAAAAAGAGTCTCGCTGTTCGCGCGATCATTCAACGATTCGACGCGACGATTACCGACGAAGAAGCCGACGCTGCGATGCAGCGCGCACTTGCGGCGTTGCGCGACGCGGTCGGAGGCGTCATTCGCGAATGATCGCGGGCTTCGGTTGGCCGGACGTCGTCATCGCCGTGATTCTAGTCATCGCGGCGCTCAAAGGCTTTAAGCGCGGATTCGTTTCCGAACTCGGCGGCGCCGTTGCGGTCGTTGCGGCACTTATCACGCCATGGTACTACAACGGCGCGTTCGATCCGTGGCTCGAGAGCGTCGTGCATCTCGGACCAGGCTCGGCGCATGTCGTCGGAATGTTTCTCACCGGGTTTATCACCTATGCGATCGTGCTCGCGATTTCGTGGGTGCTCAACCGCTTCGCGAAGCTTCCGATTATCAACCTCGGCAACTCATTCGGCGGAGGTGTCATCGGCTTTGCGAAGGGCGCGGTGTTAATTTGGCTCGTGCTCTTCGTCGCGCTGTATTTTCCCCTCTCACCGGACATCCGCAAAGACTTGCACGATTCGCATTTCGCTGCGAGTTTCACCGAACCTGATCCCACGATCGACCACGCAATTCAAGCGACGGTTCCATGGTTCGCGCGTCCGTTCCTGAGCCCGTACTTCACCCGGCATCACGTGTGATGAACGAGCGGCTCTTAGGCTATGCCGGATGCGCCGCAATCATCGTCGGATGTTTTCTGCCGCTACGGCACGTCATGTATCGCGACATCACCGCGTTGCAGAGCGGCCTCGGCATCGTGTTTCTCGTGCTCGCAGCCGCCGCAGCCGCATTGATTCGCGCGCATCGCACTATCGGCGCGGCGTTCTGCGCGGCGGGCGTTCTGGTTTTGCTCGGGCTTCAATACGCGATGATGTCGCGCATCAATGCCGTTTCATCGATGTTTTGGAGCATGAACGCCGGCGAGAGCGCGAACGCCGTCGTGAGCCCCGTCGGCCTACACGTTCATCCCGGAGCCGGATTCTACGTCATCGCGATCGGCGCGCTCGCCCTTGCGCTCGCGCCGCTATACCGTCGCCGCGACACGCCCGTTGAGTACGGTCCCGGCGGCGCCGGTGCCGCTGCCGAACGTAACGGCCACGCCACGATCCGCGAGCGCGAGTTCGATCGCCCCGATCGCACCGACTAGATCGGCTTCGCTGACGTCACCCATCGTGCCCATGCGCACGATTTTCCCGGTCAATTCGCCCTGTCCGCCCGAGAGCACGACGCCGTAATTTTCGCGCAGCGTCTTGAGCAGCGCAGCGCACTCCACGCCCGACGGGGGCGTTGCCGCAACGACCGTAACCGAATGCGCGTCGCTGCGCGAGAAAATCGTGAACCCAAGCGCTTCGAAAGCCGCGCGAATCGCCGACGCGTACCGCGCGTGACGCGCGTAGTTCGCTTCCAAGCCGTCGGCGTGGAACCGTTCGAGCGCGACCGCGAGCGCGTAGAAGATCGAGATCGGCGGAGTCCAAGCCGTTTGCCCTTTGCGCGCGAACTCGCGCGCTTTGCGCAGATCGAAATAGAATCGCGGAATCGTCGCGCGTTCGATAGCCTGCCACGCGCGATCGCTGACTGCAACCATTGCAATGCCGGGCGGCACGGCAATCGCCTTCTGTGACGCGCTGACGACGACGTCGTATCCCCAATCATCCATCTCGAACGGCGACGCGCCCAGCCCGCTGACCGCGTCGACGATCGTGAGCGCGCCATGATCGCGGATCGCTGCGGCAAGCTCGCGCATGTTGTTTTGTACGCCGGTCGACGTCTCGTTTTGCGTGAGGAGAATGCCTTTGATCGTACGGCCGGCGTCGCGCGCGAGCCGCTCTCGGAGCGCCTTCGCGTCGACTGCCGCGCCAAGCGGCGTCTCGAGTACCTCGACATTACAGCCGTACGTCCGCGCGATATCGGCTAAACGCTTTCCGAAAACTCCAACCGGGACCGACAGCAACGAGTCGCCCGGTGAAAAACAATTGGCGACTGCGGTTTCCAAACCGCCGGTTCCCGAAGAGCCGAGAAACAACACGTCGCGCTCGGTTCCGAAGATCGGCTGCATTCCGCGCTCCATACGCGCGAGGAGATCGGCGAATTCCGGTCCGCGATGATTGATCATCGGCCACGCCATCGCTTCAAGTACGGGTTGAGCAACGGGTACGGGCCCAGGAAGGAACAGCAGCGTCTTCTTCATTGCGGCCCACTTCTGCGGCATGAGCCGGGTGCCTGGCGGTGGTATAGCGTTCTCTTATGGAGTCGACCGATCGCGTCCGCCTGACGGCGCGTTCCTCGTGCGCAGGTTGAGCAAGTAAACTCGGCTCAGCCGAGCTGGCGCAGGTCTTGCGTCACTTGCCCGTTACTGCAAACGAACGAGTTCTCGTTGGATACGGCACGTCGGACGATGCCGGTGTATTTCTGCTGCGCGACGACCTCGCGCTGGTGCAGACGGTCGATTTCTTTACGCCGATCGTGGACGACCCGTTCGATTTCGGGCGGATTGCAGCTGCGAACGCACTTTCGGACATTTATGCAATGGGCGGCACGCCTGTTTCGGCGCTCAATATTGCCGCGTTTCCGGAAGACCTCGATCTCGAAATCTTACAAAAGATTCTCGACGGCGGCGCAACTCTCGCGCGCACCGCAGGCGTTGCGATACTTGGCGGGCACACGATCAAGGACGACGAGCCGAAATACGGCATGGCCGTTACGGGCACGATCGATCCACGGTGCATTGTCAGCAATGCGGGCGCGCGTCCCGGTGACGTCCTCGTGCTTACCAAACCGCTCGGTACCGGCATTCTTGCAACCGCGCTCAAGCGGGAAGTGATTGACGAACATACGATGCAACACGCCGTCGATTGGATGACGACGCTTAACGAGGGGGCGTCCCGCGCTATGCTCGCAGCCGGAGCGCATGCGGCCACCGATATTACGGGCTACGGATTGCTCGGACACGCGCACGAGATGGCAGCCGCATCGAAGGTGCAATTCACCATCGACGCAGATGCCGTGCCGATGATGCCGCGGGTGCACGAACTTGCGCGTGACGGGATCGTACCGGGAGGAACCCGCGATAATCTCACCACGTATCGCGCGTCGACGACATTCGATGCCCGCGTGGATGAATCGACGCAACTCATTCTTGCCGATGCGCAGACATCGGGTGGATTGCTGATCAGCATTGCACCGCAGGCGCTCTCGAGTTTGCGCGACGCGCTGCGCGCAAACGGTGTGCTCGACGCCGTGATCGGACGCGTAGATGAGGGCGCGGGCATCAACGTCGGATGAAACAAGCCGTCGATCTGCCTCGCGATATTCACGACGAGGTCATGTCCGCGTTCGCGAGCAGTATCGAACTGCAAACGCCGGAACTCTTCGTCGAAACGATCCGATGGGCGCAGAGCCTGCTCGTCTTCCGGTACCGCGCGCCCGGGCAGTTGTCGCGTGCGTTGGAATCGCTAACGTTCCAGGCCGGCGACTTGACGTCGGCCGCCGACGCAGCAACGGCGCGCGAGATGTTGTTGCGTGCGCGCGAGGAACTCTCCGCCGTTCGGCTTTTCGAAGCGTCGTTGATCGACGAGCGTACGGAAGAGGGCGCGATCGGTCGCCGGTATCTCGATGCACTGCTTTCCGGTGACGAGACGCGCGCCGGACGCGAAGTGTTGCTTGCGGTTGCGTACGGCCGGAAGTCGCTGGACGTGTATGAGAAGATTTTGACGCCGGTGCTGCACGAAGCCGGGCGATTGTGGCAACGCAACGAGATTACAATTTCGCACGAGCACCTCATCACGACTGCGACCGAGCGCATCATGGCGCAACTTTGCGACCTTACGCCGGCACGTCCGCATCGCGAGCTTTCCGCCGTGACGGTTGCGCTCGGTGAAGGCAGACATGAACTCGGCGCGCGTATGGCTGCCGACGCATTCTCGATGTGCGGATGGCATTCGTCGTTCCTCGGAGGCGGCATACCTGTCAATGACGTCGCCCGCTATCTTGAAGGCGTATCGGTCGACGTGATCGGCTGTTCGGCATCGCGTCCGCGCGACGTGCTCGCGATTCGCGATTTGATCGAGGAGTTCGAGACGAAGCCTATCGCGCCGCTGGTACTCGTCGGCGGCAGCGTATTCGACCATCATCCGCAACTGTGGCGGCGCATCGCCGCCGACGGCTATGCGCCCACGCCGCTCATGGGCGTCGCACTCGCGAACGAACTGATCTCCGACTGCTGCGAATCGTGACGATTTCGCGTCACGCGCTCCGGGAAAGCGAACAGTATCGCTGGTACGCGCTTGCCGTCATCATGACGGGGTCGATGATGGGAACGCTCGACGCGTCGATCGCGAACGTCGCGATGCCGACCCTCGCGCGTGTGTATTCGAGCACGGTCGACAACGCCGAGTGGGTCATTCTCTCGTTCATGCTCGTCAGCGCGTCGACGCTCGTACTCTTCGGCCGTCTGGGCGATATGTTCGGGCAAAAACGCATCTATCTCGGCGGATTCGCAATCTTCGGACTCAGTTCGCTTGCGTGCGCCTTTTCACCGACGCTGCTTTTTTTGATCGTTGCACGCGGCATCCAAGCCATCGGCGCCGGCATGCTGGTCTCTTCGAATCAGGCGTTGATCGTCGACAGTTTTCCGACCGAGCAACGCGGCCGCGCGATCGGCTTCAACGGTGCCGCCGTGGCCGTCGGCCTATCGCTCGGACCGATTGTGGGCGGTGCAATCATCACGTACGGCGATTGGCGCTGGATCTTCCTCATCAACGTCCCGATCTCCATTATCGCCTTAACGGCCGCCGCGTTCATCCTCAAACGGCCGGTGAACAAACGCGGCGAGGGATTCGATCCGCTCGGCGCGCTGCTCTCGATTGCCGGCCTCTTCTCGCTTTCGCTCGCGCTGTCGCGCTCGCACATTTGGGGATGGCACTCCCCGTGGACGTGGGGCCTTATCGCTGCCTCAGTCGTCCTGCTTACGATCTTCGTGGCCGTCGAACGGCGCGTAGCTGCGCCCACCCTCGATCTCGCCCTGTTTAAGAGCCGCGTGTTCGCGTTCTCGGTGCTCGCCGCGTTGATCTACTTTGTTGGTATTGCCGGTGTGATTTTCATCGTACCGCTGGCAGCGCAGACGACCCTCGGTGCGTCAGCACTTGCCGCGGGACTGCTGCTCACACCGGTCACCGCAGCAAACGTTATTCTCGCTCCGCTGGCTGGCGGGCTCTCCGACAAGGTTCCGGTACGCTACGTTTCAACTGCGGGTGCGCTCATTGTCGGTTTTGGTCTCTTTTTGATGTCGCGTTTACCGCACCACCCGGCGGCGTGGCAAATGATTGCGTCGCTCATGGTTGCCGGCGCGGGCACCGCGGTGTTCAGTCAGCCCAATAACAGTGCGATTATGGGATCTGCGCCGCCGAATCGGCGCGGTATTGCGGCTGGAACGCTGGCCACAGCGCGCACAACTGGGCAATTGCTGGGAATTGCGGTCGCAAGTGCGATCTACTTTGCCCGCGTTGAGCAGCTTGGTCCACTCGGCGAAACGTTTGCGCCCGCAACGTCATATTTCGGATTCGTTGCCGTCGTGATGCTGGCCGTGGCAGCGATTTCTTGGGTTCGCGAATAAATATTTATTTATCCGGAAGGTCATCATTGAGATTGCCATGATGAACTTTTGACGAAGCGCTGGGGTTAAAGTCACTTGTCGCGCGTGACACGCGCGCGCATGCTATTACTACTATGCGTACCTTGAATTTTATCCGCGCAATTCCGGCGGTTGCGATCGCCGGTGCACTCGGCGTCTGCCTCATGGGCGCCACGAACGACTCCGTCAGCGCCGGCGATGTAGCTTTTGCGCCGGCAACGATGAACATTCTTCTCCAGAGTGTTGCGAACGCTGAAGCCGTCCAGAGCGACGGCGCAACGGGCGACGTTGCGAAGCTCGCCGCGAGCATCCAAAGCGATGAACTCGCGGTCGGAACGCAACTCGCGAATGTTGCGAGTTTTGACGGGATCGACGTGAAAACCGACTTGCCGAAGTCGGATTGCACGACCGATACCTTCGCCGAAGACCAGGTTACCTCGCTGAATAAACTGATCTCGCTCCTGCAAGCCGAAAAAGATAGCGGCAACGCGCCGAACCTCCGCGACTTCGCCGACAACGCGATTCCGCGGCTGCAAAAAGACCTCGACGCAGCCAAAGCCGCAGCCAAGTAAAACAAGTGAGGCGGCGCGCATCCGGCGATGCGCGCCGCCTTCTTCGAAGCGTTCGTGAACCTCGAGGCGCTATGCCGGAACGGCGACTCGTTTCGTAACGAATTCGAAGAGATCGTTGTTGAGACGATCCTTCATGGTCGAGGGCAAGCCGTGCGGTGCGCCTTCGTACACCTTCAACTGCCCGTTTTTCACGAGCTTGATCGCCTGGAGCGCCGCGGCCTTAATCGGAACGATTTGATCATCGTCGCCGTGGATGATGAGCACCGGGACGTCGAGCTGTTTTAAGTCCTCCGTCAGATCAGTTTCGGAAAACGCCTTGACGCAGTCGTATGCCCCCGGCATACCGCACAGCATACCTTGCAACCAGAAGAAGTCGCGCAAGCCCTGCGACACTTTGGAGCCCTGGCGGTTCGCGCCGTAGAACGGTGCGCTAAGATCCTTGAAGAATTCCGCCCGGTCAGCTTGTATTGCCGTACGAATTTGATCGAACGCTTCGATCGGCGTGCCTTCCGGATTGGCGGGCGTCTTGAGCATCAACGGGGTGATCGAACTGACGAGCGCTACGGCGACGGTACGGTTCTTTCCAAAGCGCGCAACGTAGCGCGCAACCTCGCCGCCGCCGGTGGAGTGTCCGACATGCACCGCTTGCTTGAGATCGAGATGTTCGGTCAACTGCGCGAGATCGGACGCGTACGTGTCGATATCGTTACCGGTCAGCGTCTGGGTCGAGCGGCCATGGCCGCGACGATCGTGCGCGATGCAGCGATACCCCTTGTGCGCGAGAAAGAACATCTGATCTTCCCATGCATCCGAATCCAGCGGCCATCCGTGGCTAAAGACGATTGGTTGCCCCGTTCCCCAGTCTTTGAAATAAATCTCCGCGCCGTCACGTAACGTCAGTCTCGGCATTCTAAATTCTCCGTTTCGATCTGAATAAAATTTGTACGAGTAACATTACGGATTTCGATCGAAAGACCAAGAGCCAACGGCTCGGTGAACAACTGAAACCGGATGGCGGTACCAAAAGCAAAGGCCCGCATCGTTTGACGCGAGCCTTTGCTTTTTACCGTTTCGCGGCTAGCGCTTACGCACCGGACGTCGACGGTCGACTTGACGGCGTTTCACCGTGCCGTTTGCCGTTGCCGCGGGGCGGCGGCGCATCGGAACGACGTTGTGAGCGATGCCGTTTTCTCCAAGTGCGACCGGGGTGACGATCCGTTTGCCGAGCGCGTGATGCAGCACTTCGCTGATCTCTTCGACCGGCACGAACGTCATCGTGTCGCGTACTTCTTTCGGAATGTCGTCGAGATCGATCTCGTTGCGTTTCGGGAAGATGATCTTCGAGATGCCCGCGCGTTTTGCGCCCAGAACTTTCTCTTTGAGTCCACCGATCGGCAATACCTGACCGGTGAGCGTGATCTCACCCGTCATCGCGAGATTCGGATCGACTTTCAAGCCGGTAAGCATCGACGCAATTGCCGTCGCCATCGTGATGCCGGCGGACGGACCGTCTTTCGGCGTCGCTCCGGCGGGCACGTGGATGTGGATGTCGTGCTTCGCAAAGTAGTCTTCCGGAATGTCGAGTTCGCTCGAACGTGACCGTAAGAACGACACGGCAGCTTGCGCGCTTTCCTTCATGACGTCGCCGAGCTGGCCGGTGAGCACCAGCTTCCCGGTTCCCGGCATCGCCGTCGCTTCGATGAACACGATGTCGCCGCCGACCGGCGTCCACACCATGCCCGTCGCAACACCGACGGATGCAACGCGCTTGCGCACTTCGTTGAAAAACCGCGGCTTGCTCAAGTACTCGGCAAGATTCTCCGGTTTGACCCGCGCTTTGAACCGCGGGTTCTCCGCGATCTTGCGCGCGACTTTACGGAACACCGTGCCGATCTCACGCTCGAGATTACGCACTCCGGCTTCACGGGTGTAGTCACCGATGATTTGTCGCAGCGCCGGATCGCTGATCTGCGCTTGCGTCTCTTTCAAGCCGTTCGCCGTGCGCTGTTTCTTCAAGAGATAACGCTTGGCGATTTGCATCTTCTCGAGTTCCGTGTAGCCGGCGAGCTGGATGATCTCCATGCGGTCGCGCAGCGGCGGCGAGATCGTATCGAGCGAGTTAGCCGTGCAGACGAAGAGCACTTGCGAGAGATCGAACGGCAGATCGAGATAATGATCGCGGAACGTGTGATTCTGCTCCGGATCGAGCACCTCGAGCAGCGCCGACTGCGGGTCGCCGCGGAAGTCCGCACCGACCTTGTCGATTTCATCGATCATCATGACCGGATTCTTCGTACCGGCATCGCGCATCGCGCGGATGATCGTGCCGGGCATCGCGCCGATGTACGTCCGTCGATGTCCGCGGATTTCCGCTTCGTCGCGTACGCCGCCGACCGAGAGGCGCACGAACTTGCGTCCCATTGCGCGTGCGATCGATTGTCCAAGCGACGTCTTACCGACGCCCGGAGGTCCGACGAAGCACAGAATCGGGCCGGTCAGTTTCTTCTTCAGTTTGCCGACCGCAAGGTACTCGATGATTCGGTCCTTGATCTTTTCGAGATCATAGTGATCCTCGTCGAGAATCTCACGCGCTTTCTTGATATCGATGTGATCGGCGGTTTCCGTGTTCCACGGCAACTGCACGAGCCAATCGAGATACGTGCGAATAACGCTGTATTCCGGCGATGCCTGCGGAACTTTCGAAAGACGGTCGAGCTCGCGCTCTGCCGCTTTGTGTACCTCTTCGGGCATCTTAGCTTCTTCGATCTTTTGACGCAGCTCGTTCGTTTCGGCTTGCTGCGGATCGACTTCGCCGAGCTCTTCTTGAATCGCGCGCAGTTGCTGGCGCAGATAGAACTCGCGCTGATTCTTCTCCATCTCGCGTTGGATGTCGCTTTGGATCTTGTGACCCAGTTCGACGACTTCCAGCTCTTTGGTGAGCAGCAGCGTGAGCTTACGCATGCGCTTGGCGGTATTGCGCTCTTCCAGCAGTGCCTGACGATCGGCCGTTTCCAAACGCATCGTCGACGCAACAAAGTACGTCAATACCGCAGGATCGGTGATGTTCTGCACCTCCATCTCCATCTCGCGCGGTGCTTGCGGGAGATAGGAGAGGAGCTTCTGGAAGAGGCCCGCGAGATTGCGCTGCATCGCGAGCAGTTCTTCGTTTTCAACGGTAACGTCGGGCAGCTCGGTGTAGGCCGCAACCATGTACGGTTCGGTTTGCGTGAATTGCTCGATTTGGAAGACGCTTTGGCCTGCGACGATACAACGAATCGTACCGTCCGGAACCTTGAGCATCTTTTGAATGACGCCGATGGTGCCGATACGATGAACGTCGTCGGGACCGGGATTTTCTGTCTCACGATCCTTCAGCACGGTCAAACCGATCGGCTTGCCTTCGCGTAGCGCTTCTTCTACCAGCTGAATGCCCGGCTTCTTGACGACGGCGAGCGGAATAACGGTGCTCGGGAAGAGCACCGCTTCTTGCAGCGGTAGAATTCCGATCAAGTTCGCAGGAACGACCGGTGTTTTTTTCTCAGGCATATCTTTAGGAAATTGACCTCTTGAGGATCATGCGAATTTCGGTGCGGGTCGACGGCAAGTAGGCTTCCGCTGAAATGGGAAGCGCGATCACGAGCACGCCTTCGGCGTAGCTCGCGGCTGCCTCACCGAGAAAGTCGACGGCAACCGGAAGGTGGAGCCGCTTAGCAAACGAGCCATAGGCGATCTCCTTTTGAATGAATGAGCCCCGGCAGAAGCGGACCGCTTCGGTCCGGCGCCCGGTGATGAGGAGGTACCGCTCGTCGATGGCGACCCGGAGTGATTCCGGGTCGGCGCCGGCGACCTCGACCGCCACAATGATCTGGCCGCGGTCTTCGTCGACAAAGACGTCGGCATTAGGCTCGAACCCCAATCTGGGACGAACGACAAAGTCCATTGCTGTCTTAAACCCGCACTCCTAGCAGTCGGATGCGCCGTCTGCTAATGGTCTAGTTCCGGGCGCCTCCCGGCAGCGCCTTCCCTTATCCTACCCCGTGCAGAGCAAGCACGGCTACGCCGATTACTAGTTGAATGGGTGACGACCAACCGGACCTGACAGGAGGGGCCCGATGTACGTAGCCGTCGTCGACGACCAAGAGGCGTCGCTGGCGGGCTTTTCGCAGATTCTGAAGCGCATATCGGACGCAGAACCGATCTGCTTCAAAAAAGCATCGGACGCGCTGCATTGGCTCGCCGGCGTCGACCCAGCATTCATCGTCGTCAACAACACCTTAGCGGATATCAGTGGTCTCGATTTCATCCGGCGCCTGCGTTTAATCCAGGGCCGTGAAAACACGCCCATTATTTTCACGACGGGAAAGACGGGCGATCGCGATCTTCGGCGCGCTGCCTTCGATTTGAGTATTCGCGCGTATCTCGAAAAGCCGATCAATCCCTCGGAGTTTCTCGTGCACGCCGTGCATATTGTCGATGCGCAGCGAGAGAAATCGGATCTGCACAATCGCCTGCGTGAATCCACGAAGCGCGCGGAACTTGGTGCGAGCGTGAGCACGAGCGTCGACCTGGGCGAGATCATCGATGCAATGCTCAATGTCGCGGTGATGCACGATCCGACGATCGTCCTCCATCACGAACTCGCTTCGAAACTTGCCGTGGTACTTGGCCGCGAAGTCAAACTGACCGGCGAAGAGTTGCACGTGCTGGGTCAGGCCGCGCGGATCTACGACATCGGCAAAGTGGCGATCCCGCAACGCATTCTCGAAACGCGCGCGCAAGCGACCGCCGCCGATCGTGTATCGATCGAACGGCATTGCGAAGCCGGAACACGACTGCTCGCCGGCCGGGAAACGCCTGTGATGCGAGCCGCGACCGTCATCGCGCAAACGCATCACGAACGATACGACGGCGGCGGCTACCCGCGTAAACTGCGCGGTTCGTCGATTCCGGTCATGGGACGAATCGTTGCCGTGGCGGATTCGCTCGCAGCGCTCCTGCGACCACGCAACGACCGGCCGGCACTCTCACTCGCGCAAGCGATGGAAGTGCTCGATAAAGGTTCCGGCACCGCCTACGACCCTATGGTCGTCAACGCGATTCGCAGCGGGCTCAATGATATCTCACGCATCGTTCACGAAACGCAGCAAGCCGCCCAGGCAAGCTAAGACGAGCACGTCCTCCGCGAGGCCGGCCGCGAAGTCGGGAATATCGGTATTCTCTTTGATGAATTTCCGAAGGTTCGCGGCGGCGAAGGCCGTCCCGATTGCAGCGACGGCGGCAATCGCGTACGCCGCGGCGTCCGGTTTGCGAACGCCGGTGCGGACGGCATAGATCGCGCCGCCGACGCGCGGTGCTAGTCCCCCCGGCGTTGCGCGGCTCGGCACGAACGGCAGTTTGTCCGCAACCATCTCTCCGCCGAGGGCCATCGCAGAGCCGATCGGTAGACGCTTGGATTCGCTCCAACGCGCTGCGAATGGTCCTGCCGTGGAGCGAATGCCCGTCGTTGCGCCAAGAAGCGCCGATCGTACGTACGTGTTCATGGTAGAAAGGTTCCCATGAAAGCAACTGTTTACCACGGCGCCCGAGACGTGCGCCTCGAGCGTGTGCCCGATCCCGTCATCAAAGAGCCGGCGGATGCGATCGTACGCGTAACGCGCGCAGCAATATGCGGGTCCGACTTGTGGTTCTATCGCGGCGTCACGCAATGGGAACCCGGCGAACGCACCGGCCACGAATTCATCGGGATCGTCGAAGAGACCGGAAGCGACGTGCGTACGGTAAAGACGGGCGATTATGTCATCGCGCCCTTCGTTTCGAGCGACGGCACCTGCGAGTATTGTCGCGAAAATCTGCAAACGTCGTGCGTGCACATGACCAACTGGGGCGACGACGCTAACGGTGGACAAGCCGAAGCGGTACGCGTTCCTCTTGCTGACGGCACACTCGTCAAGCTCACCGAAGGCATCGCGAACGACGAACGAATGCTTGCGTCGGCGCTGACGTTGACCGATGTCATGAGCACCGGTCACCACGGCATCGTGACCGCCAACACTCGCACGGGCGGGACGGTCGTCGTCATCGGAGACGGCGCCGTAGGACTGTGCGCCGTGCTCTCGGCTGCGCGCGTTCTCGATGCGGAAACGGTGATCGCAGTCGGGCATAACGAGGCACGCTTATCGCTCGCGCGCGAATTCGGAGCAACGCACACGTTCAACTCGCACGACGACGGTGTTGGGGAAGCAATCATCGAATTGACGAAGGGCGGATCGCCCTCGGTGGTCGAGGCGGTCGGGAATCAGTCCAGCATGGAATTGGGAATCGAAATCGCGCGACCCGGTGGAACGATCAGTTTTGTCGGCGTTCCGCATAACGTCAAAGAGCTGCCGCTGCGTCCGATCTTCCTCAAAAACGTGTCACTGCACGGCGCGCTCGCTCCGGCGCGCGCATACATTCCGTCGCTGATGCAATACGTCGCGGATCGCTCGATCGATCCGTCGCGCGTCTTCGATCTGCGTTTGCCGCTCGATCGCGTCGCCGAAGGATACGCGGCGATGGACGAGCGGCGCGCGATCAAGGTGCTGCTTGACACGGACGTTCACTGAATACGGGGATCGCCGCAATCCGGCGATCCTTTTTCTTCACGGCATCCGGTTGGGCCGTGAAATTTGGGCGCCGCACGCGCGACTTCTTGCGCAGCGCTATCACGTCGTTACCGTCGATCTTCCAGGTCACGGTTCGCAGGCCCAGGTTGATTTCTCGGAACGCGCGCTCCGCGATACGATTTCAAATGCGGTCGTCAATATTTGCGCCTCACCGCCGCTGGTCGTCGGCTATTCGCTCGGCGGATACGTTGCGATGGAGTACAGCGCGCATTATCCCCAGCATACGGCAGGACTCGTACTGGCGGGATGTGCGATGGATTACGAGGGCTGGCGCCGTTTTCCGTACGAGATGAGCGTACGCCTGAGCGAGATGGTTCCGCGCCATTGGCTCGATGCGTTCTTTCATGTTTCGCTGCGCGTCACGCTGCCGAAATCGCTCGCGCAGGTCGTCGAACAAATTCCGTTCAATCGCGACGTCTTCCGGCGAACCGCAACCATTGCCCGCAGCAACAAGCGGTTCAGCGACCTGCTCGCGACGTATCGCAAGCCGGTGCTTTTCGTCCAAGGCGAGTACGACGTGCTTTTCCGGTTAGACGAAAAACGCTTCTTGTCGATGGTGCCGCAGGCGCAACTGCGCGTCATCCGCCGTACCGACCATACGGCCCCCCTTCGCAGGGTCAAGGAATTTTCGAATATCATCGCCGACTTTGCGAAACGGATCTTCTCCTAAAGGAGGGGCACTTTGGGCGCATCTCAGCCGGCACAGCTGCAGCGGCGACTGGGCTTGGCCGATCTCACTCTCATCACGATCGGCGCAGTCATAGGTTCCGGTATCTTCCGGACGCCCGCCGTGGTTGCCGCGCGCGCGCACTCGAGCGTCCTCATCACGTCGTGCTGGCTGATCGGCGGCGTCATCGCCTTGATCGGCGGTTGCATTTACGCCGAGCTCGCCGCGCGTCGGCCGCTCGACGGCGGTGCGTATGCGTATTTGCGCGATGCGTTCAATCCACTCATCGCCTTTCTCTTGCCGTGGCAGTTGCTGACGCTCTCCTACGTTGGCAGCACGGCACTGTCGGCCGTGCTCTTTGCCGACTACGTTCTGCCGTTGACCGGTTTACAGGTCGAGCCGCGCGTGATCGCCGTGCTCGCGATTGCGGCGGTTACGTCGATCAATTTGTTGGGCGTGCGGCAGGGGAGTACGTGGCAGCACATTCTCGTGTCGCTGAAAGTAGTCGGGATCGGCTCCGTTATCGTTACCGGGCTGCTTCTCGCGCATCCGGTTGCCGCGGCTGCTCCTCGGCTATCAGCGTTCACCTCGCCGCTTGCCATCGCCGCCGCCATCGGCGTTGCGATGTTGCCGGTTCTCTTCTCGTATAACAATTTTCAATCAACCGCGTTTATGACCGCAGAGACAAAAAACCCCGCGGTCACCATTCCTCGCGGCTTGATCGTCGGTATCCTTGCGATCGTGGCCATTTACTTTCTCGCGAGCTTTGCGTATCTGCGCATCCTCGGGCCCGACGCACTCGCGATGACGAAAACGCCCGCCGCCGACGTTATGCGCGTGGCGTTCGGAACGCCGGGAGCGGTCATTGTTGCGCTTGCGATCGCAACGTCGACGCTCGGCTTTATGAGTTCGGCCGTCTTACTCGCCCCGCGCGTCTACTTCCAAATGGCGTATGACGGTCTATTCTTCAAGCAGATTGCTTGGATCAACCCGAAGACCAAGGTTCCGGCAGTCGCGATTGCGCTGCACGGAACAATTGCAGCCATCTACGCCGCGACCGGTTCGTACGAACTGATCCTCAACTGGATTGCCGCATGGATTTGGCTCTTCTCGTTGCTGTGCGCACTTGCGGTCTTTGTTTTCCGCAAGCGCGATGCCGGGCTGCCGCGTCCGGGTTTTACGGTGCCGCTGCACCCCTGGTCAACGGGGCTTTTTATCCTGGCCATTCTCTTCATCTTCGCTTCGAGCTATATCCAGTACCCGATCGATACATCACTAGGTGCGCTCATTAATATTGGTGGAGTTATCTTCTATATGATTTGGAATCGACGACGTGCCCCAGCTTCTGCGTAAACTCGGTACTCGTGATGCCGCGCTCATCGTAATGGGCGGGATCGTCGGCTCGGGTATCTTCGTAAATCCCTCCCGCGTCGCGCGCCTCGTGCACACGACGCCGTGGATCATGATCGCGTGGCTCATCGGCGGCGCGGTGGCGCTCGTCGGCGCCGGGATTTTCGCCGAACTCGCCGCCCGGCGGCCACAAGACGGCGGTGTATACGCGTACATGCGCGACGCGTATCATCCCGTCGTCGCCTTTTGCTATGGATGGACCTTGCTGCTCGTGTCGCAGAGCGGCGGCGCCGCGGCCTCGGCGGTAACGTTTGCATTTTATCTGCCGGCAATGACTGGGCTGCACCTCGCCGCGGCGACGCAGACGTCGATCGCCGTTTCGGTCGTTGCGCTCTTCACTATCATCAATTGCCTCGGCGTGCGGCAGGGCGCGACCACGCAGAATTCGTTCATGATTGCGAAGATCGTATTGATTCTGGCCGTTATCGTCGTCGGGCTCTTTGCCGTCGGACATGCCGGCGCCGTGCACGCGGCAACGCTGCCGCCGGATTTCAATCCGGTCGTCGCGATCGGACTCGCGCTCGTTCCCGTGCTCTTCGCGTACAGCGGCTGGCAGACATCGAGCTTTATGAGCGGCGAGATGCGCGATCCGCATCGCACGCTGCCGCGCGGCATGATCTTCGGCGTGCTCGGCGTGATCGCGCTCTATCTTGCCATGAACATCGTCTCGATCGTCGCACTCGGTGAGAGCCGTCTCGCTGCAACGAATACGCCCGCCTCGGACGTCGTGCGCGTCGTGCTCGGGCCGATCGGTGCGCAGATCATGGCAGGCATCGTCGCGCTCTCGACGCTCGGATTCGTCACGAATCAAATCCTCACGTCACCGCGCGTGTACTATCAGATGGCGGCGGACGGAACGTTTTTCAAAGCGCTCGCCAACATCAACCCGCGCACACACGTTCCGACGCTCGCGATCGCATTGCAAGGCATTGCCGCGATTCTGCTCGCCCTCTGGGGACGGTACGATATGATTCTCAATTGGGTAACGAGTGTCGACTACGTCTTCTTCGGCCTCGCGGCGCTCGCGCTGATCATCTTCCGCACGCGCGACCGCGCATCGGGTGCGCCGACGCCGTATTTCAGGATGCCGCTCCATCCGTGGTCGACGATTGCGTTTCTCGTCGTAGCATGGGCAGTCGTTCTCGATGTGCTCGTGACGGATCCCCGCAACACGTTTCTCGGCATCGCGGTGCTGCTGACCGGCATTCCAGTCTATTTTCTCTTCACATGGCGGCAGCGACGCTACACCGGTGACGAGCGAAAGGCGGAGGCTTAACCAGAAGTCGAGTGCACGCGCGGCGCGCGTCGTGTAACGTTCCTTTATGGGACAGGTCAATAGCGGCGATACTGCCTGGGTGCTCGCGAGCGCGGCGCTGGTCATGTTGATGACGCCCGCGCTCGGATTCTTCTACGCCGGACTCGTCCGGCGGAAGAACGTCCTCTCGACGCTGATGTACAGCTTCATCGCGCTCTGCGCGATCAGCGTACAGTGGGTGCTCTGGGGATACACGCTAGCCTTTGGGCCCGATTGGCACCATCTGATCGGCGGACTCGCGTGGATCGGGATGAACGGCGTCGGCGCCGCACCCAATACGGACTATGCACCGACGATTCCGCACGCGGCGTTTGCACTGTTTCAAATGATGTTCGCCGTGATTACGCCGGCGTTAATTACCGGGGGATTCGCAGAGCGCAAACGCTTCGCGCCGTTCGTTGTCTTCACGTTGCTCTGGGCAACGTTCGTGTACGATCCCATCGCGCATTGGGTGTGGGGTCACGGCGGCTGGCTTGCGAATCTCGGCGCGCTGGATTTTGCCGGAGGAACGGTCGTGCACATTTCATCCGGCGTTGCGGCGCTCGTCTGCGCGTGGATGCTCGGACCTCGTCTAACGCACGAGCCGCACGAACCGCACGACCGGCGCATGATGCTCTTGGGCGCGGCTCTCTGCTGGTTCGGCTGGTTTGGATTCAACGCGGGCAGCGCGCTCGCGGCAAACGGCGTGGCGGCGATCGCGTTCGTTAATACGAACGTTGCGGCCGCAATGGGCGCGCTCTTATGGATGACGCTCGCGTGGTGGCGTTCCGGAAATCCAACCGTCGCCGGTGCTGCCGCGGGATCCATCGCGGGACTTGTTGCGATCACGCCTGCGGCGGGGTACGTGACGCCGGCATCATCGATTCTAATCGGGGGCGTAGCAGCAGCGGTGTGCTACACCGCCGTGCACTTACGCGAACGGATGCGTATCGATGATGCGCTGGACGTTTTTCCGGTGCACGGTATCGGCGGAACGGCCGGTGCGTTGTTGACCGGCGTCTTTGCGCTGCATGTGGACATCGGCAAGCAATTGATCGCGCAAATCCTTGCCGTTGCCGCTGTCTGGCTCTACACTGCTGCGACGACGTTCGTCATTTTGAAAATCGTTAACGCGCTCATGCCGATCCGCGTCAGTGAAATGGAAGAGCGCATCGGCCTCGACGCCACCCAACACGCCGAGGTCGCCTACGCAAGTTAATGTGTCATCAGCGCTTCGTTCAGGATGACACGCCGATGGCGTCCGAGATCGACGAGACTGCGGCGTCGCGGGCGGTTTCGATGGTTTCTTGTACGCGATCTTTTGCGCGCGCTTTCAACTGATCCACAACCGGGGCGAGCTGATCGTTCTCGAGTTGCGTTACGGGTAAGAGCGAACCGATGACGAAGCCGACGGCGGCCATGCCGAAGAATAATCCGAGCGGATTTTCGCGTACGGTGCTCATGGCGTTCATCGCATTGGTTCGCATATCATCGGTATCGGGCATGGCATCGCCTGCGCGTGACACGGCGCGGCGCGCTTGTCCGACGGAACCGGTGATTGCCGATTTCATTTGATCCATTTTCTCTCCCACTGCATCTTGCATGCGGTGCGGAACGTCGGCTTTATATGCGATTGCATCCGCAGTGTCGCCCATGCGTTCGCGCGTCTCCGCTATCTCCGCGCGGAGCTCGTCCGGGTCTTGGCCCATTCTATATCCTCCTTCACAGTTTCAATTGTTTGCGTCGGCACCGGCGCTCGCACGGTGTCCAGTTTCCGTTTGCCCGCGATCGCCAGGACACCGGCGACACCGCCGTACGCGACCGTGACGATCAACGCGGCGACCCATGCCGGCATAACCAGGCTAAGCAATAAGATGACGGTTGCGGTTAATGTTGCGAGCGCAAAGAGCCCGCAGACAGCGGCGGCGCTCAACATGCCCGCTCCCATGCCGGCCCGCTCTCCTACGCGTTTACCTTTTTCCGTCATCTCGACGCGGAAGAGCTCGAACTCTTGACGCATGAGCAGCGTCATATCGCTCGTCAAGCGCTTGAAAAGATCTCCGATCGACTCATTGCGAAGATCCGGGTCACCGGACTCCATAATCGATCTCCGCGTCCTCAGTGGTATAGGCGCTAGACGAATACGTGCCATACGTGCGATATCTGTTCACTGCACCGGCCTTCAGCAAACGCGCTGCCGTCACGCCGAATACGAGGCCCGCAGCAGCGGTGATGAGCGGTTGCTCGCGCGCGACGGTTTCGATGTCGTGAATCATGCGGTCGCCGTCGGTCTGCGTAAGATACGTTGAAATGCGGTTCAACCGGTCTGCCGCCATATCGACCAAACTCGCGGTGCCGTCTTGTCCCTGGTCGCGAAGCGAGGTGCCCATCTGACGCAGATTGGTGACATGTCCGCCTACGACGTTTCCGAGGTCCGTGCTGCGGCGATCGATTTGATCGGTGATGACGTTCTTGGCCCTGTCCTTGATTTGATCAACGTTCGTCACTTGTTTCTCCCTTCGGTTCGCTAAGATACCCATGGTCAGGATTTACAAAAATTTCAGAAATTCGGGGGTAACAATACGTATAGTGAAACGAGCGCGCTCGGTAGCTTGACAGTCGTTTTACAGAGCGAAAGCGAAGAGTTAGCGTTCACATAAGGTGGCGTTGACGCTTGCCAGGGGACACTAGAAGCGTATGAATCGCGTGGTTGTCGTCGACGACGACGAGCCGAATCTGAAGCTCTATGCAGCAGTCGTCAAGCGCGTCCTGGGCGAGGACGCGGTTGCTTTTGAAAATCCGCTTCAGGCGCTCGAGCGGCTCGACGACCTGCGGCCGGCGCTGATCGTCGTCGATTATCAGATGCCGGAACTGGATGGACTAACGTTCATCCGCGAGCTGCGCGCTAAACCCGCCCATGCGTTCACGCCGGTGATTATGCTCACGGCAAGCCCGGAACCCGCGCTCTGCGAGCGCGCGCTGGAAGCCGGAGCGACGCTCTTCCTGCAGAAGCCCTTGGCCCTCGCGGATCTGACGGCTCAGCTTCGGCATTACGCCGGCGCGCCTGCGAGCAGGGTGACCTACGGCGAGGTCATCATGCCAACGGACGAACGCGACACGATTCTTCGCCTTTTCCGCGCGCTGCAGGCACACTGCAAAGATCTCGGGACGCACGCCGGCCGCGTTCGCGATCTTGCCGTCGCGATTGCAAACGAAATGCAACTCCCGAGTGAAGAGATCGAAGCAATGCACATTGCCACGCTCGTCTTCGACATCGGCATGCTTTCGGTGCCCGACAAAGTGCGTGAGATGCCTTCAACCCTGCCGACGCGTTGGCGTAGCGTCGTGAACGCGCACGTTGATGCCGGCGCCGCGATCCTCACGGGTGGACGCCGTCCCTTGCTCCGCGCAGCCGAAACGATCGCGCGCTATCACCACGAGCGATACGACGGAACCGGATATCCCGACGGCCTGGCTGGTTCGATGATTCCGCTTGCGGCGCGGATCGTCGCAGTCGCAGATACGTACGTGGCGCTTATCTCCGAACGGCCGCACCGCGTGGAATTCACGCCGGCGAACGCCGTCGCTCAAATCGTGGGATTGAGCGGGTCGGCGTTCGATCCGAACGTGGTGGCGGCGTTCGAACGGCTTAAAGACAAGCCGAACAACTTCCGCCAGACTGCTTAAAGATCACCGCACGAGACGTAGGTCTTGAGATCGGACGTGCTCTTATGCACGTTGACGGCATAGTGCGCTTTCTTGAGATCGGCAACGGTCAGACCGGGAACGGTTGTCGTCGATTTGCCGCCCACAACGTTGCTAAGCGGCTTCCACGGCGCGGGATCGAGTTTCGCGCACGTTCCCTTATGAATATGCGCCGGCTCGCTTGAGCCGCTCGGCGTGTTCTCGAGCGCGATTTTTACCAAAACGCCGCCCGAGACGTCTTTGACGCTGGCCATGCCGTCTTGTTTCGAACTGTTTTGTGCACCCATATTGACGTTCAGTGCCGTGTTCGAGTGCTGGTTCTGCGCGTTAAGCTTTGAGTTCGACGTCGCGAACGCGGGTGCGGCCAGGGCTGCCGCGGCAGCTACGGCCATAGCGAAATGAATGACTTTCATGAAATGCGAGCTCCTTTCGAGATGTAGCAGCGTAACGGGAACGGCGCTGCTTCCATCGCGAAGTGTACCCTAGCGAACAGTCCTGCTAAGCAAGCTAGGAGGCTCTCGTGATCGATACCCAGCCCACGCAAGACGATAAGACGCTCGCAATCTTGACGCATTTAAGCGGCATCTTTTTCTCGATCATCGTGCCGCTCGTCGTGCTGCTTACATCGAAAGATACCAGACCCTGGCTCGCGGATCAGTCGAAAGAAGCGCTCAATTTTCAAATCACGGTGCTGATCGGATATTTCGTTTCCGGAGCGCTCATGATTTTGTTGGTCGGATTCTTCCTGTTTTTCATCGTTTGGGCGCTGAGCATCGTGCTCTGCATTCTCGCCGCCGTGCGCGTATCGCAGGGCGAGCCGTTCCGATATCCGCTAACGATTCGTTTAGTCAAATAGCGTTGTCCAAGCTTCGCGCGAAATGCGCAGGTCTTCTTCGTTGAGATCCTTGAGCGGTTTCTCGATCATTTTTTCGCGTTCACAAAGATCGGGAACGTTCGGATCGACGAAGAGCAGACCGGTGACGAATTCGCCTTGCGCACGCGATTCGTGGATCGTGCGGAGCGCGCCGATGCGATCGGTCGCGTCGTAGTCGCGATCGACTTTGCGAAGCAGAACCTGCGCGCCGTCTTCCAGCGTCACTCGCTGAACGGTTCCCGGCTCATAATCGACCGTCACTTCTTCGCGCGGGCGAATGAAGTCCGGCATGTTCGCGACCAGTTCGTGGTCTTTCACGTACGAATAGCTCTTGGTCGACCCCGTGTGATCGTTAAACGTCACGCATGGACTGATGATGTCGATGATCGACGTCCCGCGATGCGAGAACGCCGCTTGCAGCATCGGCACCAATTGCTTTCCGTCGCCGGAGAACGAACGCGCGACGAACGTTGCGCCGAGCTCGATTGCAAGTCCGCAAATATCGATCGTGGAGTATTCGTTCGGCGTGCCGTTCTTCAATGTCGAGCCGACGTCGGCCGTCGCAGAGAACTGCCCTTTGGTCAATCCGTAGACGCCGTTGTTTTCGACGATGTAAACAATATCGAGATTGCGGCGCACCATGTGCACGAACTGCCCGAGACCGATGCTCGCGGTGTCGCCGTCGCCGCTGATACCGAGTACCATCAGCTCACGGTTGGCCAGTTTCGCGCCGGTTGCGGCGGACGGCATACGGCCGTGCACGCCGTTGAACCCATGCGCCTGCTCGACGAAATATGCCGGCGTCTTCGAAGAGCAGCCGATGCCGCTCATCTTCGCGAGCTTGTGCGGTTGGACGCCGTACTCAAAGAGCGCTTTGATGAGATGATTGGTGATGGAATTGTGGCCGCAGCCCGCGCACAACGTCGTCGGAAGACCTTTGTAGACGTCGCGGCCGAGGCCGATCAAATTGACTGTCATTCTGCTACCACCGCCGGCTGACGCTCGGCAGCCAAAAGAGGATCGATCACGGCGTGCGCGTCGATCGGCACGCCGTTGTAATGGCGGATCGAATGGAGCCGCCCGATGAGATGCTGTGGAAGTTCCGCGCGCAGCAACCCGTAGACTTGGCCGTCACGATTCTGCTCGACGACGTACACACGATCGTGCCGTCGAACGAACGCGGCGATGTCGGACGAGAACGGTAACGCGCGTACGCGCATGTAATCGACCTCGATGCCGTCTTTACGCAATTCGTCGCGCGCTTCCACGATGGCGTGATGCGTCGTGCCGTACGCGAGCAGGCCGATTGCGTTTTGCCGTTCATCGGTTACCGGTTGCGGCACCGCCATGCGCGCCGTGTCGTGCTTGCGAACGAGGCGATCCAAGTTCCGCTGCCAGACATCCGGCTGTTCGGAATAGCGCGCCTCTTCGTCGTGTCCGGTGCCGCGCGTGAAGAAGCCTGCCGACGAATGATTCGTGCCGGGGAGCGTGCGATACGGAACGCCGTCGTGATCGACGTCGCGGTAGCGTCCCCACGATTCGAGGCGGTTGAGATCTTTTTCACCGAGGACTTTGCCTCGGTCAAACGGCCGCTCTGGATACGGTAACGGTTTCGTCATCCACGAATTCATGCCCAGATCCAAATCCGAGAGGACGAACACCGGGGTTTGAAAGCGGTCCGCTAGATCGAATGCATCCATCGCCATCTCGTACGCTTCTTGCACCGTCGCCGGTAAAAGCACGATGTGCTTCGTGTCGCCGTGCGAGAGTTGATATGCAAAGGCGACGTCGCCTTGCATCGTGCGCGTCGGCAAACCGGTCGACGGACCGGCGCGCTGCACGTCAAAAATCACGCCCGGCACTTCCGCGTAATATCCATAGCCGGCCCATTCGGCCATCAACGATAGGCCCGGACCCGACGTTGACGTCATTGCGCGCGCGCCGGCCCACCCGGCGCCGAACACCATGCCGATGGCCGCGAGTTCGTCTTCCGCTTGCACGACCGCTACGTTTTTTTCACCGGTCGTTTTATCGACGCGATACTTGTCCGCCAGTTGAATGAACGATTCGCACAACGACGACGACGGCGTAATCGGATACCATGCGGCGACGGTGCAGCCGCCCATAATGCACCCGAGGGCGGCGGCGCGGTTCCCGTCCATGAACACCAGCCCATCGGTCGGGCCGGCTATCCGTTCGAGTGCAAAGGCGTCCCGCTTCGTCAACTGCTCGCGCGTATGCACGAACCCGAGGCGCGCGGCATCCATGTTCGTCGTTACGGCGGAGGGCTTGCGCTTGAACTGCGTGCCGATCGCGGCCTCGATGGTTGCTTCGTCAATTCCGAGCAGTTCCGCAAGTACGCCGACGTAGATCATGTTAAGGAGATACTTGCGCAATGCACCGTCTTTGAAGTTGGCTTTCGCAAGCTCGTTGAACGGCACAGCGTAATAGGTCACGTCGTCGCGCTGCGCTTCGCCGGAAACTGGATATGTCGCCTCGTGAACGATCACGCCGCCGGGGCGCACAGATGCAGCATCCGTTCGCCACGTCGCCGCGTTAAGCGCGACGAGCACGTCGATCTCGCGCGTGCGGCACTGATAGCCTTTCGAACTGACACGAACGTCGAACCAGGTCGGCAGACCCTCGATGTTCGACGGAAAAACGTTCTTTGGAGCGACGGGAATGCCCATGCGAAAAATCGCGTTGGTCAGAACGAGATTGGAAGACTGACTACCTGATCCGTTGACCGTTGCAACCCGTATCGTGAAATCGTTGACGGAGCGCTGTTGCATCGAGTGAAGTTCCTTTGCAGCAGGCTTACGCTCGGGTGAAGTCGAGACCTCTCTAAGGGCTATTCGAGCGGACGTCCGCCTGCCCTCGCATCCGTGCACTCTTCGGCTTGAAAACACCGGCCCGCAGATTACGGTGTTTACATGGCACTTTCAAAACGCCTTACGGCGGAGTTCTTCGGAACATTTTGGCTAGTATTCGGCGGTTGCGGAACGGCGTTGTTTGCCGCCGCAGTTCCGACGCTCGGTGTCGGATACGCCGGCGTCGCACTAGCGTTCGGATTGACGGTACTCACCGGCGTCTACGCGCTCGGTCCCATTTCCGGCGGGCATTTCAATCCCGCAATTACGCTCGGACTCTTCACCGGAGGCCGCTTTCCCGGACGCGACGTGTTACCGTACATGATCGTACAAGTTGCGGGCGCCATCATCGCGGCGGCAATCTTGTACACAATCGCAACCGGCAAGGCCGGATTCACGACCGCAGGCGGATTCGCAGCGAACGGATACGGCATTCATTCACCCGGTGGTTACGCACTCGGCGCAGCGTTCATTGCCGAATTCGTGCTCTCGTTTGCGTTCGTGATGGTCGTGATGGGTGCAACGGATACTCGTGCACCGGCCGGATTCGCGGGCCTCGCAAT
This sequence comes from Vulcanimicrobiota bacterium, assembly GCA_019232905.1. GTDB lineage: Bacteria > Vulcanimicrobiota > Vulcanimicrobiia > Vulcanimicrobiales > Vulcanimicrobiaceae > JAMXLG01. Next base: position 27,371 of record JAFANA010000001.1, read on the forward strand.
CGGTTTGACGCTGACGGCGATCCATCTGGTTTGTATCCCGATCACAAATACGTCGGTGAATCCCGCGCGCAGCACGGGTCCGGCGCTATTCGCCGGTGGCTGGGCGCTCGGTCAATTGTGGTTGTTCTGGGTCGCACCATTACTCGGCGGCGCTCTTGCCGGCTATGCGTATACGGTGATCTTCAGCGAGGGCGTCACGCGCCGCAGAGCGATCATCGAAGAAACGACGGCAACGATTACGATCGGCGAGCCGACGTAGCCGCCTGAACGCTTTGCGCAAGGAAGCGCATCTGATACGCAAAGATATCGTCCGTGTTCGGAAAGAGCGGAACGCTTCGTCGCGCGATGCGATAGACGGCGCCATCGAGCGTCAACAGTTCTTCGCGCACCATCGTCTCGAGCGCTTCACGCGTTACGCGCTGCGGATTGCGCTTCACTTCCGGATCGACAAAGAGCGACGCCGGTAGTGCGCCGAGCGCACGTTCCACTTCGCCGATTGCTTCTTGCGCGGTGAACGGTTTTGCATGCTGGGAAAGCCACGTTCCAAGCAGTTGCGTAATGGTGACCGGTCGCGCGGCCCGCAACTCGTCTTCGATGTTGTTGCGATCGCGTAGTTCCGCGAGATGGTACAGCACCGATGTTTTCTTGCCGCGGAAGACGTCGTAGCTGACGCCGCAGACGTAGATGGTCTTTGCGTAGTTCAAGAGACGCGGGAGCAAGCCGCGCAGCGGCAGCAGCTCTCCGTCCGTCGAGTAGCGCCCCTCGGGCGTAAGATAAAACGTCGCGCCGCGCGAGACGACGTCTTCCATGGCGGCAACGTCGGCGTCGAGTTGTTCTCGCGTGTCGGCGATCACTTCGGCGCGATACGGTTCGCGGACTTTCGAGAGTTTCACGACGTCTTGCGCCGCGGCGAAGTATTTGCGGCGCCAAAGTTCCGAGATCGGCATATCCGCAGGAAACCGGCCGGCGACATCGCCGGTCACGACGTCACGCAGAAGCACGTCGTCCCCGTGCCGTTTTTTCACGATTAACGCGATCGACGAGAGCGCGCGCGTGCCGAGTTCGTTTTCGATTCGCATGAGGCCGAGCGCGCGAAAGAGCGGCGCCATACTCACCCGGCGCATCAACGTATAGAGCCACGGGAACCGCACTGCGAAGAATCCCGGCTCCCACATGCGTCCGCCGCTTGCGGCAAAGATCGGATGACGCCACGACGAGTGCATACCGATGCCGCTGACAACCACCATCGCTTCTAACTCCGTTTGATGGTTGACGACGATGAGCGTTCCGCCGCGATTGCGTTTGAGTCGCCCAAACGAGCGCACGCGATGACGGCTGTGCATGCCGAAATAAACGGAACTCATCGCGGCAATCCACACGGGCATCGTCAGCAGCGACGAAATCGGCCTCGCGCCGACGCGCAGTACCGTGAGCGAACCCAGCGCAAAGCTCACGCCGGCGAGACCGAAGATTACCTGATAACCGGCGCGCGCGCCGCCGTATTCGTGGACGATCCATCCGCCGATCAGCGGCGCGATAACCGCCGGCAGATTCGTCGCCATTCCCCAGATGCCGAGATCGCGAGCAATGTTGCTAAGTGCAGGCAGGCTGTCGAACGCGAGCGCCCACCCGACGGACAAGATACCGCCCAGACCGGCGCCAAAGAACACCGCAGAGATTAAAATCACGTTTGCGTTCGGCGCGGCTGCAAAGCCGGCGGCGGCAATGGCCATCGGGATTCCGCACAGCGCAGCGATGACTTTGCGTGAGACACGGTCGGAGAGGACGCCGAGCAACACGGATGACACGATCGCGCCGACCAGGGAGCAGACGCCGACGAACGCCGTGCCCTGACTGGGGTTTTTATAGTGCAGGACGTCTTGAAAGAAATATAAGACGAACGTCATCAGCAGCGTGAGCCCGAAGAAGACGAAGGCACGCGCCAGGAACACGACGATAAAATCGTGCCAGCGCACGACCGTCGCGGGTTCCGGAGCGATATAGTCGCGCTCGTTCAACGCGAGCAGGCTGAACAACCCGAGCGCAAGCAGCAGCGCGGCGCCGAGAAAAACGACGTCGGGACGACCGATGCTTCCGGCGATTGACAGGCCTGCAACCGTGCCGATCAAGGTGGCCGCGCCGCGCAACCCTGACGCAGCGCCCCATGCTTCGCGCGGAACGATCTCCGGAATCATCGCCTGGTAAGCGGCAATCGCAACGTTCTCCGCTGCGACCGCGATGACAAAGAGCACGTCGAACGCGACGAGCGTGTGCGTAAAGACGATCGCGACAAGCGCGCACACGTCGACGGCTACGCCGGCAACGACCCAACGGCGTCGCAATCCGCCCGTCTGCTTGCGATGGCGGTCGGAGAACCACCCCGCAATCGGCGGAACGAGCATCGCGGCGAGATTTGACATCGCGACGAGGAACGCGAGCGATTCGACGTGCGTCGCGGGCGCAAGATGATTGACGGCCGCAGGCACGGCAATCGTCATGAGCGCCGTATCTTGGACCGTTAAGGAGATCCAGAGCGCATTGAGGATCGCGTAGTGCGCGATCGACTCACTGCGCGTTCGACTCATCCGTGACCACTTGATAGTTGCTGAACTTTGCCCACGCCATCGCGCGATATGCAGGCATGACGATTTCCGCTTCTTCCGTATCGGGGAAATAGTGACCCTCGACCGGTCCTTGATCGATCTTCAGTTTGACGTGCCCACCGTAGTCATACGTCCATAAAATCTCCTGCAGACCTTTAGTTGGATCGATGGTTGCGCGCGCATCTCTCAACCGGCTGCGCTTGACGTCGTGCATCACGAGCACGGTCGTGTCGCCCTCCTGGTCACCAACATCCATCGTATAGAGATTTCGCCAATTCGCCGGATCCAGCGCGCTCATGTCCATCGTGTCGTAGGCTTTCCCAAACCACGGGACGTTGTCGAAGTGCACCATATATTCGGAACCGCGGGTGTAGACGCCGTGCCCTTTTAGTTCGAAGCGGATCCACGGAAAGGTCAGTAGCGCGATGTGCGCATCGACGTCAAACGTAAAATGTTTGACCGCGGCGTTGCGCTGAGCAAGCGTCGCGATGACGGTCGATGCGTCGAGCGGCGGCTCCGGCGCTTGCGCGCACAAAAAGAGAAGCGCCCCGAGACAAACGAGTATCGCACGTTGCATTCCGCGGTGGTTCGGGCTCCTTAGGCCAGCTTCCATGCTAGCCGTGCGACTTTATCGCGCTTGCGTACGTTCCGATATCGCTACGAGATGTGGTTCATCGTTCGCGCCTGGGCGGCCTTACTGTCCGGCGTATTGTTGTATGGCTCGGTTGCTCTAGCCGACCCCACACCCGCACCGGCTTTTTCACAGGCCGGCGTTCGAGCTGTCCGCGATCTCGTGAGCAACTTCTACAACGGCGACGGAAAATGGCGCACGTGCGACCGTGCCGATTGTTCGACATCGAATAGCGACTGGGGTGTCGACGCGGCGACGTATGCGCTCTACATCGAGTGGGCGCAAACGCACAATTCGCAGATCGTGCGACTGATGTCGCAACTCGCCGCCGCATCGCCGCGCTACGGGGCGCCCTGCCAAGACGGGCCCTGTCCGAACTGGAGCGACACGCCCGCGTGGGACGCGGTTGCCGACATGCGCGAGTTCCAGATCCTACACGATCAGCGTTCGCTGGAAAACGCCGAAGCAGCGCTCGCGTACGTGCAACAATCGCACGCCTTCGCGACCGGAGCCTGCAGCGACATTCCCTACCAACGTCCGCCGCAGGACGGCTCGCACGTCAAGTCGCTCGAAACGACGGCGAACGCCGTCAAGGCCGATCTCCTCGTCTACGAAGCGACGCACAACTCCGTGTATCTGAATGCCGCGCGCAACGGCTATGATGCGGCGCGCCGGTATTACCTCGATCTTGAACTCCCGCTTTATACGGTGCATGTCACCGACGATGGGCAAACGTGCTCGCAAGTTTCGCGACGTTTCTTTGCATCGGTGAACGGCGACATGATTTGGAACGGCATCGAACTCTGGCGCCTCACGGGCGAGCAGCACTTCTTCGATGAGGCGATCGCGACGGCGCGGGCGGTCGACGACGATCTCAGCGATAACCGCGGCGTGTTCGCAAACGTGCAGGGCGAAAACGACGTCGAGGAACCCCTCGTTGAAGCGATGCTCGATCTCGCGCAACACGAAAACCGGACGTTCGCCCGCAACTGGGTGATTCGCAACGCAACTGCCGCACTCTCGGCGCGCTCCGGTGACGGCAGTTTCTCGCGTTTCTTCGACGGACCCGCGCAGCGCACGACGTCGATTTGGGAAACCAACGGCGGCGTTGCTTTGGAAATCGCGGCAGCAGCCATTGCACCCGACGTGCCGGCGGTAGCGATCGACGCTTGGGATCCAAGCCGCGATGCGAGCGTCACGATCACGTCGCTACCGGCGACGATCACCGTCGACGGCTCGGGCGTTGCGCTCGTCGGTACGATGAGCCCGCTCTGCGAACACGGCCACGTCCGCGTCTTAATCGACGGCGTCGAAACGGTCGACCAAACCGGTTTGTGGCAGAATCCGTCGATGCCGTCCGGACCGTCCGTGCTTTTTGCGTGGCGCTGGTCCGAGGCGGGCCATCACACGATTACCCTCGAGCCGGGCGATGAGGGTGCGGCGACCCCGAACGCGCTATCCCTCGAAAGCTACGTCAAAACGAAGTAGCGGTTTGTAACCTCGCGCACGGAAGCGAGTAAGATGAGGGCATGAGACGATCTGCAATTGCCCTCACGCTCGTCGCCGTTTGCGCGACGATCCTGACTGCCTGCGGGAAGAGTTCGAATGTCACGACCGCAAGTTCGAGCGCCGCACCGGCTGCAAGCGGCGGCACGGTAGTCGCGCAAGCCGGAAGCACATTTCGCGGTAAGCTTCAGCAAGAAATCAGCACGAAAAAGAGTCACGACGGCGATCGCTTCACCATCGTCGGCAGCACTGGAACCGTCGAAGGCCATTTGGAAAACGTCCAAGCCGCCGGATTCGGCAAGAAGCCGTCGATGGTCATCGTGTTCGACGATCTGAAAATGTCCGACGGAACGGTCGCAGCGCCGATCGACGTGAAGATCGAGAGCGCAGGTGCGTTCAACGCGAAGTCCCATCACTTCCGCACGTTCGGCATGATGATCGGCGGCGCAGTCGCGGGACACATGGCAGCAAGTGCCGCGCACACAAAACACGGCGGACTTGCAGGCGCCGCAAGCGCGTACGTGCTCTCGCAACAAATGAAGACCGACGTCGACGTACGCCCCGGCACAACGGTCGTGTTGAAATTCAACAAAGACGCAGTCGGAGGCGCCTCAGCCAGCAGTAACGGCTAACGCACCGAGGGTTGTTTAGCGAGCGCCGAAGAGGTCGAAGACGACGTAGAAGGCGGCACCGAATAGGCCTGCGCCGAGGAAGACCGTGGCGGGAACGGTCAGGACCCATGCGAGCAGGATGTTTCGGAGCGTCTCTGTTTGTAGGCCCGAACGGTTTGCGGCCATCGTGCCGGCGACACCCGATGAGAGAATGTGCGTCGTGCTCACCGGTAAACCGAGAATATCGGCGCCTTGAATCGTTGCCCACGTGACGATTTCGGCTGACGCGCCTTGCCCGTACGTGAGATGCGATTTGCCGATCTTCTCGCCGATCGTGACGACGATGCGTTTCCAGCCGATCATCGTACCGATGCCGAGGCAAAGCGCCACCATGAATTTCACCCACACCGGGATGAACTTAGTGATGCCGTCAAGTTCTTTCTTGTAGGTCGTCAGCGTCGCCGCCTGAGCCTTGTCGGTAAACGCTTTGCCGCCTTTGATGAACTTGCCGATCGATTCGCCGACGAGATACGTCTTTGTTCGCAGATCTCGGCGATCGGCATCGGTCAGCTGGTCCGGCGTCGGCGCTTTTGCGACGATTTGTCCGATCTGGGTGTTCTCGTAGGAAAGCGCCGCGAACGTCGAACCGTTTGCTTTAGCGCCTGATTTCAGGAAGTCCGACAAGGCCGTTTCTGCATCTTGCGCGCTCGTCGCAGCGCCGTTCGTCACCTTCGCATCGATGATCGGCTGGACAGCCTTGCTATCCGCGACGATCTTGGTCATTGTTGTTTGACTGACGGTCGGGTTGATCGCGTAGATGCCGGGCAACACGCCGATAAGAATCAGCATGATGAGTCCCATGCCTTTTTGGCCGTCGTTCGATCCGTGCGCGAAACTCACACCCGTACAGGTGAGCACGAGCAGCCCTCGGATCCACCAAACCGGCGGCTTGTCGCCTTCGGGCGTTTCTTGTTGCGGATGATCGGCGATACTAAGAGCGCCATAAACGTGTCTTGCACTTTGCCCCAGTTCACGCCGTCGCCGAACGGATGTTTATTGATCATCGCGTTCATGAGGCCGACGCCGACGATCGAACCGATGAGCGAGTGCGAACTCGACGCCGGCAACCCGCGGTACCACGTCGCGAAGTTCCAGATCAGTGCGGAAAGCAACAACGCGAACACCATTGCAAAACCTGCCGCCGAACCCGAATGAATCACAAGTTCAACCGGCAGCAACGCAACAATTCCGAACGCAACGGCACCGGACGATACGGCTTCAGCGTGTGCGTGTAGATCACCGTCGCGACGGCATTCGCCGTATCGTGAAATCCGTTGATCGCTTCGAAACTGAACGCCAATAGCAACGCGCCGACGAGTAGAATTGCGGATAGCGGCGTGAGATCAGCCAAAAGATGCTGCACGCATTATTATTGCTAGTGGTTCGTTAAGACGCGTTTAACGTTGCCGGCGATTTGCGATGGCAAGAAACAGGTGCTCGTCCGCTTCCAAGAGCAGCCGCTGCGCCAAAAGCTTGTCGTAGCTCGGCATGTGGCCTTCGACGCGTAAGCAAAACAGCTCGACCCCGCTGCGAATATTGAACGTACCGTATGGCTTGATCGTGTATCGCCGGCCGGTCGAACCGGTCACCTCGAAACGCCGTCGAAATAGCCAGCTGCGTCGTTGGGAAGCGTCGAGTCTCGAAAAGAACAGCTTGCGGGCGCGTTCCTTCGCTTCAGCCGGAAGGCCGAAATCCTCGCCCGAGATGACAATAAAGAACAACGCCGCGAAGATCGACACGGCACAGAGCGCCAGTGCGAACGTCACGGGAATCACCCGCCGGCAAAGCGCGGCGTAACGATAATTTCGGTAGCGTTCGGATCGAATGTCCGGATGACTTTTCCCGGTTGCGTCGACACGTCGAAGGCGACGAAGCCGCGCTGCATCAAATCCCGGAAGCGCATGTCAACATCGCGCACCGTCTTTGTTTCTTCCGGGTCGAACTCCAATTGCGTGTCACCGTGGTGGTCGAGAATGCGCAATACGTGGATTCGTCCGTCATTATTCATGAGCCGTCCCTCGGCTAGGAAAGGGGTAAGTGGAGTTTACCCGCGGGCGCACGGGTCAAAGCAGCGGTTTTATCGAGATCAGCCGGTAGCCCGAGGCTTCGATGTGCGCCGCCAGCGACCGCATCGAGCGGCCGTCACGCTCGGTCAGCGCATCCCACGCTTGACGCTCGCTATGGTACTCCTGGAATGAATACATACGTTGTTCATCGAGGACCTCGCGCATATCAAGCGCCACCGTCGAGGTCGTCGATCCGGTCGGCCCGAGCAGTACGATCAGCGATCCGTGATTGCTCTGAAGCGCGATCGAAACGACGTCGGAGGTGAAGACGCCGATGCGATCCGTCACGTCGGTTTCATAGACATATAGATGGCCTTCGGTATCAATCGGCGCAGTTGAATACAGATCGAACTTCCCGTTGTTGCGAATGGCAAAGTAGGAAAGCTCTTGACCGTGATATTTCAGACGGCGCAGGCCCACCCAATGCCACGACAAGGGAACGAGCGGATTGATGCGCGGCTTCCCGCTCTCCAGGTTCAAACCGCACACGCCCTCGACGGCAGCCCACAGAAAACGCGGGGGCTCCCAAGGGCTCAAGCGCATACCGCGATTGCCTAGACTCTCACCGTCGAACCATTCACTGAACTGTCCCGGCACGGTGTTGTTCGCTCGCGGATTTGCTGCGTAGTGTTCGAACGACGACCGCAGCGCGCGCACCATGAATTCCGGATGATTTGCTTTGGCGGCCGCAAACGCAAACCACCATGTGAGTCCCGGCCAAACGCCCCCGATCAACCCGGCATAGGCGGCCGGACTATAACGTGGATCGGCCCATGATGCCGTACGCAACCCAGCACTCGTCCAAAAATCGGACGTACTAAGCCGCGCAACGATCCTGCGACTCGCTTCCTCATCGCACGCATCGAAAATCACGGGAAAGACTTCGTCTCCCGTGACGTCGCTGTGGATGTTTCCGTCGACGTCGATGTTTAAGTAATAGAGTCCGTTTTCGGGGTTTACCAAGTACTTGTTCATCGCTTCGCAGAGGTTGGAGGCCTCGCGTTCGAACGTCTCGGCGTCCTTCGACGTGTCGCCGAGTTCACGCGCAAGTTCCGCCGCTTGCCGAAGCGCGGCGTAGCACTCCGCGTTGATCTCCGTCACGGCGCCGTTGATCGCGTAGTCGGGAATGATGTTGCGCCAACTTGCAATCGCCCAAAGATTTCCGCGTGGATCCTTTGCCGAACAAAAGACGAGTCCGCGTTCGTCGGTCTGTTCGATGATGTAGCGAGCAGCGTGCGCAACATGCGGATACATCTTTCGCAGCCAGTCATAGTCGTTCGTTGAGCGGAAATGATGGGTGACGGCGATGATAAAGAGCGGCGTATCATCGTTGATGTTGAGGCCGAAATCTTCCGCTTGTCCGGTTACCGCGTTGTAGAACTCCGGCAACTTACCGCTCGGATATTGGAGCTCCGCAAATCGCTCGAGCATGACGCGGGAAATCGACGGCATGTGGTAATCGCATCCGTGGACGAACCACGCCACGTCCCGAAGCACGACGTTCGAATAGGTGCCCGGATCGTTCGTGAAGGAAAATCCGTACGGATACTTCGCGACGACGCGGCGCATATTGACTTTGCTCCAGAGCGCGCCCTGATTCACGAC
>JAFANA010000114.1 GCA_019232905.1 Vulcanimicrobiota bacterium
CCACGGAAGAACGGCGATGCTGCGGATCGGCAATGCCGGCGGCGTCGAGATACTCGTCGACGGGAAAGATGTCGGCAAGCTCGGCAGCTCCGGTGACGTTGTCGAGCGCAGCTTTACGCTGTAGCGGCCATCAAGAATAAGGAGCAAACGTGGCGAGCGAATCATCGTTCGACGTCGTGTCACGTATCGACGAGCAAGAACTCGACAATGCGCTGAATCAAACGCGGAAAGAAATCGAGAACCGCTTCGATTTCAAGAACAGCAAGACGAGCATTGAAAGCGACGGCAAGAAGATCACGATTGTTTCCGACGACGAGTTGAAGATGAAGAACGTGATCGATGTGCTCCAAGGCAAAGCGGTGAAGCGCGGCATCGACATCAAGGTGTTCGAATTCGGTTCGCTCGAGCCGGCCGCCGGTGCAACGGTACGCCAGGTGCTTACGCTCAAGACCGGCATCCCAAAAGATAAGAGCAAGGCGCTGATGGAGAAGATCAAGGCGCTGAAGCTCAAGGTCACCGCTCAGTACCAAGACGAGCAGATCCGTGTAACCGGAAAGAACCGCGACGACCTGCAGAAGGTCATCACCGAACTCAAAGCTATGAACTTCGAACTGCCGCTGCAGTTCGTTAACTACCGCTAGGAAAAAACGTGCCCTCCGTTTCGTTTGTCAGCCTCGGCTGCGCTAAGAATCTCGTTGATACCGAAGTGATGATCGCGCGGCTCGGTGCCGCGGGATACGAACTCGTTCCCGAAGCCGGCGACGCAGATACCGTCGTCATCAACACGTGCGCGTTCATCGATCCGGCGAAAGCTGAGTCGACCGAAGTCATTCTCGAGCACGCGCAACGCAAACGGCGCGGACAACAACTCGTCGTCGCGGGCTGCCTCGCGCAACGCTACGGCGAGCAACTGCAGTCGCTGATTCCCGAAATCGACGGGGTAGTCGGAACCGGCTCGTACGGCAGCATCGTCGAGCTGCTTGACGACGTCGCCGCGGGACAGCGGCCGGTACGTTTGGATTTCGAAGCCGAACCGGAGCACGATTTCCTACCGCGTCTGATCACGACGCCCACGGCGACGGCGTATTTGAAGGTTGCGGAAGGCTGCGATCATCCGTGCACGTTCTGCATCATTCCGAAACTGCGCGGCGGTTTCCGTAGCCGTAGTGAGGAGTCGATTCTCAAAGAAGCGCAAGCGCTGGCTACGGGCGGTACGAAAGAACTGATCCTCATCGCGCAAGACACGTCGATGTATGGACGCGATCGCGGAGCACGCCGCGGCGGCCTTGCGAAGCTGCTCGAAAAGTTGCACGAGGTCGACGGCCTCGAGTGGATTCGATTGCTGTACCTGTATCCCGCAACGGTCGACAGCGAGCTGATCGAGACGATGGCCGCGCTGCCCAAAGTCTGCAAATACATGGACATGCCGCTGCAGCACGCGCATCCCGAGGTATTGCGTGCGATGTTGCGCCCGAGCAACGGCGAGCGGTATCTCGAGATCATCGATGAGTTCCGCCGCCGCGTTCCCGGTATCACGATGCGCTCGACGTTCATTGTCGGTTTCCCAGGCGAGACCGAGGAACACGTGTCATACCTCGAAGAGTGGATCGGACGTGCCGAGCTTGACCGCGTGGGATTCTTCGAATACAGCGCGGAGGAAGGCACCCCGGGCGCGATACTTCCCGGAAAGGTCCCGGCGCGGGAGCGGCGCAAACGCCTCGTGCGCTTGCGCGAAGCGCAACGGATCGCTTCGGAGCGGGCACGCAGCAAGCGCGTCGGATCCACTGTTCGCGTCCTCGTCGAGGAGCGGCGCACGTTGAGAAAGAGCGACCCGTTCCGGGCTGCGCTGGGTTCAGCGCAAGCGTGGTTCGGGCGGTCTCAAGGCGAGGCGCCCGGCGTTGACGGCGGCGTGTACTTTACCGGGGAGGCCGAGGTTGGGTCGTTCGTGGACATCACGCTTGACGGCCACGGACCGTTCGACTTTTACGGGCATGCTGCGATCGAGGAGTCAGTAGCTGTTGGATAATCAGCTTCCGTTGGGGCCTACCCCTCCGCCGCAACCGCGGTACGCGACGATCCTGCGTCGCGTTTCGCTCGTTTTGGGGCTTTTGCTGGTGGGACTGGGGTCCACGCTCGCTGGTTTCGCAATTTTCGAACACAAGACGCCGCTGCAAGTCGTCTCGCAAGTGACGCAAGTCTTTGTGCCGTCGCCCCAGCAGGTCTTTGGGAAAAACGACGTCCTCGTGCTGGTCGAAGGTCTCGACTACGATTACGACGCGAAGGACCAAGAGTTCTCAAAGGAATCCCGGAGCGACGTCATCTGGGCCGTCCACCTTGATCTCAACAACAAGCGCATCTATCAGCTGTCGATTCCGCGCGACATGATCGCCACGATGCCGAACGGACAACAGGCGAAGATCAATCAAGCGCAATCCGACGGCGGCGTCAAAGAAGCAAAATCCGTCATCGCCAACTGGCTCGGCATTCCGGGCTTCGACCGATATATGGTGTTGCGGATCGATGCGACGAAGGACTTCATCAACGCGCTTGGCGGCGTGAACGTGTACGTCAAGAACTCCGATTGTCTGCGCAATCATACGAATTGCACCGGTGATTCGATCAATTACGACGACAGCTGGGGCCATCTCCATATCCATCTCACCGAAGGCATGCATCATCTCAATGGCGATCAAGCCGTAGGGTACATGCGCTTCCGCCACGATTGGTGTAGCGATCCGTGCCGCATCATGCGCCAGCAGCAAGTGCTGCACGCGCTCATGGACAGGGTGAAGGGCGACAAGATCAACACGCTCCTGCACGTGAACGATCTCCTGGGTGTATTCCATCGAGACGTCGATACGAACTTCACGAACGCAGAACTCGTGTCGCTCGCGAACTATTATGCGGACATGGACCAGTCGGCGCTCAAAACAAACCAAGTTCCGTACACGTCTGATATGGATCTTCCCAACTACGGCGACTCGCTCGTTCCCGACGTAACGGCGCGCGCGCAACTCGTGCAGTCCATGCTGATTGCGCCGCCGACACCGCTCCCGTCGCCTGATGCCAATGCGCTCGCGGGCGTGGTGCCGTCCTCGGTTCGCGTTGACGTCGAGAACGGCAGCGGCGTGCGCGGAGCTGCGCATCGGGTCGCCAGCGAACTCCAGAAAGCCGGGTTCGTTATCGCCGACGTAGGCGATGCGCCGAGCGATGACCACACGACGACCGAAATCCACGACCATTCACGCGTCGCGTTTGCGGGCGCGAAAGTACGCGCGGCGTTGCCTGCTCTTTCGACCCTTACGATCATCGGCGATGGAACTCTTCCGAGTGCCTCCCCGTTGGTAACTTCGCAGGGTAGTGATGTGACTGTGGTTGTGGGCCGGGATTTGGTGAGCGCGCTCAGCAAGGCCCCGTCCAAGGCGAACGCGAGCCCGTAGTAGTTGAAGACTGTGAAGATAATTTCTGCGATCGTCCTCGCTGCGCTCGTCGTAGGCGGCGGGTGGCGAGTCTTTGTTCACAAGAGCAATCTCAAGCCTGCGCTCGTCACGCCGGTGATGGACGTGCACAACGAGTTTTCCGACGATCTCCCGGCGCGGATGTACCGTGTTACGCATGAGGCTGGATCGTCCGGGGATCGCAGCGACCGTCCGAAGCTCATCGCGCTGACGTTCGACGACGGCCCCTATCCGATTTTTACGCCGCTCCTGCTCGACGAACTTCGCGCACTGCACGTGCCGGCGACGTTCTTTCTGATCGGCCGTGACGCGGAACAGTGGCCCGAGCTGACCCGGCGCATCGAGTCCGACGGCGACGAGATCGCCGACCACACCTACTCCCATCCGAATCTGGATCAAGAGACGGCCGATCAAGTTCGCGCCGAAGTCTTACGCGGTCGCGACGTGCTGTGGAACCTTGCGCACGATCCGTCGGTGAACACGCTTATGCGACCCCCGCATGGCCGTTACACCGAAGGCACGTTACGCACGGTGCAGTCACTCGGGTATAAGGTCGTGTTGTGGACCGACGATTCCGGCGACTGGCGCACGCTGACAACCGAGCAGATCGAGAAGCACATGCTGCAGCATGCGACGGCACCGGAGATCGTGCTGCTGCACAGCGGAAAGCTCGCTACGATCGAAGCCCTGCCGACGGTGGTCGAGCACTTCCGCCGCGCCGGCTATGAGTTCGTCACCGCCGGCGAGCTGATTCGGCGAGTCCAGGCGGGCGATATCAATCATCCGGCCCGCCGTTCCGTCTAAGGGTTCAAAAAGATGCCGAGAGAGATCATCGATACCGTTTCCAGCCGGCCGGCCTACATTCGCCGCCGGATCCTGACGACCGTCCTTTTGATTATCATCATTGCGGCTCTTGTCGCAGTCGGCTTTGAGCTGGGTCGCCGGGCCCACATGATTCCGGCCGCTCATACGTCATTCGTTCCAGGAAACTCGGCGCGCCAAGGGAACCTGGCACCGATTCCCACGTCAAGGAGAGCACATGCTGCGTAGGCTTACCATGGGCTTTGTTGGTCTCACGTCGGCGATTGCGATCGCCGCGTGCAGCTCGAACAATGCCAATACCACCGTGAACGTCGGGCCGAACTTCCCGCCCGAGTCGCTCTACGCGACGAACGCTACACAGAACTCGGTAAGCATCTACCCGCCGGACACGAAGAGTGGTTCCGGTCCTGCCTATGACGTCAGCAGCTCGCTCGCGGGACTCAACGGGCCGCAGTACATCGCTTTCGATTCGCAGAGCAACCTCTGGATCAGCTCGTTCGCTTCGAGCACCGGCGGCGCAATCACGGAGCTGAAGGCCCTCGCGACCGGCAACGTTCAGCCTCTCCTGACGTCGGCACAGCTTGGCCTCGTCTTCCAACATCCGCGTGGACTCGCTTTCACGACCGCGGGAACCGGTTCGAGCGCGGTGACCTATTTGGTCGTCGCCAACGTCGACCCGTCCGCGAAGACATTCTCCAACCAGCTCCGGCTGTACAACACTGCGAATTCGATCCTAACGCAGAGCTTCGTCATCGCCGGCCCGTCGACGGGCATGAACGTCCCGAGCGGCGTCGCGGCCAGTGGCACGAGCCTGTACGTCACGAACCTTCAGGGCGCGTCAGTCGAAGCGTTCCAGATTCCAACACCCACGCCGTCGCCGTCGGGGTCACCCTCGCCGACGCCCTCGCCTACCGCGACACCGACCGTGAATCCGTCGGCACCCCCGACGCCCACGCCGACTCCTGTTCCGACGGCGACGCCGGTGAACGTCGGCCCGGTTCTTACGATCTCCGGAGCGCAGACGGGTATCACGTCGCCAACCGGTATCGCAATCGACGGCAATGGCTACGTCTACGTGTCGGATCAGGGCAATACGGGCCTCGGCGTCCAACCGTCGATCTTGGTGTTCCCACCAAATCTTTCCGGAACGGTATCGAGTGCGCCGGTAAGAAAGATCCAGGGTTCCGCAACGAAGCTCTTCGCGCCGACCGACGTGAAGGTCGACACGAAGGGTAACATTTACGTAGGTGATTCCACGTCATCGGGAGCGGGTGTAGTGTACTTCTTCGCGGTAGGCGCGACCGGTAACGTGGCTCCGACATCGACATTCACGTCGCCGGGCACCGTTATCGGTATCGGTCTCACTCCTTAAAAGAGAGGTCTGCCGTTCGCACGTCGATCGATCGCCTCGCCGCACTGTCGCAACTAGCCGACGCTCCGGCGATGGAGGCCAAGGCGGCCGCGATCGCTGCGGGTGCAGCGGCGTGCGTCGCCGACACCGTAGCGACGGCGCTCCTTTTCGACGAAGAGACGATTTGGAGCGCGACTGAACCCGCCGGAATGGCGGGTTTTGCGCTGCGCGACGGGTCTCCCGAACTGCGCCGGCTCTTTCTACACGCGCTGACGCGCTTCGGCGGAGGCGGCGCGTCGTTCGTTCCGCGCGACCAGCAACGTTCGCTGGTCGGCGTTAGCGCGACCGTCAATACCACCGATCTCCTCTTCGTACCGCTCGTCGCGGGCGGGCGTACCCACGGCGTCATTGCACTCGCGTGCGCGGTCGAGCCAAGCAGTGACGCGCGCGCCGAAATCATCCGTTTCTGCGACGTCGCGGCGCGCATGCTCGATGTCGATCGCGCACTCGTTGCTGCACGGCGGCAGTCTCGCGACAGCCAACTGCTTTCGATGGTCAACGAGCGGCTGCACAAATCACTCGAT
>JAFANA010000054.1 GCA_019232905.1 Vulcanimicrobiota bacterium
CGAGTTTATCGCGCAGCGCCTCGGCATCGGCGGGACGCGCGATCCGGCGCGGCGTTTCGCTTTGGATCGCAACGCGTGCTCGTGATGCCAAGCGGCGCACGCTTTCTTCGGTGCGTCCGAGCGTCTGCGCGATTTCCGCAAACGGGACGTCCAACGCGTCGTGCATGAGAAACGCAGCGCGCTCCAGCGGCGAAAGCCGCTCGAGCGCCAGTAAAAACGCGTACGAAATGTCTTCGGCGACGCCGACGACGTTTTCCGGCACTGCGCTCTGGTCGACGACCGGCTCCGGAAGCCAAGGGCCGACGTAAACTTCGCGCTGCCGCGCGCTCGAACGAAGCCGGTCGAGCGACAGGTTCGTGACGGTCGCGCGCAAGTATTTGCGCGGCTCGCGGACGTGTGCGGTGTCAGCCCGTTGCATGCGCTCGAACGCATCTTGCACGACGTCCTCGGCGTCGCTCATCGACCCCAGCATGTGATACGCATGACGGACGAGCGTTGCGCGTTCGGTGACGTAGAGTTGCTCTTCGATGCTCACACCGGTTCTGGAACGATGTCGAGATCGCCGACGCGCACCCGCGAACACGTGTGGCCGTGTCCGAGAACGTACTTCATGTCAGGATAGAAGCGCGAGAGCGCAATAACATACGCTAATGAAATGAGCGCGCACTTGCCATAGCGCTGCTCCAATGCCTCGCGCAATGGGCCGTCTTGTCCGTCGCGCGCCAGGATCGAGCGCGTGAAATCGTACGCGATACGAACGGATTCGCTCATGGCGGCTCGATCACCCGAGAGCACCGCCGCGATCGTCTGCTGCGGCACGCCTTCGCGAAGCGCCATCTTGACGCCCAACTGCAGGCACGGCCCGCAATCACCCGTACGCGCCCCCGCCAGCGCCGCCGCGCACCAAACGTCGAGCGGAATATCACGCCGGTAGTTCATCGCCTTTTGAATGCCGGATATCGGTGCGATCGCGCCGTAGCCGCCCGCATCGAGCATCTCGCGCTGCCAAGTCGTATCGTAGTCCCACTCGCGTTCGAATTTGTCCAAAAACCGCCGCGCAAACCAGGTAAGCATCGGAAATTCCCCCTTGGCTCCCTGGACGACGCGGGCCGCTCAAACGTGACATGTGTCATCCTGAACGCAGGTGCGAAGCACCGGAGTTGAAGGATCGCCTCAATTCAAAAGCCCGGCGAAATCTCGTCGGGCTCTTTGTTCGTTGCGGTCCTTCAACTGCGCGCCTTCGGCGCTTCGTTCAGGATGACACGGGGTCACATCTTGTAGCTATGTAATCCGCTGATCCAGATGTTGACGCCGAGGTAGGTGAAGATGACGAGG
Source organism: Vulcanimicrobiota bacterium (assembly GCA_019232905.1). Lineage (GTDB taxonomy): Bacteria > Vulcanimicrobiota > Vulcanimicrobiia > Vulcanimicrobiales > Vulcanimicrobiaceae > JAMXLG01. Next base: position 1,336 of record JAFANA010000054.1, read on the forward strand.
ACGAAGCCGCCGACGCTGATCCAGTTCGTGCGTAAGCCGCGCCACGCATTGCGCGTATGTAGATGCATGTACGCAAGATAGATGATCCACGTGCACAGTGCGGCCGTTTCTTTCGGATCCCACTGCCAGTACGCGCCCCACGCTTCTTTCGCCCATGCCGCACCGGTAATAATGCCGAGCGAAATCAGCGGCAAGCCGATCGCGACCGCGCGGTACACGATCACGTCGAGTTGCGCGAGCGACGGGAGCGTCTCGAGCCATTGCGCGAGCGGGTTTCCGCCGGCGGCTGCGGCCGAAAGCGCGGGCGTTGCAACGGTCACGGTGCCGCCGCCTTCGAGCGCAGCGCTCGCAACGACCGTTGCGTTTGCGATGCGTTGCTCGGCGTAGTACTTGATCAAGTAGACGCACGAAAAAACGAACGCTACGAGAAACGCGGCGTACGACGAGACGACGATCGGGACGTGTATTTTTGCCCAATACGATTGCAGCGACGGCACCGGAGGCATCGTGCCTTCGTTCCAGGTGACGCCGTACGCGAGAAAGATCGCCGCAATCGCTAGCACGAATCCGCCCGCGAACCAAAGTTTGTACCGGATGGCAAAACCGATGAAAATGGCGACGGACATCGCGGCAAAGAGTGAAAGCGAACCGTAGAGATTGAGCAGCGGCCAAATGCCGGTGATTTCGTAGCGGACGATCAGTTGCGCGAATTGTGCAACGCATCCGACGATGGCAAGGGGCGCGCCGAGATTGCGCAGCCACGTCTCGCGCGAGAAGAAGTAGACGAGTAGCGCAAGACCGCCTACGACATAACTTGCGATGGCGACGATCATGAGCAGTTCGTCGGCTTGCAAATGTCCGTTCACGTCGTTAGTAAGCCTCCGCTTTTCGAAGATGGGGGTTAGGCCCGGGCGGCTCCATCGAGCTCTGTAAATCCTGGAGCAGCGCTTGGAACTGGCCTGCGAAAATATCGTAACCCTTGACCGTCATCGCAGCTACGCCAACAGTACAACCCGCCTCCGACGGATCGACGCGAACGTACAACCGCGCCGGCAGGAAGTAAAACGAAATGATCAGTCCGGAGAGCAGCACGAGCGAACCAATACCGACGAGCGGGATGCCGGGATCGTAGCGATATTGAAAGCCGCTATAGAGCAAGTACCGTTCCGGGGTCACGCGCCAACCGTTACCGAGATCGATCCACGTGTGGAGCGGCACGAGCGCCGTACCCGCGGTTTCACCGTTCTGTTGCACGCTCAGGATCACGGCCGGATCGTTGACGCGCGGGTCGGCTGCCGGCATGCCGCTTTGCTTGTCGACCGTCGGAACGAAGCGGTCGTAGACGAGCGTATTGCGCGTTCCCGGAATGTCGAACGCTTCGCCTTCTTCGAGCACGCGGTCGGAGAGCGACGCAACGTTGACGCCGTCATGCGTCACGCGCATGCGTGTCGCAAAACCGTAGCTTGCCTGATAGTAGAGCGTTCCGTCGATATCGATCGGGTGATTGACGCGCACGAGCATCTGCTTCGGTATGCCGTCGCGGCCCGTAACGGTTACATTCGAGACGTAATCCGTCGGCTGATAGACCATGCCGCTCTTGGTCAGAATCGGCGTGATTTTATACCGAAACGAGTCGAGTTTGAGGATCGCGTTCGTCTCGGGAATGCGTACGGCTTGACCCGTAACGATGGCGGTTTCTCCGGAGAATCCGTGCGCCCAGTAGACGGTCGTTCCGGCGGCGATAATGACGAATCCTAGATGCGCGATCAGCACGCCGCGGCGCGCCCAGTTGTGTTTGTCGGCGAAGGTCCATTCTTCTCCGCCGAATTCACGTTTCCGAACGCTCCAGCCGCGCGAGCGGAAGAACGACTCGACGCGATCGCGCACGCTCGCTTCGCTGCCGCGGACGTAGATGGAAGCGTTGAGCGGAATTTTATCGATCTTCACCGGACGCAGCGGAGGCAGCCGGGCCGGAATGACGCGCTTGAACGTGCAGACCGTCAGCGAAACGAGAATCAACCCGATGATGCCGACGTACCACGGCGAGTGATAGATGTTATCGAAGCCCAGACGTATGATCGCGCGCGCAATTGCCGCCGGATAGCTATCGAAATAGGTTGTTGCGCTCTTGCCTTGATCGACGATCACGCCGATGAGCGTGAGAATCCCCCATACCACGAAGAGTAAAACGGCAAAGAGTACGTTGCCGAAGGTTCGGATGAAGTCGTCGTAGAGTGCGCTTACTTTTGTTGCCACGAGCGTTCGAAGATCAGGATAATCCAAATTGAGATTTCGTAGAGGACGTACATCGGAAGAGCCAGCAGCGCCATCGTTACGGGATTTCCGTCCGGCGCGGCAATGCCGCCCGCTACGACCATCGCAAAGAGTGCATGGCGCCGGTACTTTGATAACCAACGGCCATTAACGATTCCTAAACGCGCAAGGCCGACCAGCACGATCGGCAGCTGAAAGATCAGCGCGAAGAGACCGAAGAGGATCAGAATGAATCCGAGGGTTTCTCCGACGCCGAACGTCGGAGTCGCGATCTCTTTCGTCATGTTGATCAACGCGCTAACTACGCGCGGAATCACGACGAAATGGGCGAAGGCCAGTCCCGCAAATGCAAGCAGCAGCGACGGCACGATGAACGAGTACACCATGCGGCGCGTCCGCGGGTGGATCGCCGGCACCACGAACATCCACGCCTGGAAGAACAGCATCGGCAATCCGACCACGATACCGCCGATCACCGAGAACTTCAATTCCGTGAAGAGCACGTCGGCGAGGCCGAATGCATTGAGCGGCGTCCCGTGGAGATATTCCGCCTGCATCCATTGGATGGCGAATTTCGAGGGCCAAAACAGCAGGACCGCGATTGCACCGACGGTTCCGATGGAGATCAATAGACGCGTACGGAGCTCCCGCAGGTGCTCCGTGAACGGCATCTCTTTTTGATCCCACCCCGGATCGGCGCCGGGCCCGCGCTCCAAGAGCATCGTTTGGTTAGGAGCTTTGCGTACCGTGGCCCGGGTTGGGCGGTGGGATCGGCTCGCCGGCCGCGTTGCCGACTTCCACGTTATTCATCGGGTCGGCATTTTGGGTCGCCGTACGCGCGCGCATTTCTTCGCGGGCGCGGTTCGTGGCCTCGTCAGCCTCGATCTGTCCCATCATAAATTCTTTTTTGGCTTGGCCTGCACTGCGCGCGAGCTTCGGCAGCTTATCTGCACCGAAGAGCAGGGCGGCCACGGCGACGATGCCGATAATGATCGGCGCGTCAATAATGGCCAGCATGGGGTGAATCATCGTGTTCTCCTTGTGAACTAACCCGCGAGCGCGTCGGCTAGTTTCGCTAGTTCTTCCTTCGCCGCGCCGGAACGCAAAGGCTCCAGCGCCGTTTTTGCTCGCGTGACGTACGCCTGTATCTCCCGGCGCGTGCCCTCGAAGCCGCCTTGTTCCGAGATCCCCGCAATGACACCGGGAATGCCGTCGTGGGCGGTTCCGGAATACAAACGCGCGACCTGGCCTCGAAAATACGCGTTCCCGTTCCCCAAGGCAAGAACTAAGGGAATTGTCATTTTGCGTTCCGTGAGATCATTGCCGACCGGCTTTCCGAGCGACCGTTCGTCGGCCGTCATATCGAGCAAATCGTCGTTCATTTGGAACGCAATTCCGTAGGCTTCGCCGTACGCGTGGAGCGCGACGATCTCTTCGGCCGAGCCGCCTCCCATGATCGCTCCACATTGCGCGGAGGCCGCAAAGAGCGAGGCAGTCTTCTTCCGCGCGATCTCGACATATGCGGCAAGCGGAAGATCGAGATCGCCGAGGCCGCGCAACTGAAGCACCTCGCCGTCGCAGATGTCCGCCAGCGTCGCCGACAAGATGTTGGGGACGGGGTGCGGATAGCCGTCGGTCACGTTCTTGAAGATCCATGCAAAAAGATAATCGCCGGCGAGGACGCTCACGCGATTACCGTAATCGATCGCGGTCGCGTTAACGCCGCGGCGTGTCTGCGCGTTATCGACGACGTCGTCATGAATGAGCGTTGCGACGTGAATGAGTTCCATGTACGCCGCGAGATGCAGATGCTCGACAGGATCGCCACCGCACGCGGACGCCGCGAGTAGCGTGATACGCGGGCGCAGACGTTTTCCGCCTGCAGCCAGCATGCGCTTTACCGCCTCGGTGATGAGCGGATTATCGGTCGAAAACGTGGAGCGGAAAAACGACTCCACGAGTTTATACATTGCCGGTTCGTCGTTTTCGATCGCGTGCATGGTTATGGCTTGGTCCCATAGTGGATGGCGATCGAGCCGCCCATGAGCCGCACGAAGCCTGCATTCGTAAAACCTGCGCGCGAGAAGCGTTCGCGTAAATCTTCCGCACAGGGATGATGCGTCAGCGAATTCGGAAGATACGTGTACGCCTGTTTCGAACCGCCGACGAGTCCGCCGACGAGCGGGACGACGCCGTAGAAATACAGATCGAACGCGCGCTTCCACAATTTGTTCGGGGCTTTGCTCACGTCGAGATTGACGAAACGCGCACCGGGCCGCAACACTCGAAGCGTTTCCCGCAAAACGTGATCGATGCTGACGACATTGCGCATGCTGAAACCCATCGTCGCGCCGTCGAACGTGTTGTCTTCGAACGGAAGCGACATGACGTCGCCTTCGACGAAGTGCGCTTCTCCGCGGCTCTGCTTCGCCGCGCGCTCGCGCGCCCGTTCGAGCATCGGCGCACAAAAATCGATTCCATCGACGCGCAAGGTCGGATCGGTTCGCAAGAGATGAAAGACCACGTCACCGGTTCCGCAACAGAGGTCGAGGACGTGCCCGCCGTGCGGCGGCGACAATAGAGCAATCGCGCGCTTGCGCCAGCGCTCGTCCATGCCCCCGGTGAGAACGCGATTTGCGGTGTCATAACGTGGAGCGATGCGCGCGAACATGTCGCGCACGAACGCACCTTTGTCACCGGTTGGGGACGAGACGGGCTTCATGGCCATAGGAACTTCCGCTCTTTCCGAGTCGTACGCGCCTCTCCTACCTTGTTCTTCGCACGTACCCTTGTTGCTCGCGACCTTTGTCGGGATAGTACGCGCGATGATTTCGCTTAGTTCAACCACCGAACTAGTCGGAGCGCTGCAGCACGCGCGTGACGTGACCCTCACGGCCTATACGCTGCCGCAGGGTGCCGTTCTGGATGCGCTTGCGAGCGCCGCAAAGCGCGGTGCGCACGTGCGCGTGCGACTCGAAGGCTACATTTATAAGGATGACGGCACTGTCGACGCCGCAAATGCCGACGCAATCGAAAGGTTGAGGGGCGCCGGAGCGGATGCGCAACTCGTTCATGCGGCAGTCGATGCGCCGGATCCGATGCTGCATCTTAAAGGCGCCGTCGTCGATCAGAGCGTGTTTCTCGACGATCGCAATTGGCCCGACGACGGCGGTGACACGATCGTTCGCGATGATTTCGCGCTCGACGCCGGTATGGTGCGCGACGCGGCGTCCGGAGTCGAAGATCGCTCGACGCCATTCTTTTCCGTTCGTAAGCGCGAAAGTCTCTCATCCGAAGCGCGACTCATCAACGAGGCGCAAAAAGGCGACGACGTTATCATCGAAAGCGAATCATTCGGCGGCGCCAACCATGTCTACACGGCGCTCGACGACGCTGCGAAACGTGGTGCGCACGTACGCGTGCTCGTTGCCGCCCGCGAACTGCAAGGAAATGCCAACGAACAAACGGCAATCGATCGCCTCGTGCACGACGGGGCAGCCGTCCGCGTCTGCGAAGCCGACGAAAAATTCGCCGTTGTCCGGGAATCCCGCGGCTGGCTCGGCTCCGCAAACGCAACCGCCGCCTTCGACCACCCGGACCAACTCGACTGGGGCCTACGCACGGACGACGCGAACATTCTCACACATCTCCACGCTGCCTTCGAATCCCGCTGGACTACTGCCACCGTGTCATCCTGAGCGCAGTCGAAGGATCGCTATGCGCGTTTGTCTTGAGATAATGTAAACAACTTACGTGCATTGGCGTCGGTGGTCTTCGCTATGTCTTCGACGGTTGTGCCAAGGACGTCGGCGACTTTCTGCGCGATGATTGGAATGTACATCGGTTCGTTGCGTTTGCCGCGGTGAGGCATCGGCGTCAAATACGGGCAATCCGTTTCCAAAACCAACGGCGCGACGCCGACGGTTCGGACCGCCTCGCGTACGCTTTCCGCGGAGTTGAACGTGAGTACACCGCCGATTCCCAGGAACAAGCCGAATTCATTCACATACGTCTGCGCCTGCTGCGCATCACCGGTAAAACAGTGAATGACACCGCGCATGCCCGGCTTCCACTCTTCGCGCAGGATCGCAACAAAATCGTCGTAGGCGTCGCGATGGTGAAAGATCACCGGGAAATTCGCGTCGCGGGCCACGCGAATCTGGTCGCGCAGCACCTGCTTTTGACGATCGCGCGGACTGTGATCGTAATAGTAATCGAGTCCGGTCTCGCCGACGGCCACAACGCGCCGGTCTGCGAGGAACGGTTCGAAGACGGCGGCAATATCGGCGGGCGCGTCTTTTGCTTCATGCGGGTGAATGCCGACCGAGGCAAAGACGCGAAAGTCGCGCGCGACTTCGAGCGCCGCTTGCGAGTCGGCCAAATCGCACCCGACCGTGACGATCTCCGAAACGCCTGCCGCTTTCGCGCGCGCGACGACGTCGGCGCGATCGTCCGCAAAAGATTCGCCGTGGATATGCGCGTGCGTGTCGATCATGCGGTCTCAACGTTTTCCACGATGCGATTGCGTCCTTGGCGCTTGGCTTCATAGAGACCACGGTCGGCGCGGGCAAGCAACGCTTCGATCGTATCGCCGACGATCGCGCCTGCGGCGCCGATGCTGGCGGTCACCGGCTCGCCGTTCGCATATTTCATACCGCCGAGTGCGACGGCGAGACGCAGCCGTTCGGCGACGCTCAACGCAACGTCACGCGTCGCACCGGGCATAACGATAAGAAATTCCTCGCCGCCGATGCGTCCGGCAGTGTCGCCGCCGCGCACGGCGTTTTTTATGATTTCGCCGATCTTGCGCAAGCATTCGTCGCCGGCTGCGTGTCCGAGCTGATCGTTGATCGTCTTGAAATGATCGACATCGAGCAGCAACACGGCGCCGTGCGCCGCGACCGGCATGTCGTCGAGCATGTGCTGGAGCCGGTCGAGCGTCGTCGAGCGATTGAAGAGTCCGGTGAGTCCGTCGATCGTCGCCGCATTCTGCGTTGCGGCAATCGTGCGCATATCGCGCAGCAACGGGGCGAGTTCGAACGCAGCGTTGGTGAACTGATTGATCTGTTCGGCGGAAAGCGGACGATCGTTGCGGCGATGCACGATCATTGCGCCGTGCAGTTCGCCGTCACCGAGGCGCGCGCCGAACGCGTAGGCAATGTAGAAGTCGTCGCGCAGCGTGGTAAATGGGGCGCCGCTGAACTTCAGTCGCGCTAGAATCCGCCGGCGCAGTTCGTCGCCGGCCGAACTGAGCGCCGGGCCGAGCATCGTTACGGAGCGCCAGGTGTCGGTCCGTGCGCCAGTCGCGGCGAGGACGGTGACGGTCTCATCGAACGACGGCACGCGCAACATTGCGAGAATAGCGTTGATTTGCGGAAGCGGATCGCGCTCGCCGAGCATCGCTTGAACCGCGTCGCGCACCAAACGCAGGCGGTGCAATTCCGCGTGTTGCTGGTCGATCGTTCGAAGCAGTAACGCCGTGACGATGACCGGTATCCACATTGCGACGGCGACGTACGCGTGACCGGAAATGATAGGATCGCGCACGACCGTCGCCCAGACGATGTTTCCGCTGCCGACGATCCACGTGCGCGGATCCCGGGAGACCCGCTCGAGAACACGGCCGAGCGAGATGTGATACGTAAAAGCCGATGCCGGTGCGGAAACGGCGATTTCGAAGACGAGCGACAGCACGACCAACGCTCCGGCAAAAATCAGCGAGCCCTCGACGAGCGGCAGCGCGCGAATTTGCGCGAAATGTGGCGCAAGCGGCAGCAGCGCGAGGATGGTCACGCAACGCATCACGCCGTGACGGGCGAGATCGGTGACCGGATTCGTGCGGCGAATCAGTGCCGCGAGGCAGAATCCCGCGAGCGTCGCGATCGCAGCGGCCGTCGGACCGACGTATCCACCGAGCGCGAACATCGGCGCCCCGATGGAAAGGCTCAAAAAGACGGCTTCCGCGTTCAATCCGTTTCGGCGCATGCGCATGCCGCGAATCGGAAGCCCGTGGAGCGCGGCGAAACAGATGGCTGCGGTAGCGCACGCGGTGATGATCCAATCGTCGACTTGAAAATCGCGTGCGCAGAGATTGAGGGCGAACGCAAGACCGGCGACGGCTATAAAACCGCCGCCGATAACAACGCTCCGGCTCGGGGCGTTGCCGCGTCCACTCATCCCGATGGCGATACTCCGGCGAGCTCGATGCGCGGAAAGAGTGGCTCGCCCGGCATCGTTTGCGTTCCGGGTGCGATACCGCCGTAGCGCAGCATCTCCGACCAATCGGCATCGATCTGCTGGTCCGTGCCGAGCTGGCGCCACATCTCGCGCATGCGCTCCGGCATTACCGGCGCGAGGAGCATCGCGAGCCAACGCAATCCCTCCAGCAAGTCGTAGAGCAGCGCGTCGAGTTCGTCGTTGCGCCCCTCTTTCGCGAGCGCCCACGGTTTGCGTTCGTCGATCGCACGATTGAGCGCCGTGACGAGTTCCCAAATCATCTCGAGCGATCCGCGGAAATCGAGCGCCAGCGTCGCCTCGCGCGCGCGTTGCGGGAGATCGGCAAACCGCGCCATCAACCCGCTCGACTGCGGACGATTCGGGACGACGCCGTTGCGATATTTGCGCAACATCGCGAGCGTACGATTGAGGAGATTGCCCAAATCGTTGCCGAGATCGCTGTTGTGGCGCTGGATGATCTTCTCTTCTGAATACGAGAAGTCGCTGCCGAACGGCGCTTCGCGCAACAAGAAATAGCGCAGCGAATCGGCACCGAACCGTTCGACGAGTGCGAACGGATCCGTCGCGTTGCCGAGACTTTTGCCCATTTTCTGACCGTCAACGGTGATCCAGCCGTGCGCGAAGACGGTCTTCGGCGGCTCCTCACCGAGCGCCCACAGAATCGCGGGCCAGATGATCGTATGAAAACGCGCGATCTCTTTTCCGATCAACTGCACGTTCGCCGGCCAAAGCGAATGAAACCGCGCGTCGTCTTCCGACCATCCGATGGCGGTGATGTAATTCAGCAGCGCATCGAACCAGACGTAGATGACGCCTCCTGAGCTTGTCGAAGGGTCATCCGGAATCGGAATGCCCCAATCGAAATTCGTGCGCGAGATGGACAGATCTTCGAGCCCTTCCTCGAGGATCGCCATCATCTCGTTATAGACGCTGCGCGGGCGCAAGAACTCCGCATGCGAACGGAAGTATTCGATCAGCCGATCGCGATATGAGGAGAGTCGGAAGAACCAGTCTTGTTCGCTCAGCCACTGCACGTCGCGACCGCAGGTCGGGCATCGGCGGTTGACGAGTTTCGATTCAGGCCAGAACGTCTCGTCGGCGACGCAATACCAGCCCTCGTACGTCCCGAGATAGATGTCGCCTTGCTCGCGCAGCCGCTGGAACACGCGTTGAACTTTCGTTTCGTGGCGCGGTTCGGTCGTCCGGATGAAGTCGTCGTATTCCACATGGAACGCCGCGAACAACGATTTCCAGCGCGGAATGAGTTCGTCACACCATTGCTGCGGCGTTTTTCCGTGCTCCGCCGCTGCGTTGGCAACTTTCTGTCCGTGCTCGTCGGTGCCGGTGAGGAAGAATGCGGGACCCGCCGTGCGCGCGGTGCGCGCAAGGACGTCGGCTACCACGGTCGTGTACGCGTGGCCGATGTGCGGATTCCCCGAGATGTAATAGATCGGGGTGGTGACGTAAAAGGCTTTCATTCCGGTCGTTGCTCTTCGGCACGGTTTCTACGGCCCATGCCGCGTGCGTTCTTGCGCTTGCTCGCACGCTCATACAATTCCCGCCGGTCAGCCCCGCTCTTTTCCGAAAGTTGTTTTGCGATGTCGCGAACGCTCTCGCCCTGATCGAGCAGCGCGTCGATCGTCTCGTCGTCGATCCGCATTTCATGCTGCTCGGCCGCTACGTCGCGCGGTGCGATGACGAAGGTGATCTCTCCGCGCACGGGCTCTTCCAGCGCTGCGGCGACCTCGCGTGGTAGTCCGAGCACCTGTTGTTCGAATTTCTTCGTGTATTCGCGGACGAGAAAGACCTGCGCATCGGGCGCGACGGCGGCGAGATCGTCGAGCGAATGAAGAATGCGCTGCGGTGACTCGTACCACACGGTCGTTGCACCGATGCGCAGAGCATGTGTAAACGCTGCTTTACGCGCGCTGCTGCCGCGCGGCGGAAATCCTTCGAATGCGAAGCGGCGCAACGGAAACCCGGAGAGCACTGCAGCGCCGAGGACGGCACTCGGGCCGGGCAATACCTCGACGGCGATTGAAGCAGCGCGGGCGGCGGCGACGAGGTCTTCGCCCGGATCGGAGATACCCGGCATCCCGGCGTCGGTCACGACGGCGACGAGCTGCGATGCGGCGCGCTGCAGGATCCCGGGCGTTGCGCCATCGGCATTTTGCTCCCGATAGCTCCAAAGTTCTTTCGATCCGACGCCGAGCGCGTTGAGCAGCTTTCGGGTCACACGCGTATCCTCGGCGACCACCAAATCCGCCGAGCGGAGCGTTTCAAGCGCCCGCAGCGTGATGTCACCGAGATTGCCAAGCGGCGTAGGAACGAGCACTAACGGCATGGGGCTACGTTTCGCCGCGGAAAACCCGTAGACCGTGAACCCTCTGCACTATAGAATCGAGCGCTGCCTCTCGGACATCAATCTCATCGAGGTCACGTCCATGCTTCATCGCGCGTACGCGCCGCTCGCGGCCGCCGGCATGAACTATATTGCCGCAACGCAGACCCCCGACATGACGGAGGCCCGCCTTGCGTCATCGACCGCATCATGGACAGCGCGGCTGGACGACCGCATCATCGGTCTGGTGTCGTATTACGCGCGCATCGAGTACCCGAACGTGCCGGCCCTTTATTACAAAGACCACGTCGGTGTTTTCGCACAGTTGGCGGTCGAACCGCAGTATCAAAAGCGCGGCATCGGGTACGCGCTTATCAAGACAGTCGAAGAACACGCAGCGGGTGAAGGCAAATCCGAACTCGTCTGCGACACGGCCGAAAACGCAACTCATCTGCGCGACTATTACGCGCGTCTGGGTTTCCGTGAAATAGCAACGCACTGCTGGCCGAACGGGGCATACAAGAGTATCATCTTTAGCAAACAATTGAATGGAG
>JAFANA010000056.1 GCA_019232905.1 Vulcanimicrobiota bacterium
GCGTCCGCGTTTCGCCGCCTGCGCGATCAAAATCTCGCCGAAGAAGACATCCCCGGCTGGTACGAGTTCCTCTTCGGCACCCATCCCAGTTTAGGGAAACGAATCAGCGCACTCGAAGCAGTGTCATCCTGAGCGAAGCGCAGCGGAGTCGAAGGATCGTGACGCGCGTTTGTCTTGAGGCGATCCTTCAACTCCGGCGCCTTGCGCCTGCGTTCAGGATGACACCGCGCGCTGCTCCGGCTCCCTGTGTCATCCTGAGCGAAGCGCAGCGCAGTCGAAGGATCGTGACGCGCGTTTGTCTTGAGGCGATCCTTCAACTCCGGCGCGTTGCGCCTGCGTTCAGGATGACAGTGGGCGCTGCTAGGGGCGTTCGCCGACGAAGCCGCGGTAGACGCGGATGAGGGTGTCTTTTTGTTCGGCTGTTAGGCGGGGGTCGAGTTTGATTGCGGATTCGACGGCGTCGGCCGCTTCATTGCGTACGTCTTCGTCGAGCAGTCCCGCTTGCGCGTAGAACGTCTCGGCGGAGAGATGTAGCGCTTTGGCGATTTGTTTCAGCACTTCTGCCGACGGTTTGTAGAGCCCGCGTTCGACTTGGCTCAAGTACGGATTCGAGACTTTTGCAAGATCCGCAAGTTGCCGGAGTGAGAGATTCGCGAGCTCGCGTTGCGTACGGATGAATTCGCCGAGGCTTTTGAGATGATCGCGATTGTTCATACTTCCACCGCCGATTCATTACGAACGTAGAGTCCCGGTGCCGGATCCCCGCCTTCCGGTAACGGATACGGCTCGCGCCGCGCGCCGCCGTGCGCGTCGGCCCAGGCCGCCCAGTCTTCCCACCAGCTCCCCTGGTGTTTGGTGGAACGCGCGAGCCACGCGTCCGGTGATTCACCGGGCTCGGTATGCTCGGCAGTCCAATAGCACGCCTTCGGATTTCCCGGCGGATTGCAAATGCCGGCTACGTGTCCCGAATTCGTACGTGTATATTTTACTTCGCCGGCGACGTATTGTGACGTCATGTAGGTCGTGCGCCACGGCGCGATGTGATCGTTTTCGGCACCGAGGACGTACATCGGCGTCGCGATCTTGCCGAGATCGATCGGCACCCCCGCGAGCACGAACGCGTTCGGCACGATCAAGAGATTGTGCAAGTAGCATGCGCGCAGATACTGCGAATGCATTTCGGCCGGCATGCGCGTTGCGTCGCCGTTCCACGCGAGAATATCGAACGCCGGCGGTTTTTTGCCCATGTACCAATTCGAAACGACGTAACTCCAGATCAAGTCGTTTGCGCGCATCCAATTGAACGTTCCGGCCATCTCGCTCGACTCGAGGAATCCGCGCTCGTTCATTTTCTTTTCGAGCCGCGCGATCGTCGCTTCATCGGTGAACGCGGCAAGATCGCCCGGTTCCGTAAAGTCGACGATCGTGTTGGTCACCGTGAGCGATCCGATGCGATCGGCTTCCCCTTTCGCCGCGAGATATGCAAGCAGCAGCACGGCCATCGTTCCGCCGAGGCAGAGCGCCGCCATATTGACCTGCGGTGCACCCGTGATGCGCTGCACGGCATCGAGCGCGGCGACCACGCCCTTCTCGAGGTACGTGTCCATCGTGTACTCGCGCATCGACTCATCGGGATTGCGATAGCTGATCATGAACGTCTGATGACCGTGTTTCACGGCCCATTCGACGAACGACCGCCCGGGCGCGATATCCATGATGTAGTACTTGTTGATCCACGGCGGCGACATCAGCAGTGGACGTTCGTGCACCGCTTCGGTCTGCGGATAGTACGCGATCAGCTCGATGAGCTCGTTGCGAAAGACGACTTCGCCTTTGGTTGCGGCCATGTTTTCGCCGAGCACGAACGACGACGTGTCGACTTGCTTCGGATAGCCGCCGTTGTTTTTGACGTCGTCGAGAAATTCCGAGAGTCCGTTGAGAAGGCTGTTACCGCCGCTGTCGACGGCCTCTTTGACGACGGCCGGATTCATCCACGGCACGTTGCTCGGCGCGAGCGAATCCAGCAGCATATTCATCGCAAAACGCGCTTTCCGTTTCGTCGAATCCGGCAGACGCGATTGCTCGATGAGCTCTTGCGAATACTGGCGGCGTACCATGTACTCTTCGAGCATCGACACCAGGAACGGATTGCTCGTCCATGCCGGGTCGCTGAAGCGTTTGTCACCCTGCGCCGGCGCAACCGGCGGCGGATTTTCGCCTTGCAAACGGCGCATTGCATTCATTGCGACGGCTTGTTCGGCGAGCATGAACGCCGTCATGATGCTGCCCGCGCGAAGCGGATCGGTCATGACGTCCGTTGTGACGGCGCGCAGCGCATCCATCATCGACGCCGGATCGGCGCCGCTGAGGTCCATTCCGTAGCTGAACTCGTCCAGGGGCACCGATCCGATCGTACTCACATGTACATCCCGCCGTTAACGTCAAATGTTGTGCCGGTAATGAATCCCGATTCCTCGTCGACGAGGAATCGCACCGCGCGCGCGATCTCGTTCGGATCGCCGAGCCGGTCAACCGGTGTGCGGCTCTTCGCAATATCGATTGCAGCTTGCGGCATCGCCGCAACCATCTCGGTCGCGATGAAACCGGGCGCGACGGCATTCACGGTGATACCGGATTTCGCCGTTTCAATGGCAAGCGTCTTCGTCAAACCGAGCAATCCGGCTTTCGCGGCGGCATAGTTGGCCTGCCCGAAGTTACCCATATGCCCGACGACGGAACTGATATTCACGATCCGTCCGTATTGCCGCTCGATCATGTGATCGAGCACGGCTTTGATCATAAAAAACGGCCCCGACAAATTCACGTCGATGACCGCTTGCCATTCCTCTACCGACATTTTGCGAGCCGTCCGATCCTTCGTGATGCCCGCATTATTGACAAGGATGTCGATGTGCCCGTGCTTCTCGAGAATCGATTGCACCGCCGTTTCGCACGCTTGATAGTCCGCCACATTGGCTTCGTGAAACTCTACGAGATGCGCGCTGCCGTTGAGCGAGGCTTGAAGAACCGACGTCCGCTCGCGGTCGGCCGGAATGCCGACCACCGCGACGACCGCGCCGTCAATTGCCAGAGCTTTGGAAATCGCGCCGCCGATGCCGCGCGAGCCGCCGGTGACGATTGCCACCCGGCCGTCCAGGCGCCGAAGCGCGCCGGACGCGAGATGAGGAGAGCCTACGTCCATATAGGACCATTGTACCCGTTCGCTTCACTTACCTAGCGAACATTAAGGTTGGCCGACCAGCGACCTCAGTACCCGGTTTTCGATGGCGAGCCGTTCGTTCTCGGCAGCCCGCTCTTCGCTCAAGACATGATCGTAGGCGACGGCCGCCCGGGCGCTTATGCGTTCGAGGATTTCGCGTTCCGTGGGATCGATCGCCGCGCCGTTCTCGTGGTGGCCGTAGAGGACGTAGCCGATCAGCTGGTGGCGTACGAGTAGCGGCATTGCAAGAGAATCGCCGTGCTCGAGCGTCATCCGGCCGGCGTGCAGTTGCAGTGCGAGCGAATCGTCCGGATCGAACTCGCGGACGACCGTCGCCGATTCGAGACGCAGCGCGCGTGTTGTCTCACTCGCGAGCATGTCGTCGATCGCGCTTGTTGAGCGCGCGAACATCATCGCTTCGCCGATGCGATGGAGATGCTGTTCGGCTTCGTGTACCGACCGGAACACGTACCGGTCCACGATATTGTCGATAAAGGCGTGCATCCGGTGAACGCCGAGGCCGATCGCAAGCGCCCCCGCGATTTCGACGGCGACGCCGAGCTGCGTTGCCTCGAGCCGTTTTGCGACGGCCCAATCGAGCAACGCGAGAATGGCGACTGCAAGCGTCGTGATCAAGCCGTAGACGAGCGCGCGGCTCACGAAGAAACGCACGTCGATGACGCGGTGCTTCATGATGGCGTAGGCGACGGAAATCGGAATGCAGATGTTCATTGCTTGCAAGAGGTTGATCGCCCACAGCGGGATATCGCCGTTGGAGAACTGCATGACGACTTCTGCGATATCAAGCCATGCAATGCCGCCGAACCCGCACGCGAATCCGAGCGCAACCCACTGCAGACGTTTCCGATCGCTTTCAGACGAGTGCATGTAGTTGACGAAGAACGCGACGACCGCGACGACATACATGACGGCCGGCAACGTGAGGTTGACGTTCAACGCAAGCCGTAGCCCGGATTCACTGCCGCGAAGTGCCGTGTGAAACTGTGTGTCGTACCCGAAAACGGCGTTGAAGATAAACCAGGCGATGCCGATTAACGCCAGCAGCGGGAGCGCGCGGCGTGCCGTTGCACCAGGCGCCGTACGCGGAAAGAATGTGGCGCACGCTATCATCGACATTCCGCCACAGATGGGGAGTGCGCTCGCGACGGCCGTGTAGAACGGCATCATCGCATCACCAACCTGCGAAAATACGAGAATCGAATTGGATGCGACTCCGACTGCGTACAAATAGAACGTCCACGTTAACCACGACGGACGGAGATACGCGAGCGTCGCGGCAATGATGACGAACAAGCATTGTTCGACAATGAGGACGACGTCGCTGACGTTGTCTGCCGCGCTGCGCGTTCGCGGGTGCGCAACGAGCGTTACGGAACGTTCGATGCCGTTGGAAATAACCGGCAGTGTGATGGTCAGGCCCGCCCGTGCCGGCGAAATCACGCAAAGATACCGCTGCTCGTGCGGTGTGATCTTGCCGATATCGACGCGATCGCCCGCGCGAAGACCGGCGCGGTCTGCAGCTGAATCCGGAAGTATTCCGGTGATCTTGCCGGCCGGCGTCGCATTGAAGCCGAATGTTGAAAAAGGCTTCCAGGGCAGCACGATATCGGGTGCCGTAAGCGCAAGCGCAAAGACGGCAAGTGCGATGACGACTATGCGGTTCAATATCTGCGCTCGCATGGCGCAGAGTTCTTCGAAAGCGGGCGCATAACCGCTCGCGGCTTCGTATAATGTTTACATGCGCGCACACCTCGCCTCCGCGACGGCGTTCGCCGTCATCGTTTCTCTCGTTACGTCGATGTATGCGGTCGTTACCGGCCCCGCGCTCGCACAAAACAATGCGAGCAACGGCTGCGTAAATCAATGGTTGTTCAACGGCGTCTGGCGTGCGAGGGTCGACAAAGTCGAGCCGTTCATAAAAGACGGGCAGCAACAAGGCTGGCAAGTCACGCAGACGTGGCGCAACGGAGTATCGCGAGAACTCTCACCTGCGGACTCAATGATGAAGGGTGAGGAGCTGCAACTCTCGAGCGGTAACGTGCTCGAGCCGGATCCGTACCGGCAACAGTCCCTCGTTTTCAATACGTTCGCGCCATCCGGTGAACAGACGTACGTCCAAGGCTTCCTCTTTCCGAGCGGCAAGGGCGATCCCAATGACAAGCCAAAGGCGCTGACCGTCACCTTTGACGGAGCGAAGCTCGCGACCCAGAACAAGCCGCACTTTACGTCCAGCCAGTATAACTTTCACTACGATCTTGGGTGCACCGCGAGCGGCGCCGCGGCGCAAGCGCAGGGCGGCTCGAGTCAAATCTCTGCGAGCCCGGGCTGCATGAATCAGTGGATGTCCAACGGTGTCTGGAAGATGCGCGTCGTCGCCGTTGGTCCCAACCCGGCCGACGTGACGAGACCAATCGATCAAAACGGCTGGCTCGTTACGCAAGAATGGGTGAACATCACGCATCTGAAGCTCTACCCCGGAGTTTTGGGTGATGGGTTCAACCGCGTCGCACCGAGCAATGTCGGCGATGAGTTTCTTGCGACGAAGAACGGCAACAACGTCTCATCGGCCAACGTGACCTTCGGCATGGCGCTCGGTTCTCGTAACGTGCCGTTCCTGCCGAATGTGCCGTACACGTATACGCAACTGTTTGCGGGCGGCACGCTCGACCCGGCCGACACGCCGACGCGATTGCTCGTCACGTTCAACGCCGACGCGCAGAACAAGCTGCAGCTCTCCTATCCGGTCCCGCGATACACCGTCAAGCCGGCAAATTTTCGCATCAGTTTGGCGTGCGGCGGGACCGTGACTATGGCGCCGGGTGTCAACGCCCAGCCGTCGACGCAGCCCCAAGTGGCAACGGCGCAAACGCCGGCGCCGGCGAATGCGCCTGCGAATGTGAAAGGTGACCCGTGCGCGATGTTGAGCACGAACGACGTTGCATCCGCTTTAGGTGTCGATGCGTCGTCGGTCGGCGCGCCGCAACGTCCATCGGCACACGAATGCTCGTGGGCCGTTGCATCGCACGCGGGCGCGCCCGCGCAAACCGTCGTGTTGACGACGCAGGCCGTTACGCCGGCGAAAACGGGATGTCACGGGCTGAATTGTCTCAGCACCGTGACGCAAGCACTGGGACCCGCAATGCCGTCGATGCCGTCACAGATCGCAAGCGCATTTAACGACGCGCAAACAATCTCAGGACTCGGTGACAAAGCCGCATGGAAAGACGGCACGCTCACCGTCGTCAAAGCCGATACGGCGTTTCAATTATTGGTTCGCGGCTCCGCATCGCCGGCACTTGCCACATCCGAAACGCTCGCACGCGACGTATTAGGCCGCCTTCCCTGAGCTGTGTCATCCTGAGCGAAGCGCAGCGTAGTCGAAGGATCGCAACGAGCGTTAGTCATGAGGCGATCCTTCAACTGCGGTGCTTCGCACCTCCGTTCAGGATGACACGACGCGAATCACAGACGCTCGCGCGCGACGTGTTAGGCCGCCTTCCCTTAGCTGTGTCATCCTGAGCGAACCGCAGCGTAGTCGAAGGATCGCGACGAGCGGTCGTCATGAGGCGATCCTTCAACTGCGGTGCTTCGCACCTCCGTTCAGGATGACACGACGCGAATCGCAGACGCTGGCGCGCGACCTGTTAGGCCGCCTTCCCTGAGCTGTGTCATCCTGAGCGAAGCGCAGCGTAGTCGAAGGATCGCAACGAGCGTTAGTCATGAGGCGATCCTTCAACTGCGGTGCTTCGCACCTCCGTTCAGGATGACACGACGCGAAT
>JAFANA010000102.1 GCA_019232905.1 Vulcanimicrobiota bacterium
AAGTACATGAAGAAGTACCATCTCTGGCACCACTTCAAAAACGAACACTTCTGGTTCGGCGTCACGAACCCAACGATGGACTACGCCGGCATCACTTACCGCAACGTCGAAGCCGTCCCCCGCAGCACCACCGTCCGCGAGATTTGGAAAGAAGCCTAGAGCGCAGAGCGTGGGCGCGTTGCGTCCAGGCCGCGCCAAAAGGTTTCCACCGCGTCCAGCGTCATTTGACCGGCGCGGATAAAGCGTGCCGGTGAGAAGTTTGGTTTTTCGAATGCGGCGGTGAGTTCGTCGCCGGTGTGCGCGGCGTGTTGGTCCTCGAGGGCGTCGTGCCAGGTCCAGAAGCCGAGCGGAAGATCGGGGCGCTGCGAGGTTTTGACCGCGCGAAGGCCGAGGATCAACTGCTTCCAGAATCCGGCGGCTGCCCAATGTTCGATCGCGTAGGAGGCGCCGGCCGCGGTCGATTCATCGTGCGAACCGTACCACTCCACGAGTGCGTCGCAAAACGCCAGCGTTTCCGGCGAGCCGTGTTCACGTTTGCCGATGTCGTTCCATTGCAGTCCGATCGATTCGGCGAACTGGGCGAGCCACTCGAAATGCCCGGCACGAAACCGAAACGTTCCGCCTTCGACCGATCCGGACGGCGCGAACGTGACGCCCAGTTCGTTCAGCAAAATCTCTTTGCCCGCGCGGTAGCTCTCGATGTCGCGCGCGTTGATGCATTTGCGCAACTGCGCCTCGATGAAAAGATGGCTGAAGACCGAGAATTGGACGGTGAACCGGCGCAGTTCGTCGTCGCTTGCGACGCCGGTTGCGAACCATTCGGTGTACGCGTTGCGGCGCACGATCGGATGCCTTCCGATGGCGTCGTCGACCGCCGCTCGAAAGGCGTCGAGTGCCGATGTCCGGGCCTTGGCTAACATGATGAGTCTCCTATTTGCACGGCGAGAGCAATAAAAAACGCCGCCTCGCTGTCGGCGAGGCGGCGTGTGTTCTAGCGGACGAAGATTCGCTAAGACAACGGCAACCTGCAGCCGACTTCATCGAAGCGGCCGTAATAATACGAAACGGTTGCGGGCTGTCTGAACATGTTAGCGAGGAGTCTAACACGAAGGAAGCCGTGATGCAATACATCGTCCTCCTTGCGACGGCGTTGTTCTTCGGCTTTGCGTTCGAGCAATTCTACGGATCCGAGCTCGAGCACAGCCCCGGCGGGGTGCGGGTATTCCCGCTCCTGAGCTTCACGGGCGCGGCGCTCTATCTGATTGAGCCGCACTACGCAGCCGCATTCATCGCGGGCCTGTTGGTCCTCGGCGCGTGGCTCTTGGACCTGGCTCGAAGGCTCCTTGCAGCCAACGGCCGCGGACACGGCTACCTAATGGTTCCGGTGTGCGCGCTACTCGCATATACGCTCGGCGCGGTCGCCTTGACGCAACCCATGTGGTTCACGATTGCACTCGCCGTTGTGGCGGTCATGCTCCTCGGAAGCCGCGAGACTCTTCATGAACTCACGCAACGCGTGCCGGCCGAAGAGGTGCTCACGCTCGGGCAGTTTTTACTCATTGTCGGCGTTGCGTTGCCGCTGCTCTATCGAGCTCCCGCGATTCCGTTCACGACGATTACGCCGTTCAAAGTGTGGCTTGCCGTCGTTGCCGTCTCGACGATTTCGTACGTCAGCTATCTACTAGACCGTTACGTGTTTCACGAACGTGGCACTATTGTTAGCGCGATTCTCGGCGGCATGTATTCATCGACGGCAACGACGGTCGTTTTTGCTCGCAGTGCCCGTGCCGGCGGCTACGGACGCGAACTCGTGAGCGGAACGATTATTGCGACGGCGGTGATGTACGTTCGGCTGCTAGTGATCACGGTAATCTTTAACATCCCGCTTGCACGTGCGCTCGCGGCGCCGCTACTTATCCTTGCCGTCATTGCCGCCGGCATCGCCGTGCTGCTGTGGCGCATCGTACCGCCGTCAGCGTCGAAGCGCGATCTTCCCTCGAATCCGCTCGCAATCGGTACGGCGGTGCTCTTTGCCGTCCTCATGATTTTCTTTTCGCAACTCTCGACGTGGGCGGCCGCCCATCTCGGAACAGCCGGACTCTTGGAGCTGGCCGCTCTGGTCGGGTTCACCGACGTCGATCCGTTTGTGCTTGGAATCGCGCAGTCGCACGCGCTCGCCGTCTCCGCTGCAGCGGCCGCCGTTTTGGTTGCCTCGTCGTCGAACGACGTATTGAAGGGCGCATGGGCGGTCGCGATCTCGCGTCGCAGGGAAAGCGCGATTGTCGTCGGAGGACTCGCCGCAATGGCCGCACTGGGCCTCGTTGCGGCCTGGATCGTCTTACGATGAGTTTTTTTCTGAAATGGTTGAAACCCGGAACCAGCGCGCGGATCGGATTACGCCCACATCGCGTTGTGGAGCTTCCGGTCGATTACGACACCGCGTATAGTCGCGTTCTCGAAGCGATTGAAGTGACGCTCGGCGCGAACGTTTACATTGACGATCGAAAGGGCCGCTTTATCGAAGCGGGCTTTGGACTCGTCAACAACGAGCGCGTGCGCGCAAGCTTCGAAAGCGAGTCCCCGCATACGACGCGCGTGCGCGTCGAAGCGTATTTCCCGGCGGGTGCGAAGATCCCCGAAAAATCGGCTGCCGTCGATGCGTTAGCCAATACGCTCGAAGCCGGTATAACGCCGTAAGACCTGGGGTATTTCGATCGAGCCGTCGGCTTGCTGATAGTTCTCCATGATGGCGAGCAGCGTGCGTCCCACCGCAAGTCCTGACCCGTTGAGCGTGTGCACGAGTTCCGGTTTCGCCTTTGCCTCGCGCCGGAAGCGTATCGATGCGCGGCGCGCCTGAAAATCGGTGCAGTTCGAGCACGAGCTGATCTCGCGATAGCTGTTTGAACTTGGAAGCCAGACTTCGGTGTCGTAGGTTTTGGCCGAATTGAAACTCGTGTCACCGGCGCAGAGCACCATCACTCGATGCGGAAGCCCTAGTTCTTCGAGCAGCGTGCGTGCGTCTGTGGTCAGCGCTTCGAGCGCGTCGAACGATGCTTCCGGCAGCGTAAGCCACACGAGTTCGACTTTCTCGAATTGATGTTGGCGAATGAGCCCGCGCGTGTCTTTGCCCGCGGCGCCCGCTTCTTTGCGAAAGCACGGCGTATACGCGGTCATTTTGCGCGGCAGCGAATCGACGTCGAGAATCTCGTCGCCGTGCAGTGCCGTGAGCGGCACTTCCGCCGTCGGTATCATGAACAAATCTGCGTCTTGGTCCATGAACATCGCGTCGGCGAACTTCGAAAGCTGCCCGGTGCTCCACATCGTGTTGCGCGACACGAGCAGCGGCGGAATGACTTCGAGATAGCCGCGGTCGTTCGCGCGATCCAAGAAATACTGAACGAGCGCGCGCGAAAGGCGGGCGCCTTTACCTTTCAATACCGCGAAACGGCTGCCCGAAAGTTTCGCCGCGCGTTCGAAATCGAGAATATCGAGCGCTTCGCCGAGTTCCCAATGCGGCTTCGGTGAAAACGAAAATTGGCGCGGCGTTCCCCACGAATGTACGCAGACGTTGTCCCCTTCGCCCGAGCCGTCGGGGACGGTGCCGTCGAGTACGTTCGGCGTATTTTCGAGCAGCGAGCGCAGGGGCGAGCCGGGATTGTCGGGTGCGAGCGCTTTCGCGCGGTCTTCGTCTCGCGCGATTGTCTGTGCAAGCTCGTCGAGTTTGGGCTTCAGTTCTCGCGCGGCAGCGGCTTTATCCGCGGCTTTCCCAATCTCGGCCGACAAGAGATTCTTCTCGGCCTTCGCCGTTTCGACGGCGGCAAGCGCGGAGCGGTACTCCTCATCCAAGCGCAGAATGTCATCGACGAACGACGCATCATTCCCGCGACGCTGTGCCGAACGCCGAACGCGATCGGGATCGCGTCGTACTAAAGCGATATCGAGCATGGAACAGCGCGGCTTCGTCTTTCACGCAGAAAATCTTTTGTCGCCCGCCGATGCGGTTGCGACCTTTCTCGCGAGCGTCTCGCTCTCACCGTCGGGCGTCGAACGCGTGCCGCTGGATGCTGCGCACGGCCGCGTTTTAGCCGAAGCGATCGATGCCGATTCCGACTATCCGAACGCGTCGCGATCGGCGATGGATGGTTTTGCTGTACGTGCTGCAGACACACCCGGGCGCTTACGTATTGCGGGCGACGTGCAGATGGGAAGCGCGTGGCCGCATGCGCTCGCGCCGGGCACGGCCGTGCGCATTCCGACGGGCGGCGTGTTGCCTGACGGTGCGGATGCAGTGGTGCCGGTTGAAGATACGGCTCTCGATGGCGAAACGGTCGGCATATTGCAAGGCATCGCGAGCGGTGAAAACATCAACGAACGTGCCAACGACATGCATGCCGGCGAACGCGTACTCAATGCCGGTACGCGCATGACCGCACCGCATGCCGGATTGCTTGCGACGCTCGGCTTTGCCGACGTTCCGGTTTACAACCGTCCGCGCATTGCGGTGCTTTCGAGTGGAGACGAACTCGTTGCCCCGGATGTCGTGCCGAAGCCGGGACAAGTCCGCGATTCGAACCGATACGCAATCGCCGCGACATTACGCGCTCTCGGCGCAGAGGCAGTTCACGTCCCAAGCGTGTCGGATGAACCGGGAGCGCTCGAGCGTGCGTTGCGGGATGCACTCACGAACGCAGACGCGGCAGTCCTTACCGGCGGATCCTCTGTCGGCGAGCGCGATCGTACGCCGACTGCAATCGCGTCCTTGGGTGCGCCCGGCGTGATCGTGCACGGACTGCGCGTGAAGCCCGGCAAGCCGACGGTGCTTGCGGCTATCGGCACCCGGCCGGTCATCGGGTTGCCCGGGAACCCAACGTCAGCGGTCGTGATCTTGCAGGCGGTCGTTCGACCCGTGATCGATGCGATGACCGGCGCGCAGGGCGTTCCAGACGCCGTTGAGGCGCGTCTCGATGCTCCGGTTTCAAGCCGGGAGGGCTGGACATGGTACGTCCCGGTCTCACTCAAGAATGAAGGTGGCGCCTGGGTGGCGCATCCTCTCGCTTTGCGCTCCTCGACCGTAAGCATCATTGCTCGCTCCGATGGATATATCGTTTTGCCGGAGGATGTCGAGGCGTATCCTGGGGGAACTCGCGTCACCGTTACGCGATTTATCTAACACGGAGGTCAGATTCAAGTGATTCGTCCCGCGCCGGCCATTGAGGCGATTCCCGCGATGACGCCGTTCATCGGTCCCGAACAGTTAATGCGCGAGTCGGGCCGCAGCGAATTGGTGCGCCTCGGCGCAAACGAAAGCGCGTTCGGGCCTTCGCCGCGCGCGGTCGAGGCTATGGCCGCAGAACTGCCGCGAATTTCGTGGTACGGGGATCCCGAGTCGTACGACCTGCGCGTCGCTCTTTCGCGCAAACACGGCTGTAATGTCGACGAACTCGTCGTCGGCGCTGGCATCGATGATTTGATGGGGCTCGTCGTGCGCGCGTTCGTCGCGCCCGGCGGCGCGGCATTGACGACGCGCGGCTCATATCCGACGTTTAATTACCACGTCACCGGGTACGGCGGCAGGCTCGTGTCCGCATCGTACCGTGACGACGGAATGCCGGATCTCGACGCGTTGCTCGAGGTCGCGAACCAGGAAAAGCCGTCGCTGATCTACCTCGCTAATCCCGATAATCCGAGCGGGACGTTCGTACGCAAAGAGCAGATGATCGCGTTCTTCGACGCCCTTCCGCGCGATGCTGTTTTTCTGTTGGATGAGGCCTACGCGGATTTCGTCGACGAAAGCGATCTGCTTCCGCCGCACGTCGAAGATCGCCTCATTCGCACGCGGACGTTTTCGAAAGCCTACGGCATGGCCGGCTCACGTATCGGCTACGCAATCGCAAGCCAAACGAATATTGCGACGCTACAGAAAATTCGTCTGCACTACGGCGTGAACCGCAACGCGCAAATCGGCGCTCTTGCGTCGCTCGACGACGAACCGTTTCGCCGGTATGTCGTCGACGAAGTGGCGGCCGCACGCGCAGATTACTATCGGCTTGCCGCCGACCTCGGCCTTGCGTCGATCGAGTCGTTCACGAACTTCGTGTGCATCGATTTGGGTACGGCCGACCGCGCGACGCGCGTGATGAACGAACTACTCGCACGTGGCGTGTGGATTCGCAAGCCCGGGCTGCCGCCGCTCGATCGTTTCGTGCGTGTGAGCGCAGGCACGGAACCGATGCGCGATGCGTTCGAGGCGGCGTTCAGAGCGGTTCTCTCCGAGGTTCCCGCGTGAGATACGCCATCGTCTCCGACATTCACGGAAACATCGAGTCGCTCGAACGCGCGCTGGCGCTGATCGGCGACGAAGATACCGTGCTATGTTTGGGAGACATCGTCGGATACGGTCCCAATCCGAACGAGTGCGTGCGGATGATTCAAGCGCGTGCGCAAAACGCCGTGCTCGGCAATCATGACCTCGCCGCACTCGAAAATTTCGGCGTCGAGTATTTCAACGATGCCGCGCGCGCCGCAATTGCCTGGACGCAAGAAGTGCTGAGTGACGAGAGTCGCACGTGGCTGAACGGGCTTTCGTACGAACTCCGGTTTCCCGACTTTTTGCTGGTCCACGGCGCGCCGGTAAACTACTTCGAATACATCCTCGACAAACGGACCGCCGCGCGGGCTTTTGCGAACACCGATGCCCCGCTCGTCTTCATAGGACATACGCATATCGCCGAATATTGGGTGCAAGAGCCCGACGGAAGCATCGGCCACAAGCACATGCAAAACGGCGGCGAATTGCAACTCGAAGAGGGGCGCCGCTATATCGTCGATGTCGGCAGCGTAGGCCAGCCGCGCGATCTGAATCCCGATGCGTCGTTCGCGATTTACGACAGCAGTGCACGTCGGGTCGAATGGGTTCGCTATCCGTACCCGATCGCCGAAGTGCAAGAAAAGATACACCACGTGCATCTGCCCGATTATCTCGCCACTCGCTTGGAGTCCGGACGGTGAGCGTGCCGGTCGACGACGGAAATTGTTTCGCGTGTGGTCCCGAAAATCCGATCGGCTTGCACCTGCACTTCGATTCGAACGATGACGGTGTGCACGCACGCATCACGCTTGCACCGGAATTTCAAGGCTGGCGCAACATCGCGCACGGCGGCATCGCAATGTCGCTGCTCGACGAAGCGATGGCGCACGCCGCCGGACACGCCGGCCACCGCGGCGTCACGGCAAGCATGAACGTCCGCTTCCGCAAACCCGTTCCACTAGGGCGGGAACTCCATGTTACTGGACGTGTTGCCTGGCAACGCCGTAACGTGTTGGGCATGGAAGCCGCCGTCCGCGACGATTCCGGCACGGTACTCCTCGACGGCGAAGGTAAATTCGTCTCGATGGGCCCGCTCGAAGCCGTTGACGACCGAAGAAATCCAAGCTCGGCGAAGTCCCGATAGCAAGATGGCATCGACACGAAAGTTTTTTGGGCGCGCCCTAGGGGAGAGTTTTTCTTTCCACGATGTGTCGCGCGCCATAGCCGGGGGGCCCCACGAAGTGGGGGGTGCGAAGGCCAGGCCGGAGCACCTTTCAAATGGCTAAGTCCAAACAGACGAGACTTCAAGCTAAAGAAGAAGCGAAGAAACAGAATGCTCCGACCGTCGATAATCGTCGCGCGCGTCACGAGTATCATATTCTCGATTCGCTTGAGGCCGGGCTTGCATTGACGGGGACGGAAGTGAAATCGATTCGTCAGGGTGGCGTGAGCTTGAACGAAGCGTATGCGCGGTTTCGCGACGGTGAAGCGTGGCTGCTCGGCATGCACGTGCCGCCGTATAAACAAGGCAGCTTCTCGAACGTCGATCCGAACCGGCCGCGCAAGCTGCTGCTGCATAAAGAGCAGATCAGCGACTTACAGTCGCGCGTAAAAGAAAAAGGCCTGACGATCGTTCCGCTGCGTATGTACTTCACACGCGGCAAGGTGAAGGTCCAACTCGGTCTCGCACGCGGCAAAAAGATGTGGGACAAACGCGAAGACATCGCCAAACGCGACGTCCAGCGCGAAATCCAACGGCACACACGATGATGTTGCCTTGTGTCATCCTGAGCGCAGGTGCGAAGCACCGGAGTCGAAGGATCGCCTCGAGACAATCGCGCGTTGCGATCCTTCGACTTCGCTGCGCTGCGCTCAGGATGACACAATAGATGCGCGGAGCTAAGCCGGAAGCGGCGATCGAGCAATCTATCGAGCGCGATGGGGTCATGCAGAAGGGCGATCGTATCGTCGTTGCGTGCAGCGGCGGGGCGGATTCCGTGGCGCTTGCTGCGGTGCTGCACGGCGTGCGGGCGCCGATGGAGCTCGAACTGACGCTCGCGTACGTGAATCACGGAACGCGTGAATCGGCATGGCAGGATGAGTGCGTCGTGCTGCGGATCGGCGCGACATTCGGCTTGCCCGTTCGCGTCGTGCACCTCAAAGGCGAAGCGCGCGACGAAGCGTCGCTACGAACCGCGCGCTACAGTGCCTTAGCCGCGATTGCACGCGACGCAAACGCCAACGTTATCGCGACCGCGCATCATCAGGAGGATCAAAGCGAAACGGTCATGCTGGCGCTCCTGCGAGGAACCGGCCCCGAGGGAATAGCGGGCATGCGCCCGCGCCGCGAACTCGAGCCCGGTGTCGAACTGGCGCGGCCGTTGCTGCGCGTCGCGGCCGATGACTTGCGTCACTATTGTCACGTTCATGCGCTGCCGTACGCCGTCGATCCGACCAATGCCGATCTCGGAATCCGCCGCAACGCCGTACGTCAAGCGCTGGACGCGCTCCGTCCGCTCTTCCCTGGTCTCGATGCCGCGGTTGCGCGCACCGCAGAACTCGTCGGCGAGGAAGTCGAGCAAACGGATCGCGCCGCGCTGCGGAGGCGCGTTCGCAACGCGCTCGACGCGGAAGAAGCGTTACGTGACGTCGACTTCGAGCATGTCGAAGCCGTTGTGCGCGCATTGGAACGAGGCCGCTCGGGCCGTTTTCATATGAAAGCGGGTATCGAGTTAGAAATTGCCGCCGGCGACATCGAGGTAAGGAAGCAGCTTTGAAGACCAGGGAGTCCTACGACGGGGCAATCGAGCGGACGCTCTTCACGGCGAAGGAAATCGACGCTGCCGTGCAACGTCTCGCGAACCAAATCGCTGAGGACCATTGTAGGCAACCGTTAACCCTGGTCGGGGTGTTGAAAGGAGCGCTCTACGTCGTTACGGACCTCGCTCGCGCGCTCGCGGCGATTCCGGACGGTCCGAGCGAGATTATTGTGGACTATATCTGTGTCTCCAGCTACGGGAACTCTGCCCGCTCTTCGGGTGAAGTTCGCATGCTCAAAGACGTCAGTGAGCCCATTACCGGCCGAAACGTGGTCATCGTCGAGGACATTGTAGATAATGGCCTCACGCTGCAGTACCTTCGGTCGTTATTCGAAGAGCGGAGGCCCGCCAGCTTGCGTGCCTGCGTCCTCTTCGACAAGCCGTACCACCGCCGCGTCGAGGTGCCGGTCGACTATGTCGGCCTACAATCTCCTGACCAATTCGTCGTAGGTTACGGTTTGGACTACCAGGAACTGTTCCGGAACCTGCCCTACCTGGCACAGCTCCGTCCAGCCGCTTTTAAGGAAGGGTAGAGTCTAATATGTCGTGCGCACGCGCGATTAACACATCAAAGGCTTTTTAACTAGTGAGTAAACATCTCCGGTCCATTCTTCTGATCGTACTCGCCGTCGTGGCGGTCTTTGTGATCGTCGAACGTATGGTGCAGCCGGGTGAAGGGGCGACGAATCTCCCCTACGGTAAGTTCTACCAGAAGCTGGAATCGTATCAGGTCGAGTCCTTCAACGCCGTCGGCCAACAGGCATCGGGCTCGCTGGCGGACGGTTCGAAGTACACCGTCTCGCTGCCGAACACCGACAGCGCGTTCGTGAAAGAAGTGCAAACGCACGTCAAGAGCGGACAAGTGAACTTCCAGCAGCAGAACAATAGCGGACTGCTTTCGAGCCTGGTCACGCTTGCGCCGCTGCTGTTGATGGCGCTCTTCCTGTTCTTCATTCTTCGTCAGGCCCAAAGCGGCGGAAGCCAAGCGCTATCGTTTGGTCGATCGCGCGCGAAGATGATGTCGGAGAATCGTCCCAAGGTGACGTTCGCCGACGTTGCGGGCGTCGATGAGGCAAAAGAGGAGCTTGGCGAGATCGTCGACTTCCTCAAATATCCTAAGAAGTATCAGGCGCTGGGTGCGCGCATTCCGAAAGGCGTGCTGCTGCTCGGACCGCCGGGATCCGGCAAGACGCTGCTCGCGCGCGCCATCGCAGGCGAAGCCGGCGTGCCGTTCTTCTCGATTTCCGGTTCGGACTTCGTCGAAATGTTCGTCGGCGTCGGTGCGTCGCGCGTTCGCGATCTCTTCGATCAAGCGAAGAAGTCGGCGCCGTGTATCGTCTTCATCGACGAAATCGACGCTGTCGGACGTCAACGCGGCGCGGGGCTCGGCGGCGGCCACGACGAGCGCGAACAGACGCTCAACCAATTGCTCGTCGAGATGGACGGCTTCGATCAGAACACCGGCGTGATCTTGATCGCGGCGACGAACCGTCCCGACGTCCTCGACCCGGCGCTGCTGCGTCCAGGCCGATTCGACCGGCAGATCGTCGTGGATCGCGCGGACTTCCGCGGCCGTCAGAAGATCCTCGAAGTGCATGCGCGCAACAAGCCGCTTTCGAAGGAAGTCTCCCTCGAAACGCTCGCGAAGCGCACGCCGGGCTTCTCCGGTGCCGATCTCGAGAATCTCTTGAACGAAGCGGCGCTGCTCGCGGCGCGTAAGAACAAAAACATCATCGAAATGCAAGACTGCGACGAAGCGATCGACCGCGTGATGGTTGGTCCCGAGCGCAAGTCGACGGTGATGTCGAAAAAAGAGAAAGAGAACACCGCGTACCACGAGTCCGGCCACGCCATTATCGGCGGCCTGCTCGATAAAGCCGACCCGGTGCACAAGGTCACGATCATTCCTCGCGGCATGGCGCTCGGATTGACGTGGTCGCTGCCTGAAGACGATCGTCACAGCGTCACCAAAGAAGAGCTGCTCGCGCAGATCACGATGGCGCTCGGCGGACGTCTCGCGGAAGAGATTCAGTTCGGCGACGTGACGACGGGTGCGAGCAACGACTTCCAGAAAGCGACTGAACTTGCGCGCCGCATGGTGACGCAGTACGGCATGAGCGATCTCGGACCGATCCAGTTCGGACGTGGAAACCATCAGGTATTCCTCGGTCGCGATCTCGGCGAAGAGCGCAACTATTCGGAAGAAGTTGCGAGCAAGATCGACGCAGAGGTGCGCCGCATCATCGAGACGTGCTACCAGAACGGCCGCAAGATTCTCGACGGGAATTGGGACAAGGTCGAACGTATGGTGGCGTCGCTGCTCGAATATGAAACGGTCGACGCCGAAGAAGTGCGCGCGATTCTTGACGGCAAGCCGTACGACAAAAACTCCGGTGGAACCGGTGTTTCGGCGACGCCGCCAGCGGTCGATAAGCCCGCGGAGGAACCGCAGCGCGAGAAACCCTCGCGACTGCCCCCGACGATTCGCCCGGAACCGGCATGAAGCAACGAGTACTGATCGCCTTAGCGGCGCTGGCAATAGGGCTAGCGCCGCTCGGCATTTCAGCCGCCGCCGATGTCCCAACGAGCGGGTCGTTGCCCCACGGCGGCAATTATGTGTTGTATCGCGATCAGACGCTTCCCGAGGCCGCAATCGACGTGTGGTTTCGTGCGCCGGGTGCCGGCTATGATAACGGGTCGCCCGGCATCGCAAGAATCGCGGCAACGGCAGCCGCAACGTCGACCCTCGAGAGCGGGAAGTCGCTTTACGGCATCATTCGCAGCTCCGGCGGCCGTCTGACGATCAATGTGTATCCCGACATCATCGGAATCAGCGCTATCGTGCCGACGACGGCGGGACGTCGTGTCATTGCCGCAATGAGCGCGGCGTTTTTTTCACCCGCGATCGATGACACCGCGCTGAAGACGGCGCAACGCGACGCTGCGGTTCTTTCGGTTGCGCGGCGTTACTCGTCGGACGATCTGCTTCACGACGCACTCTTCGCACAAATTTTTACGTCGGGTCCGAACCACTATCCGCCGCTGCCCGAGACCGTGAACGAGATTCGGAAGATCTCGCTTGCCGACGTTAAAACGTACGCGAAACGCGCGTTCCGCTCGGCGAATGCAACGATGTCGCTTGCGGGCAACGTCGATCCGACGTGGATCGAGGCCGTCACGGCGGGTGCGCCCGGCTCGGCCGATGCACCGATTAAATCCACGCTTGCGAATGCGCCGGCAAACACGAGCATCACGGGGAACGTAGCGGGAATCGGCATTGCATGGACGGGTCCTCCCATCAGCGATGAACGTGCCGCAACAGCCTTGGACTTTGTCGCGGATTATTTGTTTCGCGACGAAACCGGTAAAGTGGCGAAGTCTGTCGCGGTCGAAAGCGGAAATTATGTCAGCGGACAATTCATCACGTTGCACGATCCCGGTGTGATGCTCGTGACGATTGGCGGCGACAAACCCGCGGAACTCAAACAGATCGTGCTCGGCGCCGTTTCGGCGCTCTCCACGCCGCTCGATCCAAAAGCATTTGAGGCCGCTCGCGCAGCCTTCATTTATCATCTCGCCGTCGATACGCAGAATCCCATCGAACAGGCGGACAATCTCGGTTGGTACGCGGCGGAAGGCAATGCGTCGTACGCGCCGAGCGACCCGAGCAGCAGCTATTGGCAGCGC
This sequence comes from Vulcanimicrobiota bacterium, assembly GCA_019232905.1. GTDB lineage: Bacteria > Vulcanimicrobiota > Vulcanimicrobiia > Vulcanimicrobiales > Vulcanimicrobiaceae > JAMXLG01. The sequence goes on from JAFANA010000102.1 coordinate 12,814, forward strand.
GCGAATACCCTCGATCCGGCGTATGTTGCGTCGGTCGTCAAACAGTATCTGGCGCATCCCGTCATCATCGAGTTGACGGCGTCCCCCGCTTCGAAGGAGTCCGCATCGTGAAATCCCGCGCTGCCGCGCTCGCGCTGATCTGCGCGTTCGCGTTTCCGTCCGTCGCGCTTGCCGCGGCGCCCGCCGTTAGCAACAGCGGCGGCACGACAGTTATCCAGCAGCAAGACAATGCCGCGCCGCTCGTTCACGTGACGTTCGTGGTTCGCGCCGGCCTCAATCGCCAGACCATGGCGCAAAACGGCGTTGCCGCGCTGACCGCGCAGACGATTCTCCGTACCGCGATCGATGGAGTACCTCTCGAAGATGCCGTGGCCGCGCATGGTGGCGGCGTGCACTTTACGGTCGACCCCAGCGACGTCCGCTTCGCCGTCGAGTCGACGCCCGCGCAAGCGTCTACCGTGTTTGATTTATTCCGTCGGGCAGTCGCCGCTCCGGCATTCGACGCAAAGACCGTGACGTCGGCGCGCGGCGCACTCCAGACGCAGATTACGATGAATCAGCAAATCGCGCTGCAAGTGGGCATGGATATGCTTGCCGGCAACGATGCAGCTTCAGCCAACGCCGCATTGCCCGCGCTCGGCATTCCGGGTGCGCTCGCGCAAATGGGTCCGGCGGACGTGCGCGATTTTTATGCCAAATTCTACCGCCGCGGCGGTTCGTTCGTGAGCGGCGTCGGTCGTCTCGATGCGCTTGCGAACGGTACGCTCGAAGCGCTTGCGCAAACGCTGCCCGCCGGCGACAGCACCGCTGTTGCCGTGTCGCTTCCGAAGCTCGAAGGCACGACGCACCAATACGTCACGCATCGCGATATCGCAGCTCCATGGCTGATCGCGCAATATCCGGCACCGCCGATCGATAGCAAGGATTACGGGCCGATGCTCGTGCTCTCATCGTTCATGCAACGTACGCTGTCGGAAATCGCGCAAGTGCCCGGTGTCGTTTCCTCGACGGCTACCTCGCGCGCCGTCGGTGCGATGTATCAATTCGACCGCACGGACCCGAATCTAACGCTTTATGTGAACGGCAGCATCGGCAATCCGAACCGTGCCTTTGCAACGGCGCTTTCCGTCGCAAGTATTCTTGCCGCAACAAAACTGAACGGGCCGATCGACGAATTCAAGGCGCTCGCCGCCGGCGATTTCGTTAGCGAATCGACGAGCCTCGAATCGCGCGCGTGGCTCGCGGTTCTCTTCAGCCAAAACGGTCAATCCGCGGATTACGTCGGCCGCACGCTGAACGCCATTGCGAATACCAGCAACGCTGATTTGCAGCGCGTGGCGCGTCAGTATCTCGGCAATCCGGCAATCGCGCTCGTGTTGCCGCGCGATAACAGCGCTCAAGCACAAAACCCCTGAGGGTCGCGCTCGTCCACGATTACCTCAACCAACGCGGAGGCGCCGAGCGCGTCTTCGCGCATATGGTTGCGGCGTGGCCCGAGGCCCCGGTGTACACGGCCCTCTACGATGAGGCGGTGATCGGCGACCTCATTCCCCGCGAACGCGTACGCGTGTCGGCGCTTGCGCGCATTCCGGGCGCGAACCGAAACTTTCGCTACTTGGCACCGCTCTATCCGCGTGCGTTTGAGGCGTTCGATTTGTCGCCGTACGACCTCGTCATTAGCTCGACGAGTTCATGGGCAAAGGGCGTGCACATTCGTCCCGACGCGGTGCACGTCTGCTTCATTCATACGGTGAGCCGCTTCCTATTCGACTACGAGCGCTACGTCGGCGCCCTTCGACCAGCTCAGGGCAGGCTCGCAAAGTCACTGACACGAGCTATGGTGTCGAGGCTCGTCGATTGGGACTTGCTCGCCGCTGCGCGGCCGACACGTTACGTTGCAAATTCGCAGACCGTAGCCGAACGTGTCCGCCGCTATTATGGGCGCGATGCCGACGTGCTTCACTCTCCGGCGGACGTGGATCGCTTCACGATTGGAGCCGGTAGCGGTGACTATTTTTTCATTGCATCGCGGTTGCTGCCGTATAAGCGAATCGAACTTGCGATCGAGGCTGCGGCGCTCGCCGGCGTGCCGCTGATGGTCGCGGGAAGCGGCCCGGCGGAGCGCGAGCTGCGCGAACGAGCGCGCGGCACGACGACGACGATGCTCGGGTACGTGAGCGACGAACGAATCAATGCATTGCTCGGTGACGCGCGTGCAGCCATTCTGCCGGGCGAAGAAGATCTCGGTCTCGTGCCAATCGAAGCCTCGGCAGCCGGACGGCCGACGATCGCGTTTCGCGGCGGCGGCGCTCGCGAAACGGTGGTCGAGGGCGTCACGGGCGAATTCTTCAATGAACCCGAGGCGGAGTCGCTCGCTGCAGTGCTGCGGTCGTTTGACGCGTCGCGTTACGATCCGCAACGATTACGCGCGCACGCTGCACAATTCTCGCCGCAGCAGTTCATCGAACGGCTTCGAGCGATCGTCGAATCAACCCAAGCATAAGGCGCGCCGGCTCCGCGCGATCGATGCGCGCGGCGCGCGCGAGCGATTGTTCGCGCATCGTTTCGCGCAGCGTTGCATCGTGCACGACGCGTTCGAGTGCAAAGGCCCACGCCTCGACGTCGAGCGGTGGAACGAGAATCGCTGCGTCGTCGCAAGCTTCCGGCAGTGCCGCCGCATTGCTTGCAATCACCGGTGCTCCGCACGCCATCGCCTCGACCGCCATGATTCCGTAGCCCTCGGCGAGTGATGGCACGGCGACCGCGAGTGCGCCGCCGTAGAGCGAGCGCAGCGCATCATCGTCCGCTCGGACGCGTTCGTAGCGAATACCGCTGCGCTCGAGTAACCATCCATCGTTCGCGCTGACGTTTCCGGCGACGACGAGTTCGCATTCCCCGCGCGTAAACGCGCGTGCGAACGCTCGCACCAGCGTCGGGACGTTCTTGCGCTCTTCCGGTCCGGCCACGACCAGAACGTAAGGAGGTGCGCTGCGTCCCGGCACCGGCATCCAAAAGGGATCGGGAACGGGTTGAATGACGGTAAAGTCTCGCGCATCACGCTTAAAGACGCGTGCGAGTTCGGTTGCGGACCAGTGCGAATTGACGGCGCGCTCGTTCGCGCGATCCATGGCGCGGCGGATGGGCGTCTGTTCCCGCCACCGCGCGATGAACTCGCGATGCGGATGCGTGAAGGCAAACGCGTCGTGAAAAACGACGGTGCTTCGCGCGTTCGGAACGTCGAAGCGCATGGCATTCCACGGAAACCACGCCGCATCGAATGTTCCGGCCACGGCGGTCCCCACGGCGTATGGAAATTCGTCGCGCAATGTTTCGATATGCGGCGCTTTGCGAACGATCAGCGTGATGTCGAGATCTGATTCGTCTTGCCAATCCTCGAGAATGCGGCGCACGTAACGCCCCATGCCGCGCCGGTCGTCGACGAGATTCCACGCATCGACGGCAAGGCGCACGCCTATGTGCGGCTCCTCACTGCGCGAGCTGAGGAGCGAAGATCAGCGCAAAGACCGTGACGGCATTGAAGAGTCCGTGCGAGACCATCGAGCAGAATGCGTTGCCCGTGCGATAGTAGACGCCACAGAGCACCATGCCGCCGAGCGCGAGCGGAATGAGGACGTATGGATCCGCGTGCGCGGCGCCAAAGCAGAGTCCGCTGACGATTGCGCCGAGCCAGAAGCCGCCCCAACGCAAACCGACGTTGAAGATGAAGATGCGGAAGATCACTTCTTCCATGAACGGTGCAAGGACGATTGCGAAGACGGCAAAGAGCCACATGACGCTCGGCTGGCCGATAACTTGTTTGAACAACTCTACGACGCTCTGTTCGTGCTTCGTGTGCGTGAGCGTCTGAATGAGCGATGCGCCGCCTTCGACGACGATGACCATCGCAATGGCACCGAGCAACGCCACCCCGAGCTGCCACGGACGCGGCGCATAAAAGCCGAGCTCTCGCAGCGATCGCTTCGAAACGGCCGGAAGCCCGATGAGAATAACGATGACGGCGGCACCTTCGACGAGTAATTGAACCCAAATCGCCGAGACGACGAACTGCGGGCCCATCGTTCGCGGACGGTGGGCCGCGAAGAAGATGAGGACGCCGATCACGCCGCCGAGGATCGCTGCACCGATCGCTGCGAGAATCAGCAGCGCCGTCGGTCCGCCGCGGAAACTATTCGCCGGCCAGTGAGTCGGCCAGCCGGCAGAAGTCGTTGAGATCGAGTTGTTCACCGCGGGACTCCGTGGAAAGCGAACTAGCAGCAATCGCCTCCGCGATGCGCGCGCGTTCGATTCCGAGCGCGAGCGCAAGGCTGTTTGCGAGCGTTTTGCGGCGGTACGCGAACGCGGCGCGCACGACCTTCCGGAACAGTGCGAGGTTCCGCGGTTGCACCGCCGGCTCCGTGCGGCGCACCAAACGTACGACGGTCGAATCGACATTTGGAGGCGGATAAAAGGCCCGTGGACCGAGCGTGAATGCGCGTTCGACGCGCATCGCATATTGCACGGCAATCGAGAGGCTACCGTACGCCGCTGTGCCGGGCTTTGCGGCAAGCCGGTCCGCGACATCTTTTTGAATCATCACGGTGACCGCGTCCGGGCCGCGTTCCATCTCCACGAGTTGGATCATCAGCGGTGTCGCGACGTTATAGGGAAGATTGCCCGCAGCATACCACCTGCCGTTTTCAGCGTAGGCGTCATAATCGAATTGCATTGCGTCTGCATGCACGATATCGGCGCCGTGCAATTCTTCGCGCGAACGCAAGATGTCGACGAGTTGCGTATCGATCTCGATTGCGGTGACCGCAGCGCCTTCATCGAGCAATGCTTGCGTGAGTACGCCGGTGCCGGCGCCGATTTCCAATACGAGCGGATGTTCCGGCGCGTCAATGACAGAGAGCCGCGCAATGCGATGCGCGGCTCCGCTGTCCATGAGGAAATTCTGTCCGAATTTCTTTTTCGGCCGTAGTCCCCACGCGCTCAGCAGAGCGCGCGGATGCGTTTTCTCGAGATCGTCCACCAACGGCAACGTTACCGGATTCGGTAGACGGTTACCTCGCGACGGCCGAAACGCATCGCATCCGAATACGAATTGAAGCCGAGATCGATGCGATTACCGTGGATTGCGCCCCCGGTATCGCCGGCGATTGCGAATCCATAACCGGGAATAAACAACCGCGTACCGAGCGGAATCACGCTTGGATCGACGGCAACGATGCCGTGGCCTGCGGGACGCCCGATTGCGGTCATGCCGCTGCACCCGCCGCACGATGCGGTGTATGCCGTAGCAACCATGTCCAGCGCGCTCACCGCAAGGCGCGATGTTTGCTGCACGCCGTGCTCTGCAAAGCGTTGGAATGCGGCGTATTCGCCGATCCCTACAGCGATAATGCGCGGATGTGCTTGTCTAATGATGTGTGACTCAATGACCTGCGCGTTGATGCTTCCGCCGTCACGCTGCACGAATGCAACGAGCACGCGACGAACACCGGGCGAACCTTTCGCCAGCACTTTCGACGCGCCCGGATCGAGCGCAAAATCGAGACGGCGCTCGGTATTTATCGGAATCGCACGTTGTTCCGTGCGCTCCCACTTCATGACGCGCGTAACTTTGATCGTGCCGTTTTGCGGAACGGGATCAGTAAGCGCGGGGTTCACTTCGTCGTCTTTTGAAACGACGATGCTTTGTTCCGCGAGGACACTCGCGACATCGCTCGCAGTCGTCGTAACAACACGTGATTGATGCGCGCTTTGAATCGTTACGGATACGGCAGGACGATAGGTGATCGTCATGCGATCGGAAATCGGCGTATCGGCCGACGGGTTGACGAAATCGTTTACGCCGACGGTGATGCCGCGTTCCGCGAGAAATGCGCCGACAGTCGTCGCGGTCGTAGGGTGTTCTGAAACGCTTCCGAGCGAATCGAACGTCACGACGTGCGAGGCGGCGGTAACGACCTCACCGCTACCTGCGTATGCGGGTGACGGGTGGGTCAGGAAGCCGGCTGTGACCAAGCCGGCGGTTAAGACGCTGACAGCGAGCACGTGGCTCAGCCGCAGGGGGCCGCGTCCTATCAACCCGGTTTCCTTTCCTGTCCCAACCCCCGCAAAGGCTCGTCATACACCAGAAAACAACGAACGATAGCCGCGAGGCTGAACTAACAGTTGGGGTACTTACGTGTTGACGGATCCCAAAGTGGAAACGCCATTCGCGGACCGGTTCACACCAGGCTGGCGGTGGTCCGCAGGCCGCTCAACGGGCGAGCGACCGGGGTAACTCCGGCACTATATCATGCCCATCGCGGCCGGACAATATGCCGAAGGTCGTAGCTCAGACAGAAGTCCCCGGAATACTGGGACCATTGGTCCCGGGGAGATAATTGGGGTGCCGTGAGTCGCTCGCACAATCCGAAACTCAGCGTCGGATTCTTCACCGAGGTGTATCGTCCGGTCGTCAACGGCGTCGTTGAATCGGTCGACACGCTCGCCGAAGGACTGCGTGAACGCGGACACAGCGTCTATTGTTTCGCACCGCAAATGCCGGGATTCGATGCTGATGAACGCGCGGTGTTTCGCATGCCGTCGTTGCCGTTGCCGACGAACACCCCGTATCGCTTAACGCTGCCGCTCGTGAGTCGCAGAAACGTCAATAACGTCATCAAGCGACTGTCTATCGTTCACGTGCATTCGATGTTCGTGACGGGATGGACGGGATTGCGTTACGCGCGGCGTTACGGCATGCCCGTCGTGTACACGTACCACACGCAACTCGAAGCCTACACGCATTACGTTCCATTCGAACCGCACGCGACGCGCTTTGCCGCGCTGCAATTGACGCGCACCTTTGGAAATCTCGTCGATGCCGTCATCGTTCCTACGCCCGCGATGGCAACGCATCTTCGCGATATCGGCGTTGAAGCGCGAATAGAAATCGTTCCGAGCGGTATCGACGTCGAACGTTTCGGCGCAGGCCGGCGCGACGATGCGCTACGCGCGCGCGTCGGTGCAAGACCGGGCGATCGTTTGTTGCTCTTCGTGTCGCGGCTCGCGCGTGAAAAGAACGTCGAGCTGGTCTTGCGCGCGCTTGCCGAGACTAGCGATCCAAAACTCAAACTCGTCATTGCCGGCGACGGTCCGGCGCGCGAAGAGTTGGAAACGCTGGCAGACCAACTGGGCGTTGCCGCACGCACGCGGTTTCTCGGTGCGGTCGCGCGCGAACAGCTGCCCGATTTATACGCAAGCGCGGACGCGTTCGTGTTTCCGAGCACGACCGAGACGCAAGGCCTCGTGCAGGCAGAGGCGCTCGCTGCCGGCGCCCTCGTGATTTCCGCCGACACGCCTTCGAATCGCGAGGTCCTCGGCAATGCCGGACGCATCGTCGCACCGACGGTCGCGGCGTTCGCCGAAGCCATGCGAGAGGCGCCCGCAGCGCCGGTCGAAGCGGCGAGCCGTCACGCACGCACGGCGGCAGCCAGGTTCGCGGTCACGTATCAGGTGGACCGGATCCTCGATGTCTACGGCAGCCTCTTAGATCCGGAACCGTCGGGGCGACGCAGCCCGCAGACGGCTTGACGCATCGAACACTTGTTCGATATAATCTTGCCATGGTTCAGGTGCAACTCGGCTACGCGGCCGACAAGGTAGGAAATGGAGTCGCCTACGCGCGCCTGTCCTCGCGGACGGGAGAGCGGCTTGTGCGAGCCGCCTTCCGCGTCCAGCTCCTTCGGCAACCCTTCGATGACACGGTGGTTGCCCGTCTCACGTCGTACGCGGCGCTGAGGGCGGTGGCAACGCTGCTCTCGGAGCATGGGATCGACCGGGTCTCGTTTCTCGTGCCCGACGAAACGCTGGTAAGGGACCGCAACGAGCACCGTGACGTTCCGCCGCCGATCGTCCTCCCGTACGTGCGTCTCGGCTGTGCGCTCAATCGCTTCAAGGCGTACGCGCTTGACTTTGGCACCGATCCTGACCTGGCGCAGCGCGCACGCGCGGAGGTTGCTCTCAACCACGCCGCTTAAGATGCGCTGGTGATTTTCGAGCGGCTGGATGCATCGGAGCTCGCCGTTGGAACCGAAGAGCTCGCGCGAGGGTTAATAGGAGTGGTGCTCGTCCGCGATAGCGTCGACGGGCGTTCTGCCGGGCGTATCGTCGAAACCGAAGCATACGTCATCGGCGACCCGGCATCGCATGCGTATATGGGTCCCCGTCAACGCAATGCCACGATGTTTCTCGAGCCGTTTCTTTCATACGTCTACCTGATCTATGGCACGAGCTTTTGTTTTAACGTAACGAGCGAACCGCGCGGTGAAGGCGCCGGCGTGTTGGTTCGCGCGTTGGAACCACTGGATGGCATCGAGCTGATGGAGCGGCGCCGGCGCAGCGATTCGCTGCGCGACCTTTGCCGCGGCCCGGGCCGTCTAACCCAGGCGCTCGACATCGACCGGTCGCTCGACGGACGGTCGCTGCTCACGGATCCGGACCTTTGGCTCGCACGCGCTCCGCGTGCTCGCGGCCCGATCGGCGTCAGCCGCCGCATCGGGATCACCCGCGCAGCGCATCGGCGTTTGCGGTTCTACGAACGAGGAAATCCCTTCGTCAGTGGGCCGCGAACGCTATCGCCTCCGTAAAATGATGCCTTGATAGCTTGCACCCGCCGTGCTATAGTGAGCACGTTTAATCCCCTCGTACACAGCGATCGATGCTCGTTGGCAGCCTCGCCAATGATATAGCGTCGATAAATCGTCCTGTGCACGGCTCTACGAGAGAGACACTCCTCTGCAAACGGAACATCGTCCTAACGAAAATGGCCGGCCGCAGCAGGGCGGAGGTCGCCGCCGCCGCTCACGCCGCCGCCACGGATTCAATCCTCAATATCAACATCACAACGACCAGTTTCCCACAGTAGAAACTGGGCCGCCGATGTTGACTGCCGCCGATCTCGAAGGCAAAAAGAAAGCCGAACTCGTCGAGATCGCGCAGCAACAAGAAATTGCGCTCGGCAACACGACGACGATGAAAAAAGATGAAATCGTCGCTGCTATCCTCGCCGCGCAGCAATCACGCTCGGGCCTCGAAATGGCCAGCGGTATCCTCGACATCCTGCCGGAAGGCTACGGATTCTTACGGCGCGGCGGATATGTCATCGGTAACGACGACATCTACGTCAGTCAATCGCAGATCCGGCGTTTCGAATTACGTCGCGGCGATATGGTCGAAGGCCAAGTCCGCCGCCCGAAAGAGAGCGAAAAGTACTACGGTCTCATTCGCGTCGACAAAGTCAATGGCTTCGAGCCCGACGCCATCAGAGGCCGCGCGGTCTTCGAAAAAGGCACGCCGATCTTCCCCGAGGAGCGGTACAAACTCGAAAATCGCTCCACGCAACTCTCGACGCGCGTCATCGACCTCTTCTGTCCGATCGGCAAAGGACAGCGCGCACTGATCGTCTCACCGCCGAAAGCCGGTAAGACGACGCTCCTCAAAAACATTGCGCAAGGCATTTCCATCAATCATCCGGAGGCGCACATTATTGCGCTGCTCGTTGACGAGCGTCCGGAAGAAGTCACCGATATGCAGCGCACGATCGACGGCGAAGTCGTCGCCTCGACGTTCGACGAGCATCCCGAGAATCACACGGCCGTCGCCGAACTCGCCATGGAACGCGCGAAGCGTCTCGTGGAACTCGGCAAAGACGTCGTGATCCTCCTCGACTCGATCACGCGCCTTGCTCGCGCCTACAACCAGGTCGTTCCGACCTCGGGGCGTACGCTCTCCGGCGGTCTCGACACCGCGTCGCTGCACAAACCGAAACGGTTTTTCGGCGCCGCGCGCAAGATCGAGAACGGCGGATCGCTCACCATCATCGGCACCGCGCTCGTGGAGACCGGTTCGAAGATGGACGACGTGATCTTCGAAGAGTTCAAAGGCACGGGCAACATGGAACTCAACCTGACCCGTAAGCTCGCCGAATCCCGCGTCTTTCCGGCCGTCGACATCAAGCGTTCCGGTACGCGTCGCGAAGAGCTGTTGCTCACGACCGAAGAGATGCGCAAAGTGTGGATGCTGCGCCGCGTAAGCGCCGCACTCAACACCGGCGACATCACCGAGATGATCCTCGAAAAGATGGCGCAGACCCGCAACAACGACGAGTTCTTGCAATCGGTCACCAAAGAAGCGCTCTCAATGTCCCGAGGCTACGAAGAAAACGGCTCCAACGGCCGCTACTAACCCCGGAACGTGACAAATCGAGAGGCGGGCAGCAAAACTGCCCGCCTTTTTCTTTCCAGGCTTACGAAGCGTTCGCAACTAACATTCGCACAATGAGGTCAGCCCGCTCGCAGGCTGCATTTGCGCTCGTGGTCGGCGTCGTCGCGACCGTCGTTGGCGCGTTCTTCGTTTGGGGAGACCTCGCCGTCAACCAGCCCGTTGAACGCGCGGCTGCAATCGTTGCCGTTGGAATATGTACTTCAATCGGCACCACGTTCGCGCTCGTCAAAGCGCGGGACGTCGATCCGGATGAACTTGCCGATCGCTGGAAACTGTGAAGGATCACAACATGCTCGTCAATCTCACATGCGCCTTCGTTCTGTTCGTCATTCTGGCTATGATCGCCGCGATCGCGCCGCTACGGAGAGCACGCAATAACGCTCGCGACAACGACGGGCCGGAAACAAATTTGAACATTCGGGCGCTCTTCGACGACACGTGGAAGAAACACTGAGGCTTAGACCTTGGCGTGATGATGACGTCGAGCGGCTCGTCGAGATTGCGAACGATGCGGATGTTGCGCGGTACATGGCCGACCGTTTTCCGCACCCATATACCATTGAAGACGCGCGTTTTTGGATAGCGCTCCAAGATGAATTCGCAGCCGTAAATAATTTCGCCATTGAAGTCGACGGCGAACTTGCCGGCGGGATCGGTATGGATCCGCTCGTTGGCGAACGTCGTACCGGCGCGCATTTCGGCTACTGGCTCGGCCGGGCGTACTGGGGACGCGGTATCGCGACCGCGGCGTGCGCTGCTTTTACGGAGTACGCAATGGACCGGCGCGGTTTCATTCGTCTCGAGGCGACCGTATACGCGCCGAACATCCCGTCGATGCGCGTACTCGAGAAGTGTGGCTACACCTGCGAAGGCATCATGCGTTCCGCCGTCATCAAACGCGGTGAAATCCTCGACTCGCACCTGTATGCGAAAGTGACCGTGCGTGCGTAGCATCTTTACGCCGTTTGTTGCGCTCGCGCTCGTCGCCGGCTCCGTCGACGCGATCGCGTTTGTTGCCTTCGAGGTCTTTCCGGCGAACATGACCGGCAACACCGCGCTCCTCGGTATCGCGATTGCATCCCGGTTCGGCTACATTCCGTCGAGCCTCGGAATTGCGCCTCCGCTCATCGCGATTGCGGCATTTATAATCGGGGCGGTTTTTGCGGTGCTCGTCATGGGTGCCGGTGAATTCTCAGCAGGGCGTGCCGCGATCGTGGCCGCCGTTGAAAGCGTGCTCATCGCGGTCGCAGCAATGATGTACGCGTTCGCGGCTCAAGAACTTGTGATGCCGATTTGCATCACCCTCGCCGGCGCTACAATGGGAGCGCAAAGCGTCGCCGCAATGAAGGCCAACGTCGCGGGGATCTCGACCACGTACGTAACGGGTACGCTTGTTAACGCCGTGATGAAGGCATGCTCGCGTGAACCGAAAGACCGCAAAGATGCTGCGCACGACGCGTGGGTATGGATTGCGTATCTAGCAGGCGCCGTGGCGGGAGGTGCGCTGTTGATCGTGTTGCATCGCTACGCGCTGTTTCCCGTTTCGGTGTTTTTCCTAGGGCTTGCGGCATGGTTCTCGTATCTGAGCCGCAGTGAGTAACTCCACGCGTAAGAAGAGTGAGACGCCGGAAGGCGTGCGTCTCAACAAGTACATCGCGCAAGCCGGCATTGCGTCGCGTCGTCGCGCGGATCAATTGATTGCCTACGGTAAGGTGCGAATCAACGGCAAGGTCGTGCGCGAACTCGGGACGCTCGTCATGCCTGGTGATACCGTCGACGTGAGCGGTACGCCGATCAAGCCGGTCGACGAGACGGTGTATCTCGTCATGCACAAACCGACGGGTGTGATGACGACGATGCGCGATCCGCAGGGGCGTCGCACCATCGTCGAGTTGCTGCCGAAGAAGATGCCGCGCGTCGTTCCGGTGGGGCGGCTTGATTACGACACGGCGGGCGTCTTGCTGATGACGAACGACGGCGAACTTGCCAACAAATTGCTGCACCCGCGCTACGGCGTCGATAAAACGTATCGCGCGACGATTAGTGGACGTCTCACTCCCGAGGACGTGCAAGCCTTACACGACGGCGTCGCCTTGAAAACGTACAAAGCCGCCAGCGCGAAGGTACGCGTCGTCTCCGTTCGCAGCGGTTATTCCGTCGTCGATATCACGATTCACGAGGGACGCAATCGCCAGGTGCGCGACATGTTCGAAGCGCTTGGACACCCGGTTCAGACGTTGGTTCGGATGCGGTTTGGGCCGATTTCGCTGGGCGATCTCGGTGTGGGCCGGACGCGCGCCGTAACACCCAAGGAACTCGCAGCATTGAAGCGAGTAGGCGAGTCCTGACTTTTGTCAGGGGGTCCGCAACGCAGGCATCGTCGAAGCCCTGAACACCGTGGACCGTTATGATGCCCCATCCCGTGAGTTGAAGCTCGCGCGGCGCGATGCTCGTGCGGAACGCACGATCGTGCGCCTGCAGAGCGGCGCGTCGTTCGGAGGTGATACGCTCGCAATTTGCGCCGGGCCGTGTTCGGTTGAATCCGCCGAACAAATCGAGGCAACGGCCAAAGCGGTCTCCGCGGCGGGCGCCAATGTGTTACGAGGCGGCGCCTTCAAACCGCGCACATCGCCGTACGCATTTCAAGGGCTCGGCGTTCGCGGGCTCGAGTTGCTGCGAACCTCCGCTGATCGATACGGTCTTGGGGTCGTTACCGAAGTGCTCGATCCTCGCGACGTCGCGATCGTTGCGCGGTACGCCGACATGCTGCAAATCGGCGCGCGCAATATGCAGAATTTTTCGTTGTTGCGCGAGGCGGGTGAATCCGGCAAGCCGGTGCTCCTCAAACGCGGGCTCGCCGCGACCGTCGACGAGTGGCTGATGGCGGCGGAATATCTTCTCGTCGCCGGCAACGACAATGTCGTCCTCTGTGAGCGCGGCGTGCGTTCGTTCGATCCCGCGACGCGCAACCTACTCGACCTCTCCGTCGTTCCGTTACTCGCGGAATTGACGCATCTGCCGGTCATCGTCGACCCGTCGCATGGGACCGGCGTCGCGCGCCTGGTCGAACCGATGGCGCTTGCAGCGGTAGCGGCCGGTGCCGACGGCTTGCTCGTTGAAGTTCACCCCGACCCGGCAAGCGCCGTCTCGGACGGCGCTCAATCCCTCACCCCGGACGCGTTTACCGCAATGACGCGGGCGCTTGCAGCGGTTGCTTCCGCAGTTGGCAGGCGTTTGCCCGCGGCGTCATTGGCCGCCTAGGGTAAGATCAATGGCACTTTGGGCTGGGTTTTACGCGTTCACAAGGTAGCAAATCTACTTTCTCGAGGTATAGAAATGACGTTTACGCGCATCGTTGCACTCGGTTGCACGATGGCGATGGCGGCGACGACCGTCCCCGCTCTCGCACAGGTTGCCAATGAATTTTCGATCGCCAAGGTAATGAAGGTCGGCACGAGTTCTCAGCCGATCTCCGGCTCCGGCACGGTCAAAGTTCAGGTACAAGTGAACGCCGACGGCTCGCACAAAGCCATGAAGGTCATCAGCTCGACGAACCCCGGCGACAATGCTGCGGCGATGGAAATCGCGCAGAACTCCAGTTACCGTCCTGCGCATCGCGGCACCACGCCGATAACGAGCTTCTACGATTTTGAGCTCAAGTTCAACGGCAAGTCCGTCTCGCACACCGAACAGGGTGGAGGCGGCGGCGCCCCGAGCGCACTCGCGGGCGCACCGAGTTCAGTAACGGGACCGATCGATGCGGCAATTCGCGCCCATCAATACGACACGGCAATTTCGAAAGCGAACGCGGCGCTGGTTTCGTCACCAGGGAATCCCGCAATCCTACAATTGCTCGGCATCGCGCAATACTACAACAAAGACTATCCCTCGGCGGCCGCAACGTTTTCGAAAGTCGACACGATCGGCAAAGAATTCCAGCCGCTCGCAGCCGATGCGTTCGCAAGCGCAAGCGTTCAAGAATCGCAAACCAATCCGTCGACCGCGCTCGATTACGCGCAAAAGGCGGTAGGACTCGCGAACAACAGCAATTCGCAATTTGCGCTCGGTGTTGCGCAACTCGCCAACAAGCAGTACCCGCAGGCAATCACCACGTTGAAAGCGGTGCACGATAAGACGACCGATCCTAAGACGAAGGTCGCGATCGATCGTCAACTGCTATCCGCTTATCTCGCAACCAACGACACTGCGGGCGCAAACGCAACGACCGCTGAGATGAAGCAGCTCGACCCAACGGGCGGCTCGGCAACGACGGCAGTTGGGAGCCACTACATCCAGCTCGGCAACGATGCGATGACCGCGAAGAACTACGACGACGCGCTCAAGGACTACGATCAGGCGGCCGCCACAGGGGATCCTAAGGTGACTGTCACGGCGAACACCGGCGCTGCGTTTGCGATTTTAAGCATGCAGAAGCCGGACTATCAAAAAGCGCAAAGCTATGCCGCCAAGGCAGTGGCCGCCGCGCCGAACGATCCGCAAGCCAATTATGCGGCGGGCGTATCGATGGTCGGCATCTATGCGAACAGCAAGAAAGCTTCCGACAAGCAGCAAGCGCTGGACTTCCTTAATAAGGCTGACCAGGCTGCAAAGGCAGCTGGTAACACTGCCCTCGCACTGCAAATCGAAAATCAGATTAAGAACATTCCTCAATAAAATTCACGCCGAACGGGTATGCGGCGTGAATAAAAAGTACCAGGACTTTATCGAAGGGCAGGCAAATGGTCCGCCCTTCGGGGCGGCGGAAGCCGTCACTTTTTCCTTATTGTCTAGCTGCACTCTAAATACCCGGGAGGGGTCGGAAACTCGTGTTTGATGGATTTATGAGCGTCATGAAGCAGGGTGGTCCGGATATGTGGATCCTGCTCGCGCTCTCCGTGATCGTCGTTGCTATCGTTATCGAACGTTTGGTGTTCTTTGCGTCGCAGCATGGCGATACGAAAGGCCTGCTGCGTCAAATCGGCAGCAAAATTGCCGCTGATGATCTCGACGGCGCAATCAAAATTTGCCAACAGAATAAGGGCATGCTGCCGCGTATTCTGGAGTTCGGTCTTCGCCGCGGTGAAAAGAACCGCGCCGATATCACCGACGCGCTTTCAATCGCGCTGATGGAGCACCTCAATGCTCTCGAGCGCAACCTCGGTATCATCGGTACGATCGCCGTTATCGCGCCGTTCGTTGGTCTCGCGGGTACGGTTCTCGGTATTATCCGCGCGTTCCAAGACATCGCGCTGAAGGGCAACTCGACGCCGGCCGTTGTTGCTGCAGGCGTTTCGGAAGCTCTCATCACGACGTTCGCCGGTCTCGTCGTCGCAATCTTTGCGGTTAGCTTCTTCAACTATTTCAAGTCACGCATCAAGGCGTACAACCAAGAGATGATCGTCGCGGCGAACCAGCTCGCTGAAATGCTTCACTTCCACAACACGGGCGCGCCGATTCCGACCGAACTGTATCAGCCGACCGGCCCGACGAAGTAGCTTCGGAAAGAAGATAAGTCGTGGGACTGCTCTCGGCACAGCAAGAGTCCGAGGTAATGGCGGAGATCAACATCACGCCGTTCACCGACGTACTTCTCGTGCTGCTCATTATCTTCATGATTCTGGCCGCAATTCTCGCGCCGCCGGGCTTCGAGAAGCAGCTTCCGAATCATAACAACCAAAACCCGCAGCAGAATCAGAATAATAAGAACGATATCGAAGTCGACGTGAATGATAAGGGTGTCATTTTCGTCGACGGTACGAAGACGGACCCGGTCGGAATCTATCGCGTGATGTATGACGTCTCGAAGAAGAAACCGCGCCACCACGTCTCCGTGATCGCCGATGCCAAGGCGCCCTACGGGATCATCATTCGTATTCTCGATGCTGCGAAGGAAGCTGGACTCGAAGACGTCGGCTTCGTAACGTCCTAAGGGCTAGTGGAGGTTTAGTTTACTCGTGGCAATGTCGACAGGTGGGGGAGAAGATGAGGTGATGTCGACCATCAACATCACGCCGTTCACGGACGTGTTGTTGGTGCTC